>CAVGTO010000062.1:3164-11802 GCA_963631865.1 Eggerthellaceae bacterium
AGTAGCGAGACCACCATTCTGGCGAGCGGAAGCCTCAGCGTAAATAAGGTAAGCCTCAGCCTTGCGAAGGAGTGGCCAATCCATATCGACGAACTTTGAGTCATGGGAAGCGCCACCGGTAGCGTAGAAGTTGTTGAACTTGACGGTGGAGTATCCCTTGGAGAAGTCATCGTTGGCATCGATGTCGAGAGTACGATTCTTGCTCCAGAAGAGAGCGCGGTCGTCACCAGCGACGCGAGCCATCTCAACAGCGTCGGTATCAGAAGGAATCTTGCTCTCGTCGGAGATGAACTTAGTGATGAGGTCCTTACGGCAACGGTTGCCGCCCCAGCTCTCAGAGCATCCGCTACCAGTCTTAAGCGGATCGCGTACATACATATCGCTCTTGAAAGTAGCAGCGATAGCGAACATCGAGGAGCAGTAAGCTGCAGTGGTGGCACCATCCTGGAGAACCGGGAGGATCATCTCACGAGAAGCAGAGGTCTCGCCATTGTCGCCCATAAAGAGGGTCTGATAAGCAGAGTACTCATTGACGGACTCGGTTGCGAGAGCGTAGTCGGAATCCATTACCTTCTTGGCATAGGTGAGAGCGTCGGCAGAACGATCTGTGCCGATAAAGGTCTCGGCATTGAGGTAGAGACGGGCGAGCAAGAGCCAAGCGGCAGCCTTGTCGGCACGGCCATATCCCTCATCGGAGCTGCTCTTAGCCTTAGCCTCAGAGAGATCCTTCTCGCAGTCAAGGAGCTCAGACTCAACGAAGTCGAAGATCTGCTCGCGGGTGTACTGCGGAGCGTTGTCCGTGGTCACAGTGGTCTTGAAGGGAACATTGCCCCAACCATCCATGAGGTAGTAGTACTGCATTGCGCGGAGGAAACGGACCTCAGCATCCATAGTAGCGTCACCAGAGAAAGTCTCGAGGTAGTGGTTAGCCATGGTGATGCCAAAATAGAGGCGATAGTAGAAGCCCTTGAGCATCGGGTGGTCAGATCCCCACTGGTTGTAGTTGTAGGCAGGGATGCCTGGGTCGCCCCAGCAGCAAATCATCTCGTCGGTCGTAAGGCACTGAGAGTTGATGAGCTGGCGAACGAAGCCGGTGGTGCCACCGTCGAGTCCGTCGATGTCGCAGTCGCCATCGGGGCCGCTCTGACCAGCGAGGCCGAGAGTTGCGTAGCACTTATTGAATACGGAAGCCGCATCGGGGTTGGAAACGACACTGGGGTCGATGTTCGTGACGTCCAGGTCATCCACACACGAGGTCGCCGAGAATGCGAGGGCGGCTGCAGCAATGGAATATATAGCTTTCATCGTGTTTACTTTTAGATGGTATTAGAAGTTGAGCGTCAGACCAACGATGCCGGTGAAAGGACGCGGGTAGATGTTGTTGTCGATGCCACCGTCAACCTCGGGGTCGATGCCCTTGTAGTTGGTAACAGTGAAGACGTTAGACGCAGTAGCATAGACGCGGCCAGAGAGCTTGGTGCCGAGCACATTTGCGAAGCTGTAGCCAAGGGTGATGTTGTCGCACTTGAGGAAGGAAGCGTTCTGTACGAAGTAGTCGGAGAGGACGTTATCCCAGCTCTGCCAGTTTTTGGCAAGGACATTCTTAGGACGGTTGGAGAGGTACTCGTTGTTGTAGACTGCAGCGGTGCTTACGTTGCTTGCGCCGGCCTCGAGGTCATTGAAGACGTAGTTGCCAACATTAGCACGTAGCGAGAAGCTGAAGTCTACATTGCGCCACTGGAGGCGGCTGGAGAGACCGAAGGTCCAAGGAGCAGCCGGGCTCTTGTAGTAGTAGCGGTCAGCATCGTTGATGACGCCGTCTGAGTTGCGGTCTACGAAAAGGCCCTCGATAGGAGTACCATTCTGGTCGTAAACCTGCTGGTAGACGAAGAAGCTGTTTGCTGCATGGCCTACAGCGTGAGCCTGGCAGTTGTTACCAGTACCACTGGAGATGCCGCCAGTGAGTACATAGTAACCCTCCTCGCCGATGAGCTCAGTGATCTCATTCTTGTTGTAAGCGGAGTTGACGGAGAGTTCCCAGTGCCAATCCTCGGTCTGGACAGGACGGACGGTGAGAGCAAGCTCGAAGCCCTTGTTCTCGAGAGAGCCGATGTTGCCAGTAACCTGATTGCGGAAGTTAGAACCTGCAGCCACGTAGACGGTGTTCAGAAGGTCGGTGGTCTTGCGGTAGTAGTAGTCGCCGCTGAAAGAGATGCGGTTGTTGAGGAAAGCGAGGTCGAGACCTACGTTGTAGGTTGTGGTGGTCTCCCAAGTGATGTCCTGGTTGTAAGCATCGGGACGGTAGAGAGAGCCATTGCCAGTTACGGGATAGTAGTTGGTAGAGGTGGTATTGGCAGTGTAAGTAGCGAGGTAACCGTAGTCTCCGATTCCCTCCTGCTGACCGGTCTGGCCATAGCCGAGGCGGATCTTGAAGTCGTTGATAGCCTCAACGTCGCGGAGGAAAGCCTCCTCTTTGACTCTCCAACCGAGAGCGAAGGATGGGAAGAGAGCCCAGTGATCCTTGAAGCGGCTGGAACCATCGTAACGGACGGTGGCGGTCAACATATAACGGTCGAGGAGAGAGTAGTTAGCACGGCCGAAGAAAGAGACGATGTAGTTCTCGCTCTTAGAGACCTTAGCATCGCGCTTGTAGGCGGTGCCAGCGAGGTCGGGGTCGTTGTTGGTGCTCTGGTAGAAGCCGCTGCCGTCGTACTCCTGCTCATGGTGGAACTTCTGGTACTCGTAACCAGCCATGATATCGAAGTGGTTAGCGTCGTTGAAGTCCTTGATGTACTGGAGGTAAGCATTGACAGAAAGGTTGTACTTGTCAATCTTGTCCCAGCCAGACCAGCCGTAGTAAGGATTGGTGGCGGAGCCGGCCTCGGTCTCAGTCTCCTGCTTACCGGTAGAAACATCGAAACCGAAGTTGCCATGGACGAGGAGGTCCTCGAAGCCGTGAATCTTATAGGTGCCCTCGATGTTGCCGATGACACTCTTAGAGGTAGCGTGGTTGTCGGTTTGGTTGAGAAGGGCAACAGGGTTCTTGGTAGCGTTGGAGTTGAAGATGTAGGGCCACATGGAGTCGTTGTAAGAAGCGTCTTGCTTGAGCCACTGGTAGTAGCCGCCGAAGTTAGCGTACTTCTCGTCGTCGCTCTTGACGGGCTGGGTGGGATCCATCCAAACTGCTGCGCCGACAGCGTCGGTGTTTGCGTAGGTGGTCTTTGCAATCATGCCCTTACCGTTGATGTTGAAGGTGAGGTGATTGTCGAGGAAGTTGGGCGAGAGGTTGAAAGAGAGGGTGGTACGCTTGAAGTCGGAGGTCTTCAGGATACCCTCCTGGCCAGTGTAGCCGAGAGATACGCGATAGGTGAGGCGATTGTTGCCACCCGAAGCTGTGAGGTTGTGGTCGGTGCCGAGGGCAACGCGATAGATTTCGTCTTGCCAGTCGGTGTTGGCCGTGCCGAGCTGCTGAGTAGCCTCAGCGTCAGCGCCGTATAGATTGGTAACGAACTCACGGAACTCGTCGCCGTCCATAACATCGATGGTCTTCTTCTTGGTAGAGACGGAGATGTTGCCAGAGTAAGCGAAGTTGGGATGCTTGCCCTTGACGCCTTTCTTAGTGGTGATAATGATGACGCCGTTGGAGCCACGCGAACCGTAGATGGCGGTAGCGGAAGCGTCCTTGAGGACGGTGAATGACTCGATATCCTGGGGGTTGACCATAGAGAGTGGGTTCGACAGACCCTTGACGCCATTGTTATCCATAGCGAGACCGTCGATTACCACGAGAGGATCGTTAGAAGCGTTGAGCGAAGAGCCGCCACGGACGCGGATTGTAGCGCCGCCGCCAGGAGTGCCGCTCTGGCTGGTGACCGTGACACCGGCAACCTTGCCTGCGAGCATGTCCTGAGCGTTGGTTACGAGACCCTTGTTCTTCTCGTCGGGCTTGATGGCCGTGACAGAGCCTGTGAGGTCGTTCTTGCGAGCGACGCCGTAGCCGATGACGACGACATCCTCAAGTTCCTGAGCGTCGGAGGCGAGAACCACGTTCATACCTTGTGCAGCGAGCTGCTCTTGGGTGGTGTAGCCGATGAAAGAGAAGACGAGCGTCTGGCCTTTGTCGGCTTTAATTGAGAAATTGCCATCAAAGTCGGTGACGGTGCCGCTGGTGGTGCCTTTTACCACGACAGCTACGCCTGGGATAGGCTGCTGGTCGGCGCCGTCCACCACCTTGCCGTTGGCCTCAAAAGACTGAGCCGTGGCCGTGATTGTGGAGACGAGGCAAACGAGCAACAGCCAGAACTTAGAGCTGATTGACTTGCTGTTCATACTTCCGTTTGTAGTTTAGTTTGTATTAATATCTGTTTTTCGGTCCGGATACCGCAACACGTGCGACCGATCCTTCCGTCGTAAGACTCGAGATAAAAAAGAAGAAAGCCGGCAGACGGACGATTCTATAATCAGCCCCCCAAAAAATGCCTTTCAAACAGCCCTCTGCCGAGCTCTCAACTTTTATTGTGAAGCAGTGCGCCAGGAAAAGAACGTTCAACGCCGTCCATCTGCAAAGACCGATTTGTAACATATCGCGCATTCCTTGTCACTTCTTTCAACAGCAAAGTTAAGACGAACAGACGACATTTAACACACTTTATAAAACTCCAAAACATTTTTTCTCCGCAATCGACACCGCAAACGTTTGCGAAGACGTTTGCGCCCGTAATTTATGTTGCACAGCATATTTACACGTCGCTAAAAATTGCATCCGATTAACAATTTTAACCCTAGAAAGGCCGACAAATAGGGCATTTCGACGAAAACACACGCAAAAACACCGCAAAACACTTAAAATATGGCAAGTAGTGTTCCTCAACGAATACCGCAACGCCCCCGCCCTCCCGTTTTAGCGCATATTTGTTAAAAAGCGGGCATATCATAGAGAGCGAACAGTATAGAACGGAACGGTCATTAAGGAGCGCGGCATTTGGTTCACAACTTTGTGGTCCACAAAGTTGTGAACCAAATGGAAATATCTGTATATTTGCAAGAAACAACGAATATACGAACAATGCAAAGACCATTTGTATACGGAATGGCGGTGGGTGGAGACAACTTCACCGACAGAGAAAACGAAAGGAGAAGGCTAAAATTAGACTTCAGGAATGGAGTGAACGTACTACTGCTGTCCCCTCGTCGCATGGGCAAGACTTCGCTAGTTCGACAGGCAATATCCGAGATAAAAGCCGATGGGGATGAAGATGTGATACCTATATATATGGACATCTACGACTGTCGCAGCGAATACGACCTGCTCAGCCGGTATGCCACAGCCATATTTAAGGCGACAAACAACAAAGTTGAACAACTCATCGCAAGCGTCGGGCAAATGTTGTCCCGCATAACGCCCAAGATAAGCTACAGTCTGGTTCCAGACCAAGAGATTTCAATAGGCATCAACATCAAACCTACCGACTACACGCCCGAGGAGGTTCTTTGCCTGCCGGATAAGATTGCCAAGGAGCGCAGGGTTAGGATTGTGATTTGCATTGACGAGTTTCAGCAGATAGGCGAAATGCCCGACTCCATTGGAGTACAGAAACGTCTGCGCGGCGCTTGGCAGCATATGGAGAACGTCTCATTCTGCCTCTTTGGGAGCAAGAAACATATGATGGAGCGGATGTTCCAAAGTAAGAGAATGCCTTTCTACATGTTTGGAGAGATGATGCACCTCGGGCCAATTCCAACTGACGACTGGGTTAGTTTCATTTCATCTCGCTTCGCAATGAGTGGCAAGATAATTTCTCCCGATATTGCAGAGCATATTTGCGACACCGTTGGCAATTACTCCACTTACGTCCAGCAACTGTCATGGAATGTACTGGCCGAGACGAAAGGTGAAGAGGTGACAAAAAGCGACTTAGCCGCTGGCATAGAAGCTCTTTTGCTGCAATGCGACAGTCTTTTCACAGAACAGACCGCCGGACTAACCACATATCAAATGAACTTCCTGCGCGCCTTATGCAACGACGTAGACGACAACTTCACGTCGCGAGAAGTGGCAGAAGAGTACAACCTCGGCACGAAATCGAACATCACAAGGATAAAAGATGCGCTCATCAACCGCGAACTGATAGAGACAGAGGTTGACCCGACAACGGGAAAGTCCCGCATACATCTGTGCGACAAGGTATTCAGCCTATGGCTCAAGAAGAAGCTTTCGCTCTAGACTCGTCCACAAAAACCATTCAAAGCTAACGAATTCGCCCCCGAAGTTTCAGTATTTCGACAATTAAAACTAATTTTGCGATTTAGAGCGAAAATTTAGCTTTGTTTAAAAGTATTATCTAACCACATAAAGACGACTAAATGGGATATAAGATTATCGTCCTGGCCAAGCAGGTGCCCGACACCCGCAACGTAGGCCCCGACGCCATGACCCCCGAGGGAACCGTCAACCGCGCAGCTCTTCCTGCCGTTTTCAACCCCGAGGACCTCAACGCCTTGGAGCAGGCGCTCCGCATTAAGGATGCCAACCCCGGCTCCACCATCACAATGATCACCATGGGTCTCCCAAAGGCGACTGAGGTTCTCCGCGAAGGCCTCTACCGCGGCGTAGACTCCACCGTTCTCCTCACGGACCGCGCACTCGGCGGCGCCGATACCCTCGCCACGAGCTACACCTTGGCTCAGGGCATCAAGAAGGTCGGCGGATATGACATCATCCTCTGCGGTCGCCAGGCTATCGACGGCGACACTGCGCAGGTAGGCCCTCAGGTAGCCGAGAAGCTCGGCCTCACCCAGATCACATACACCGAGGAGATTCTCAAGATGGAGGGCAAGACCATCACCGCAAAGCGTCACATCGACGGCGGCGTAGAGACCGTAGAGGCCCCCCTTCCTCTCGTCGTTACCGTGAACGGTTCTGCAGCTCCCTGCCGCACTCGCAACGCCAAGCTTGTCATGAAATATAAGAATGCCAAGCCCGCACCCGAGATTGCAGCCCTCTCCGACGAGGCCGAGAAGGCGTACTACGCCGCACGTCCATACCTCACCATCACCCAGTGGGGCGCAGCCGACATCGAGGCCGACCCCGAGCAGATTGGCAAAGCAGGCTCACCCACCAACGTCAAGGCCGTCAAGAGCATCGTCTTCACCGCCAAGGAGAGCAAGAGCTTCACTTCGAGCGACGAGGATATCGACAGCCTTATGGCAGAGCTTATTGGCAGCAACACCATCGGATAGTTCACAGTTAACAGCGCACAGTTAACAGTTTCAGTTAGTTGTCTGCGCTTTGCAAACTATCATAAGCTCAAGCGGCTGCACGCCGCAAGATAACAAGAACATACAGCTTATAGCTTAAGACATAAATGAATAACGTATTCGTATATTGCGAGCTCGAAGGCGCTAAGGTGGCCGACGTCAGCCTTGAGCTCCTCACCAAGGGTCGCAAGCTCGCCAACGAGCTCGGCGTGGCCCTCGAGTGCCTCTGCATTGGCCACAAGCTCGACGGCATTGAGAAGCAGGTGATGCCCTACGGCGTAGACAAGGTTCACGTCTTCGACGCTGAGGGGCTTTTCCCCTACACCTCACTCCCCCACACCTCGGCAGTGGTCAACCTCTTCAAGGAGGAGAAGCCTCAGATCTGCCTCATGGGCGCAACCGTCATCGGCCGCGACCTCGGCCCACGCGTATCTTCGGCTCTGCACTCAGGTCTTACCGCCGACTGCACCCAGCTCGAGATTGGCAGCTTCGACATGAAGGTCAAGGAGAATGGCCAGATGGTGGACAAACACTATGAGAACCAGCTCTACCAGATTCGTCCCGCTTTCGGCGGCTCAATTATCGCAACGATCGTGAACCCCGAGCATCGTCCCCAGATGGCTACCGTTCGCGACGGCGTTATGAAGAAGGAGATTCTCGACGAGAACTATAAGGGTGAGGTCATCCGTCACGACGTGGCTAAGTACGTCCCCACCACCGACTATATCGTCAAGGTCATCGACCGTCACGTGGAGGCTGCCAAGAACAACCTCAAGGGCGCTCCCATCATCGTGGCCGGCGGCTACGACGTAGGCAGCAAAGAGGGTTTCGACAAACTCTTCGAGTTCGCAAAGGAGATCCACGCTGAGGTTGGCGCAAGCCGCGCTGCCGTTGACGCTGGCTGGTGCGACCACGACCGTCAGATTGGTCAGACCGGCGTCACCGTACGTCCGAAGCTCTACATTGCTTGCGGCATCTCTGGTCAGATCCAGCACATTGCAGGTATGCAGGACAGCTCGATGATCATCTCCATCAACTCAGACCCCGAGGCCCCCATCAACAAGATTGCCGACTACGTCATCACCGGCACCGTCGAGGAGGTCATCCCAAAGATGATCAAGTACTATAAGAAGAACAGCAAGTAAATCCAATTAACAGCTTGCAGTGCACAGTTAACAGTTGATGTTAGTTTGAGATGTCTTTAGTGGCTTTTGCAAACTCATATTTCACTGTTAATCTTTCGTTACTGATTTGCTGAACAAATCTGTTCTTTAAGGTATTTAATACAAATCGGCTTGGCAGAGAGCCAGGTCGAATGAAATGACAAACCAATGGCCAATTACTATACAGAGACGCCCGAGCTCAAATATCACCTCAGGCA
>CAVGTO010000063.1:0-2810 GCA_963631865.1 Eggerthellaceae bacterium
ATTAGATGTTTGCACCGAGCCGCATTTGCAAACAAGCGAACATAAACCCCTCATGACATCATCAGGGACAACGAG
Source organism: Eggerthellaceae bacterium (assembly GCA_963631865.1). Classification (GTDB taxonomy): domain Bacteria; phylum Bacteroidota; class Bacteroidia; order Bacteroidales; family Marinilabiliaceae; genus W3P20-009. The sequence continues at coordinate 76 of CAVGTO010000063.1, forward strand.
CTCGCCACTCGCCGTGCCGAACTCATCGGTTTTGAGTTCAGTTTTTGCTAATTCCTTATAATTGGCACCACGAAGTATTACCTCGCAAGTCTTTCCGCTTGCGAAAGGCGAGAGTCGATCCGTGTAACGGTCATAGAAATAGACCTTGAAAGATATTTTTTGACCTGGACGATAGATTCGACGGTCGGTGATAAGTTGCGCCGCCGCACGATGATTTACCCGTTCTTTATATCGTGAATATCGATGGTAATCCCAATTGAATTTTTCTCCATTTCGCTCGATTGTGATGTAGTCCTCACGCAGTTGAACGTGATCAATATCACCCCATCCGTCGCCGTCCAAATTATGCTTGCCACCAACAACGGCATCCTTTGCTGGTTGCCCAGTCCAGAAATCGGAAACAAGGATATGGTCAGATTTGTCGTCCGTCACAACCATGGGAGCAACTGACGTGCAGCAGATTTGCTGCGCCACATGAAATTGCTCATTGCCATCTTGGGCGTAGACGGCAATGAGATAATGGCCAAAGGGCAGACCTTCGAGCTCGGTATATGCCGACGACTTGTAGATTCGCCCCTTCGTTTTGGGAAGGTCGAGTTCCTTGGTATACACCAAATTGCTCGGACTTATAATTTTATCCGTGTTGATATCTAACCTTTCGGTGCGATAGATGCGGACATCGACATGGCTGACATTGCGATATTGGAGAAAGAGAGAAATGAACTTGCCAGGCATGACATAAGATTTCGCATCAATCTCAAGCGCAGCCGCTTCTATATTGCGAATACAGCCTTCGCAAGACTTGGTAAGGAAACCACATACCTTTGCTTCTGCAACTGAGCGATAGAGAGCAAGCACCTCATCAAGTTTAGCGTCAACCTCCTCCACATTATTCTCAGGCAAAAGGGAGAGCCTGCCGTAAAGATATGAGGCATGCGCTACAGATACCAACGCTTTACTGAAAGCATCGGACGGCGTCATTGCCATTAGGTCCGTCTCCAACGTTTTACCAGGATCGATAGCGACAGAGCGAGATGCTATGACAACGCGCAAAGCCTGCGCCAAGAGCAAAGAGTATTGGTCCCCAACCTTGAGAGCCTCGCTTGTCATTCGCCTCAAGACCTCAATACTAACGGGCATCTCGACAGTCGATGCGGCAAAATCTTCAGGCGATGCCACGAAAGCGCTAATCTGTTCCTCGGTAGAGAACTGATCACTCTCCTCCTTAGCTATCGTCAGACATATATAATCGAAAAGATTGAGGTTGGGTATTTCGACGCCGTCCTTGACATCAGTGGCCTTGAGACCACGAAGTTCGGCAGGAGAGGCGACAGCTGCAAGTGCGTCACTATCTTCATGATTTTCAAGGTAGAGAGATAGGCTTAGCATCTGGCTCACGGGCGTCCAAGCATCCTTAATAGCCTTGCGCACCTCGGTTTCGGTGTCGGTCGTACGGATATTGCGACGGCGGTTGACATTGATATCCTGCTGGATAAGTTCCAGCATCCACTTTGTGTCCTTGGCTGCGGTGGCACGTTTCTTGGCCTCGACAATGAACGGTTTGGCGGACTGCGGCATCTCGTCCGTCACAAGCGAGTCAATTTTCTCTTTTAGTTCTTTGTCTGTCATGCGTTTCATAGTTTTATCTTGAGCAAAAACATTTATGAAAATCAAGCCCAATAGCGAAAGGGCCACTATGATGACAAGTTTCTTCATATTTCCTTCTTATATGCATTTAATACACTAATAGTCACAATATGCGTGCCACTTTTTTGTGAAGCCTCGTGAGTAAAAAGAAAAAGTGGGGAACGGATAGTAGCACCGCACCCCACGTATGTGTTGTTATTTGCTTTCGCGGACGTCAATCTCGCCGCCCGGGTTCTTGATTTCGTAGTAGCTCATACGGTCGTCACTCTCGAAACCGCGACCAGTAATCATCTGACCCTTGGTGGTAATCTTGACAAACTTGTCGGAGTAGATGCGTCGGGTCTTGGTATCCCAAAACATCTGCTCGGTGTTAAGGATGTCGCCTTTCTCCGTCACGGCCTCAACGTCGTTGTTGAGTTCCCAGAGATTCTTGGACTTGTAATATCGAGCCTTGTTGCAACGGATGCGACTCTTGGTCTTGACGCCCTGCTGATCATACATCTTGAAGTTTAGACCACCAGGGAAGTCAACATACGGCTCCTCGACATTATCGTATTGCTGGAGCTCAGGGGTCGTGAACTCATATCGGTAGACACCGGAGTCGGTCACAAAAGTATGGAGGTCGTAGGCTCCGAGGCTCGAACGCTCCATCTCTTGCTCCACGGCCTTGAGCTCACTATCCTCGTTGCGCATGCAAGACGAGAGCGAGGTGGAGAAGAAAAATGCAATGGCAAGCAACGCCAAAGCGTTGCCTGCCATTGCTTTACTGTATCGAAGCACAGCCGCCATAAATATGTTCGGGCAAAAGGTCTAAACCTTATTTGCGAGCACGGACGGTAGTGTTCTCGTTGATGAAGCCGCCAACATGATGAGCGGAACCATCCTTGAGACCCTCGAAGAAGAGGTCCTCCTTAGAGGGGAAGTACTGAGAGTACTGACGGATAAGGTCGCTTGCCTCCTTCTGGACAGACTCGCTGGAGTCGATGCTCTTAGCCTTCTGGAGCTTATCCACAGCTACCCAGTAACCTGCCTTCTTCTCGTAGTCCTTCTCGCCGATGTTGCGTGCGCCAGTAGCGTAGACCTTAGCG
>CAVGTO010000063.1:2839-5735 GCA_963631865.1 Eggerthellaceae bacterium
TAGCGAGGACGATGTAAGGCATGCCCCAATCGGAACGGAGGTTGATAGCGTTGTAGCAGCACTGCTTAGCCGCCGAGAGGTTGTTGCCAGAGAAGTTCACGAGAGCCATCTCGTAGTAGTACTTGCCCTTGAGGTTGTCGTCGGTCTCGAGCTTGAGAGCCTCATCGTAGTAAGAGAGAGCCTTGTCGATGTCGCCCTGCTTGAGGTACATCTTGGCGAGGCCACGTGCAGAAGAAGCCTCAGGAGAGATCTTGTGGAGAGCCTCGGAAGTGCCGTAGAAGAGGTCGCTCTCGGTGCAGTCACCATTACCGAGGAGCTTGTTGACGCGCTTGAGCCAAGCCTCGTCAGACTGGTTAGCAGCGAGCTGCGGGCCAAAGATTTTCTCGAGGGTAGCGCAGTCGGCAGCACCACTCTGAGCAAAAATCTGCTCGATGTTGGTCTTAGAGGACTCGCAGGTAGCCTTAACCTTCTCAGAAGCGGCAGCCTCAACCTTAGGCATGAGGTCGCAGCAGTAGACGTATGCGTCAACAACGGCCTCAGCAGTAACCTCGCCATCCTTGAACTGGAGGACAATCTGCTGCATGTAGGTCTGGAGGAATGCGGGCTGGATGGTGCTGGGATCGCCAGCCATAGCGGTCTTGAGAAGACCGACAGCCTCGGAGCGCACAGCCTTGTCGTCGCCCTTATAGTTGAGCATATCGATGGCCTTCATACCGCTGAGGTAAGAAGAGGGGTACTTCTTATTGGTGCCGTAGTACTTAGCGCGCTGGTCGTAGATTTGGAGGATGAGGTCGTAGTATGTCTCCTTGTTGGCGGCATCCTTGACGTAGAGGTCCTTAGCAATCTTGAGACCATCGGTGTAGAGACCTACACCCTTAGCGATAGGGCACTGAGTGAAGACGATTTTCCAAGGCTCGTAAGCCTCTTTATAGTTTTTCTGCTTGACCATGTCGCCGTACTGAACGAGGTTCATGATACAGGTGACACTGTCCTCGCCATGGCCATATTTCGAGCCATCCTCGACGCCCTTCTGAGCCGAAGCGATCGTCGGAACCACCATGAGAGCGGCAGCTGCCAAGATCTTAATGTTGTCCATGTTATTGTTTGGTTTAATTTTCGGGTTTGCAAACAAATGGTAAAAAAACACGAGACGGAAGTCGCAGCCAAAGGCTATAGAGTGTTAAACGACCTCCTTAACCCTTAAATAGCAAAAAGTTTGCCAAACGGCCGAAAATATAAAATCTATCGGCTAGCGTCCGCATCAACTTTGCTATAAATCAGCGCATTAAAATCATTGTTTTTTTTCAAGATTTGTATGCGCCAACAGGGCAAGCCCCTCCAAGACTAGGTTAGGGCGCGCAAATATGCCTATTTTTGCTGTTAAATCAAAATTTTCGTAATCACCGCCCGTCAGAACCACTATAGAATCGGGGTGCTCAGCCCGGAATGTGTCCACAAAACGCGCAGCCTCGGCCATGACTCCGCTCATCACGCCTGAGGCAATGGCCGACTTGGTATCGCGACCAATAAGGCCACCCGGGGCATCGGCAGGTGCGCAGAGAGGAAGCTTGGCAGTAAAGGCATGGAGCGCACGGAAACGCATACTGATGCCTGGCGAAATAGCCCCGCCACGGAAAATGCCATCCGACGTGAGGAAATCATACGTTATGGCAGTGCCGGCATCGATAACCAGCGCATCGCGCATACCGAACTGAGCGACGACGCCTGCCACACCCGCCACGCGATCCGTGCCGAGAGTGCCAGGAGTGGCATAATCGATAGCGAAAGGCAAGCGCATGCCGACGGTGAGCAAGAGCGAACGAAGACCGCCGGCGCAAAGACCGCTGACGAGAGCCGCACCGCCCTCGGCCACGCTGCTCACGAGGCAGCAGTCCGCCCCTCCCTTCTTGGCGAGAGCTAGGGCCTCGCGGATGGTAGTCTCGTGGTCTGAGAGAACGACATCCGACGTGAGTCGGCCGCCCTCCGAAAGGGCCAACTTCGACTTAGTATTGCCGACATCGATTAAAAGTTCGGCCATTGCTTTGTGGATATTTGCGGGTTGATTTTCAGAAACCTACTTTGATGGGCACGCGATCGAGACGCTCGGGGATCTCGATTACGGGCGGCACCTTCTTGACGCCATCGACTGAGACGGTCCAAATGTCGCTGGCCTCCTCGCGACTCATTATCTCGATATGGTATTTGTCCGCAAGGTCGGCGAACTCACTGAGGACGATGTCCTTACGGTTGTTGTCGTGACTGATGTGGGATAGGAAGATGGCGCGAAGATTTTCGGGCATAAGGCGGCTGACAATCTCATGGGCCTGGACATTAGACAAGTGACCGTGACCCGAGATTACGCGATGCTTGAGATGGTCGGGGTAACGGCCATTGCGAAGCATTTCCATATCGTAGTTGGACTCAAGGAAAACGAGCTGACACATAGGCAGATGCTCATCTATACCCTCGCATGGCGCACCGATGTCGGTGAAGACACCAATATTGACGCCGCCCACCTCGACGCGGAAACTGCAAGGCTCCAAGACATCGTGAGGCTTGGCGAAACTATATACGGTGAACTTGCCACACGAGACAGGCTCACCTATATTAATAAATGACGTGACAGCCTGCGCCGAGCGATACTTCTCGCGCATACCACGCCACGTTCCACGGGTCATATAGACGTGAGCACCCGTCTGACGGCTTAGGCCAGCGAGACCGTAGACGTGGTCAGAATGCTCGTGCGATATGAATATATGCTTAATTTTCTTAATGTCGACGTGACGAGTCTGCGCCCTATTCTTCAGTTTGCGAAAACTGATGCCGACATCGACGACGAGAGCCTCGCCATCGTACTCTATATAATAAACGTTTCCGTTGCTGCCCGAAGCTAAAG
>CAVGTO010000063.1:5745-11736 GCA_963631865.1 Eggerthellaceae bacterium
CAGACTTTTACATCTTCCACCTATCGAAAAAATATAGTGAGCGAGCGCCCGTACTTGAGCAAAAACTGCGCAATTTAGCAAAAAGGCGCAATAATCACAAACTCACGCTCTCGACGACATTCTCGGGAAAATACCACAGATAAGCCTCAACACGTTCAAAACCAGCATACTGAAGCCATTGCAGATATTCACGCACCTGACCATGATGTTTCTTGTTGCGCTTGCCAAATTTATAATCCACAAGGACCGTGCGCCCGTCCATCATACGCATGACACGGTCCGGACGGCGACGCACGAAGGGGCGTGGCGACGCATCGGGCGCAGGACCGACCATTGAGGTCTCAGTCCAAACTTTCTTCACCTTTTCGGAATCGAACCACTCGGCCACTGTGGGATTGTCTGTTATCTTCTGGCGCATCTCGGCTTCGCGGGCATCGGCATCGGCTTGAGACAAAGCGCCTTGGATCACAGAGCGGCGAACTGACCTGTGGAGGTCGTCAATGGAGCGGACTCGCTCGAGGATGCCATGGTTGGTGAGGCCGGTGCTTATCATGAGTGCACGAGTCGGGCCATCGGCCTCGGTATCGTCCTCAATGTCGGATATGATTCGGCTCTCGGCCTCGGCATTTATCTTGTAGCGCGCCGCCGCATCTGAGGAAAAAGGCATCTCGACATTCATTTGGCGAACAGTGCTTTCGGCTTCGGGTTCGGCCGTCACGGTAGGCATTTCGCCGTCCTCATACACAAGGCGATCCAAATGGCGTGCATTAGGCAACTCCACCTCGGCATTAGAGTCCGTGTTCTTTATCGTCTCGATTTCATCTTCTGTCTCAGAGTCATTCTGCGCATGCATCTCCGCAGCGACAGAACCATCTTCGTAGACATAGAGTTCATCGATATTGACCTTAGCGCCGTCCGCCTCCATCTCACCGAAAGCCGCAACGATATATTTTGAGAGGGCACCAGTAGACGACAGTTCATCTGCCGAAGGCTCATCAGATTTCTGCGGTTTCTGATATACACCCCATGCATAGAGAACCTCACGCGGGCGCGTAAAGGCCACATAAACAAGGTTTAGGTTGTCGGCATATACCAGTTCGCGCTCAGCAATATAGTCATCAGCGAAGTCGCTATTAGCCAACTTGGCATTGAAAGTCACGGGCAGCACCCCACCCTGCCAAGACGGCAATCCGAGCCTGTCCGCCGGACACCAAATAAGCTCCTTACCCTTATTCGCCTCAAACTCCCAATCAGCATTGGGAATAAAGACAACCTTGAATTCCAAACCTTTAGACTTGTGGATGGTCATAATCTTAACGGCGGGACGGCTGCTCGTGGCCCATACAGTCCACTTAGTCAGGTTGTCGTCCACACGGCGCACAAAACTGCTGAGGTCGGCATCGCCATCTTTTACGGCCTCCATAACTTGCTGACGGAAAGCATCGATAAAGAGAGCATCATCATCCCTCAACTTCTTGGGCAGACGATTGACGACCTCGCCAATAAGCTCAAGGATGCCAAGACCGCGAAGTTCATCAATCTCATCGCCTAGTTCCCGATTATGCGCAAACTCCTCGCCCAAACGTTCCTCTGAGACGCCTCGAAGAATCCTAAGAGCCGCAAAGAGAGGCGCGCGCTCGCCTGTGACAAGATAATGCATCACCTCCGAAATGCAGCGCGTGGCATCGGAACTCATCACGTAAAGCGAATCGTCGGACATAATGGGAATAGGCAGCCCATTCCACGTCTCGCCGGCAAGGCGTTCGAGAATAACCTGAGCCTCCTGCGATTTGCGGATAAGGATGCAGATATCGGAATATGAATAACCGTGGTCGAGGGCCGATTTCAAGGCCAGGACAAACTGATCCTGAGTATATTTATGGGCTGCGGCGGTATCATCTTCTTTGGCCTGGACCATCTCGACGTGGACGTAGCCATCGTCGCCTTTCTTGGGCTGTTGCGCCGCGCCTTCGTACATTTCCGAGAGGGTCAACCTATTGGCAAAACCGCCGGTGTAGAGCATCGCCTCCATAGCCTTTGGCAGGTGGGCGAAGATGGTATTGTTGAAATTGACTACTTGGCTCTTGCTACGGTAATTTTCAGTCAGAGGACGCAGGTCGGCTTGGCTGCGGAAATCGCCAGGCACCTGCTGATGCAAGAGTTTCCAGTCGCCGCCACGAAATCGGTAGATACTTTGCTTTACGTCGCCCACAATCAGGCAGTCGTGGCCTTCGGCGAGGCTCTCGTCTAGCAGAGGGTAGAAATTGCCGTATTGCGTGGCACTGGTATCCTGGAACTCGTCTATCATAATGGTGTCATAGCGGACACCAATCTTTTCATAGACAAAGGGTACCGGGCAACCGTCTATGAGGTCGGCCAACAACTTGCCCGAGCCGCTCATATTCACCTTATTATTACGGTCCTCAATGCCGCGGATAAAGTCGGCGAGACGCGACATAACGCCCAACGTATTGACATTGGCGAGTACGCTGCCGCACGTGTTCAAGTCGCGCTGCATCTCGCTCATTTCCTCGATGGAGGCTGTCAAGACTTCGGTATAAGCGTCCACGTCGCCCTTCGTCTTCTTTGTTATCAATCTCGAGGGATCCAACCCAGTAAGAGTATCGACGTATTTATCCACACGCCGCATGACATTCCGCCTATTCGCAGGCGAAGAGGCATCCCAATGTGGCAAGTCGTCCACAATCAACCTGGCGAATTTCTTCATCTGGCCATTAGTACCAGAGATGCCACACGCATTATATCGCTCACACACAGTGGATACGATGCGGAGGACGGACTTGGCCGCACTCTCCTGACGGTCTTGCATAGCGTTGCGGAGTTTGGCAATATTTCCGAGAGTCAACATCTCGTAATCGACACGCGCGCCCTCATCAAGAAGCTCCTTGCCGATGTCGGATATACTCTTCTCAGCGCGCCCCCACGTCTTGTCGGAATCGATGGCCTCCTCTGTCATAGAAATAACGAGGCGCCGCAAATCGGCATCTACCGACATGCTGTCCATAAGATCGTCCACCGCACCGCTAATGACCGATGCGGTATCAAGTTGGAGACCATAATTGGAAGGCAAACCTTGCTCGTAGGCGAAAGAGCGGATTACGCGCTGGACGAAACTATCAATTGTGCTGACAGAGAACTGACCATAGTCCAATAATATATTGCGCAACGCGAGGGCACTACGCTCAATGACCTTTTGACGGTCCATCTTACCATCGCCACGCACCTGAGCCATAGCCACATGAGCAGCGAGCAAAGCCTCTCGACCCTTGTCGCCATCAGGGCCATTGGCCATAACATCGAGGTCGCCCACGATGCGGTCTTTCATCTCGCCCGTGGCCTTGTTGGTAAAGGTGACGGCAAGGATATGGGCATAGCTGCGCGGATCGGCCACGAGGAGGTCGATAACCTGACGAGCGAGAGTATACGTCTTGCCCGAGCCGGCCGAAGCCGAGAAAATCATCAATCTGGCCATTGGCGCGGTCAGAGCTTATCTTGCATATAGAGAGCCAGTTTGCGACCAGATTTAAGGCCTTCGGCGTAAAGAGCCTCAAGGAGCTCGGCCTTGCTGGTGGTGCGCGTCACGTTGTGCATATCGGCAGGGCGGACCACGTGTGCCACACCTTGCGACTCAAGTTCCGCCAGACGGTCTATTTGCTTATTATATCGGATATTGCGGTTTAGGAGAGCCCTGCGGAGGTTAGGATACTCCTTATATATATGCTTGGGAAGCCAAATCTTTCTTTCGCTCTTTCGGTAGGCAGCGTCCTTTGTGGTCACGACTACGACTTTCTCGCATCCGTCAGCCAAGGCATGATCATATGGAATTGAGTCCGCCACGCCGCCATCGACCATCGGGACGCCGTCGATATGCCAAGCCGGGCACATGATAGGCAGAGAGCAACTGGCGCGGCAAGCATCTACGAAACGCTTGAAATCCTCAGTCTCCTCTGTATAGACCGCCTCACCCGTCAAGGCACTCGTGGCGACGCTCACAAATCGGCTGCCGCACTTACGGAAAGTCTCAAAATCAAAAGGATAATAGCTCTCTTGCACCTCATTGAAAATGAAATCGAGGTCTATCACACCCTTGCCATGGAGGACTGACGAGAAACCCACATAAGGGCGGATATTCTGAAGGTCGATATCAATATACCTCAGTCGCCCCCTCTGACGCGCCAAATAGACACAGCCTGCGCTCGCACCGGCCGAAGTGCCAATAACGTACGGGAACTTTATATCATAATCGATCAGGGCATCAATCACGCCGGCCGTGAAGATGCCGCGCATGCCGCCGCCCTCGAGGACGAGACCAAACTTGTATGAGGACATATCGCTAACTTACGTGTAAAACAATGGAGACACGAAGTTAGGAAAAAAGGTGACGAAAAGAAAAAGCTTTTGAAAGCTACTGCAGAACGGCCGCCTGCAAAGCAAACATAAACAAGGAATGCGCCATTTTGCGATAATTTTTAATTTAGGGTTTTTATTTTTACGCAAAACTGTTATTTTTGCACAACGTCTGAATAGAAAATCGTAACTAAAGACACACAACTGAGGTCATGTCACAACTATACATACCCAAAGACTACCGTCCTCTTCTCGACCTCCGAGAGACCGAGATGGGCATTCACTACATCAAAGACTTTTTCCAGCAGAACCTCTCTGCCGAGCTCCGCCTCCGCCGCGTAACCGCCCCTCTCTTCGTCCTAAAGGGCACTGGCCTCAACGATGACCTCAATGGCGTGGAGCGCGCCGTGACGTTCCCCATCAAGGACCTTTCGGACCAGAAAGCCGAGGTGGTCCACTCACTTGCCAAGTGGAAGCGTATGATCCTTGCCGACTACGGCATCGAAGAGGACTACGGCATCTACACCGATATGAACGCCATCCGTTCGGACGAGGAGTTGGACAACATCCACTCCCTCTACGTAGACCAGTGGGACTGGGAGATGGTGATGAACCCCGCGAAGCGCGACGTAGAGTTCCTAAAGAGCGTCGTGCGCCGCATTTACGGCGTCATGCGTCGCACCGAATACATTGTCTGCGAGCACTATCCACAGATTCGCCCGCAGTTGCCCGAAGAGATCCACTTCGAGTGGGCCGAGGACTTGGCAGACAAATACCCCAACCTCACCCCGAAAGAGCGCGAGGACAAGATTGTAAGGGAATACGGCGCCGTGTTCCTCATGGGCATTGGCGGCGCGCTCAAGAACGGCGAGCCCCATGACGGACGCGCTCCGGACTACGACGACTGGTCTACCGTATCGCCCGATGGCCACAAGGGACTCAATGGCGACATACTCGTCTGGAACGATGTGCTCGGCCACTCATTCGAGCTCTCGAGCATGGGTATCCGAGTAGACAAGGAGGCACTGCTTCGTCAGTTGGACATCCGTGGAGCACAGGACCGCAAGGAGCTCTACTTCCACAAGCGACTCCTCGCCGGCGAGCTTCCGCAGTCCATCGGCGGCGGCATTGGTCAGAGCCGACTCTGCATGTTCTACCTCCGCAAAGCGCACATTGGCGAGATTCAGGCTTCAATCTGGCCAGACAGGATGCGCGAGGACTGTCTCAAGGGCGGCATACCACTCATCTAAAAATGACTGATTAACCATACAATTAGCACATACGAGATGAAAAAGAGACGCATTGTAGCAGGCACACTCGTGCTCCTGCTTGCCGTGGCGCTCACGTCTTGCGGCAGTATGACAAAGAAGAAGAAATACCGTTTCGGCGGCTGCCAGATAACGATGGTAGAGGGTGGTATAAACGCCGCAATCACCGTTTAGGCTGAAGAAACCCCGATTTTGATAGCAGAAAAAAATTATCGAATCGAGGCCGGCCCGAAAAACGAAATATATCGTAACAAAAGAAAGAGTTGCGCCGTAAACAAGGGCAAGGTGAAAGGGGAAGGAGGCGTCGAGGTGACATGCGATAAAGCATTGATAATACTTTTTAACGTGACGGCCC
>CAVGTO010000064.1:0-11533 GCA_963631865.1 Eggerthellaceae bacterium
ACTCAAGACGGCGCTCCGTGAGGATGTTCTCGATGGTGGCTGCCTTGTTGTCCGTGAGGCCCGCGCGATGGTGTACGAGGTTGATGTACTCCTGTGCCTTGGCTGTGCTGCCGCCTGTGTTGATGAGGAGCTCGGCCGCGTTGAGGAGGGTCTCGGAGTAACGGTAGATGCGGAGGTTGTTGTTGAAGTTGAGGTCACCGTCGGCTTTCTGGTCGGCGTTGTTGGCCGTGTAGGGCAGATATTTCTTGAGCCAGAAGCCGGTGTCCTGGTAACGCTTGGTGTAGTCGGCATTGCGGGCGTCGTAGCAAGTTGCGTCGCGGCGTGCGTCGCCTTCCTCGAACATGAGGTAGGTCTCCTCACGCACGGGCTCGAAGCCCCAGCCATTGTCCACTCCGTCGGCTGCTACGCCACCGCTCGGGCCAATGAGGCGGGGGTAGATGGTGCCGCCGGCGTTGACGTAGCCGTCGTTCCATGAGCGGACTGCGTTGTCGTCCTTATAGCAGATCTCGAAGATGCTCTCTGAACTCCATTCGCCACTCTCGAGGAAGATGGTGCCGTAGTCATCCACAAGGGAATACTTGCCACTCTCGATAATCTCCTGCATGTAGCCGAGTGCCTTGGAATAGCGGCTCTCGTCGCACTGGTACATTACCATCTCGGCATATATCATCTCGGCAGCCGCAAGACTCATTCGGCCAACATTCTCAGAGTCCCATGCCATAGGCAGAGCCTTGGTGTCGATAGCCTCCTCAAGGTCGGCGATGACGGTGGCGTAGACTTCGTCATGCCCCTTTTGCTCAGCGATGTAGGGCGATGCGAGGTTGGTCATGTAGAAGGGGATGTTGCCGTAGTACTTCCAGAGCAGGTTGTAGTAGAAGGCGCGGAGGGTGCGAGCCTCGGCGCTTATCGTGGCGTACTGCTCGTCGGTGAGGTTGGCCTTGGCCCACTCGAGGTAGGTGAGCACGTCGTTGGCGTTGCGGACGCCCTTATAACTCTGGTCCCAGATGCCAGTGAGGGCGTCGGAGGAGTTCTGCGTGCTCTCGAAGTTGAACATCTTGTGCAGATGCTGGTTGTCCGAGATGCCCGAGCCGCCTGGCCAAATGTCGTCGCCCATGACGTCGGCGCAGAGGGGGAGGGGCGCGTACTGACTGTTGTTCCAGTCGTAGCTCCTCATGGGGTTGTATGTCGCCACGAGTGCTTCGAGTACGTGGTCGTAGTTGTTGTAGTACTCCTCGAGGGTAGCCTTGTTGGGCGGTGTCACCTCCAGGAAGTCATCGGAGCACGAGCCGAGCCCGAGTCCCGCGGCTGCGCAAAGTACTGCCAGCGTATAATATCTTGATGTCATAATTGTCATTGCTTAAAATCCAACGTTCACGCCAAAGTTAAAGGTGCGGCTCTGAGGGTAGACGCCGTAATCTACGCCGAGCGACGTGCCACCAGAGGAAATCTCGGGGTCGAAGCCCGCATACTTGGTGAGTGTGAAGAGGTTCTCGGCTCCTACGAAGACGCGCAGGTGGTCTACGAAGAACTTGGTGGTGATGGCCTTAGGCAGGGTGTAGCCCAACTGGATGTTCTTGAGGCGGAAGTAGCTGCCGTCGGTCACGTAAAGGTCGGAGCTCTGCCAGTTGGTGGCATCGCCGACCACGTAACGCGGGTATTTGTTAGACGTGCCTTCGCCTGTCCAGCGGTTGAGCATGTAGCTCGGTAGGTTGGCGGGGCGTACGTCGGTGCGTCGGGTGGCATCATAGATGTCGTTGCCTGCCGTGCCCTGGAAGAGGACCATGAAGTCTATGCCGTTCCAGTCGGCGCCGATGGTGAGTCCGTAGGTCCAGTCGGGCATGCCTTTGCCAATCTTGGTGCGGTCGGCTGCCGTGATGCTGCCGTCGCCGTCAACGTCCACGAAGCGCACGTCACCAGGTGCCGCGTCGGGCTGTATCATCTCGCCCTTGGCATTGACGTAGTTCTTGACCTCATTCATGTTCTGGAAGATGCCGTTGGTCTTATAGCCGTAGAAGTAGGGGAACGGCTCGTCGTTCGATGCGCGGGTGATGGTGCCCGTGTTCTGCATGTTGTCCAACTCGAGGTAGCCGGACGAGTTGCCGAGGTTCGTAAGGGTGTTCTTGAGGTAAGAGGCGTTGGCCTTGACGTGCATGTTCACTGCGCCTGCCTTCCACTTGTAGCCAAGCTCAAGCTCGACGCCGGTGTTCTCCATGTCGCCAACATTGCCGAGGGGCGCCTCTGCGCCTACATAATTGGCGATAGGCATTGAGATAATCATGCCCGAAGTCTTCTTCTTATACCAGTCGGCACTGAAGGTGAGCGAGTTGCCAAAGAAACCAAAGTCTACGCCGAAGTCGGTCTGGATGCTCTCCTCCCACTTGAGGTCGGGGTTTGCGAGTGCGCCGGCCTGTACGCCGTTCACTACGGTCTCGCTTGTGCCCCATACGCTGTTGTAGGGCGATGCTGTCCATGCGGCGTAGGTGAAGTCGCCAATGTTGTCGTTACCGTTCTTACCCCAGCTGCCGCGTACCTTGAGGTTGGTAAGCCAATCGGGGGCATCTACGTAGGGCTCGTTGAGGACATTCCAGCCGAGAGAGAAGGAGGGGAAGGTGGCGTAGCGGTTGTTCGAGCCGAAGCGAGAGCTGCCGTCTCGACGTACTGTCACCTGTGCCATGTATCGCTCGTCGTAGTTATACGATGCGCGGAAGAAGTAGGAGCTCAGTGTGTGCTCGTTGGCAGGACCGCCGCTGGCGCTCATCTCGCCGCGACTCTGGTCCGCGCTGCTGTTGTTCATGTATGGCTTGCTCATATCCTTGAGGTTCTGAACGTTGCCATAGAGTGTCTTGCCTGTGTTCTGCATTGCGCTCTGACCAATGACAAGGTTGATGGAGTTAGCTCCGAACTGGCGCTCCCATGTGAGGACGTTCTCGAGCTGCCATACGGTGCCGCGGTCGCTGCTCTGGTGCGCGCTGCTGATGGTTGAGCGGTTGTTGCCCGAGAGGTAATAGATTGGGGTGTAGCCGTCGGCTCCGTAGAAGGAGATATCGGCGCCATAGGTGAAGCGGTATTTGAGTCCCCAGCCAATCTCGAGGTCGGCCGAGAAGTTGGCCACGAACTTATGGCTCCAATTGTCGTCGCCAGGGAGGCTGAGCATGGCCAGCGGGTTGTTCATCTCCTGGTAGCTTGAGCCTGGGATGGTGTACATGTTGCCATCTTCGTCGTAGAGCATTCCGTCCGCGCCGTACTTGTCAATCTGCGCCTGGGCCTCGGCGCCAGATACCGTCGGGGTGAGGATTGGCGAGAGGTAGAGCGCCGAGCCGAGGGCCGAGCCCCATTGCGAGTTGGCGTCGATGCTCTTGCTGTGGATGCGGGCGTAGGAGATGTTGGCGCCGAGGGTCATCTTGTTGAGCCACTTGCGGAGGTCCGTGTGGTCGAAGAGTACGTAGTTGGTGTTGCTGCGGAGGGTCAGACGACGGTAGTTCGAGCGGTCGTAGTCGCCGCCGACAATGCCTTCCTGATGGTTGTAGCCGAGCGAGATGTAGTAGTTCACCTTGTCGGTGGCGCCGCTAACGCTGACCTCGTGGCTCTGGCTTGGCGCGCCGTCATTGAAGAGCTCGCTCTGCCAGTCGGTGCCTTTGCCGTAGGAGTACGGGTCTTCATAGATGGGCGCCTGGCCTGCGTTGATGAGGCCTTCGTTCATCATGACTGCGTACTCGGTGGCGTTGAGGACGTCGCGGTGCTTCCATGGGCTCGAATATCCGGCCGTGAAGCTGTAGTTGACCTTGACGCTGCCTTTCTGGCCACCCTTGGTGGTTACGAGGATTACGCCGTTGGCCGCGCGAGTACCGTAGATTGCGCCCGATGCAGCATCCTTAAGTACCTCGATACTCTCGATGTCCGAAGGGTTGAGGTAGTCGATGCCGCCCTCGATGGGCATTCCGTCTACAATGTAGAGCGGGTCGGAGTCGTTGATGGTGCCGATACCACGTACGCGGATCTGCGCTGCCGCGCCCGGTTGGCCACTGGCGGATGTTACCGTGACGCCCGATGCCATGCCCTTGAGTGCGTTATCCACGCGGAGAGGCGTCGTGCCGTTGAGGTCGTCGGCTCCCACCTTGGCGATGGATGCGGTGACGACGCTCTTCTTCTGGACGCCGTAGCCCACTACGACAATCTCGTCAATGTCCGACGACTCATCTTTGAGGGTCACGTTGTACTGTGTCTGTCCGTTGACTACCTGCACTTTTGATTCCTCAAAACCGATAAATGAGTAGACTACGTTCGAGCCCTGAGGGGCTGCGAGAGTATAGTTGCCGTCCATGTCGGTGACTGTTCCCGTCGTGGTCCCCTCAACGGTGATGTTCACGCCAGGGAGCGGCATGCCGGTGTTGTCTACCACACGGCCGCTGATGTTGACGCTCTGTCCCCAGGCCAGGCCGGCCCAGGATGCCAGAAACGCCGTCAGCAAAAGCTTGCGTATTCTCATAATCTGATACTATGTTTGGTTAATGTTCCGGAATTTAAGTCTGCTTACTCTATCGACCACGAGCTTATCTCGCCTTCGTAGCTCAACTCCACGGTCTTGCTCTCGCCGGGGGCGAGGCTTACTTTCTTGAAGTCCTTGAGCTCGCGGACTGGGTGGTCGAGCCCGTCGTCGGCTTTGCGGATGAAGAGCTTTACTACCTCTTGGCCCTCGCGGTCGCCCGTGTTGGAGACTGTGACCGTGAATGTTGCGCGGCCCTGCTTGCAGTCGTCGGTGCGGCGTGCGTCGGAGAGGCGGAATGTGGTGTAGCTCAGTCCATGACCGAAGGAGAAGAGAGGCTTAGTGCCATGCTTGTCGGCCCATCGGTAGCCTACGTAGATGTCGTCGGTATACTCTTCGTCCCATATCTCCGAACCTTCGCGCTTTGTGCCAGGGTAAGATCCCAATGCGTGTGCGCCAACGTCCTCGAGTTTTGCGGGCCATGTGAATGGCAGTTTGCCGCTCGGGTTGACGGCTCCTGTGAGGATGTCAGCCAAGGCGTTGCCCGTCTCCGAGCCGAGATACCATCCCTGGACTATGGCCTCTACGTCGGCCGCCCAGGGCATAGCTACGGGGTTGCCCGAGATGCAGACGAAGATGACGCGTTTGTTGGCTTTGGCGAGGGCTCGCACAAGGTCGTCTTGCGCGTAGGGTAGGGAATAGGTCTGCCTGTCATGTCCTTCGCAATCTTGGAAGTCGCTCTTGTTGAGGCCTCCGAAGATTATCACGGCGTCGGCCGCCTTGGCTTTTGCCACGGCCTCGGCAATGAGATCGGAGGGTGTGCGGCTGTCGGCAAGGTCCTGTCCTGTGGTCACTCCGTTGTAGTTGCCCGTTACGTCGCCTACGTATCCGCGGGCGTAGTCAACTTTGTCCGTTCCGAGTGCCGCACGAAGTCCGTCGAGTGGCGATATCTCGCGCTGCACTTTGAGCGACGAGCTGCCGCCGCCTACGGTCATCATCTTGATGGCGTTCTCGCCAACCACGAGCACTCGGCTAATCTTCTGCGGGTCCAGTGGCAGGGCTTTCTTTTTGTTCTGAAGCAGTACGATGCCGTTGTCGGCGATTTGCCTTGCGGCGGCATAATGCGCTTCGGAGCAGAGAAATCCGCGGGGGCGGTCGCTCTTCATCGATGTGCGGAAGAAGAGGCGGAGCACACGGCGCACCTTGTCGTTGAGTACGTCCACCGAGTACGTGCCGTCTTTAAGCCCTTTGAGGTACGGCAATGCGAGGAAGTAATTGTCATATGCGTTGGAGGCTCCCGCGTTGAGGCCATTGGTCCACGTGCCGAACTCCATGTCGAGTCCGTTGTTGACTGCCTCGATGGTCGAATGCGTGCCGCCCCAGTCGCTCACCACTACTCCGTCAAATCCCCATGCGACCTTGAGGGTGTCCACAAGTGTCCGATGGTTGTGGCACATGTGCTCGTCGCCCATAAGGTTATATCCGCCCATGATTGCCCACGTCCCCGCCTCTTTGACGGCCGCGCGGAATGCCGGCAAGTATATCTCGTTTAGGGCTCTGTCGCTGACCTTGACGTTCACGACGAAGCGACGTTCCTCGTCGTTATTGACGCAAAAATGCTTTACGCAAGCCGATACGCCCTTAGACTGCAAACCCTGTATGTAAGGCACTGCAATGCGCGATGTCAGCCAAGGGTCTTCGCCCATATACTCGAAATTGCGCCCGCCCAGCGGAGTGCGGCAGATATTTACGCCCGGCCCAAGTATCATGTCTTTGCCACGATATCGCGCCTCTTCGCCCAGGCTCTCGCCATAGAGCCGCGCCAAATCCACGTCCCACGTCGCGGCAAGGCAACTGAGCGCCGGGAACGCCACGCACGAGTCATTTGTCTGGCCCGCCTGCTCCCACTCGTCCCACAAGACGTCGGGGCGTACGCCGTGTGGACCGTCGTCGGTCCAAAAATCGGGTATCCCGAGCCTGGCAACGCCTGCCGAGGAGAATTTGCTCTGCGCATGGAGGAGCTTTACTTTCTCCTCCAGCGTGAGGCGTGAGAGCGCGTCTTCCACGCGTGCCTCTATATTGGCTTGGTCGCATAGGTAGGTTGGCAATTGCTGTGCGCGGGTGTCTGTGGCTCCGCCGTTTGCCAATGTCGCGAATGCTATTATCGATATGACTTTGTTCATATTCGTTTTGTTTTGTTTGCAAAGTTGTTAAATAAATGTTTCGTTTGTGGGTGGTTGTTAATATAATGTGGATGATTAAAATGATTAGTTTATTGATTGTCAATTATTAAGCCTATGAAAATATATCCAAAAAAGTGGATTAGTTATGAAACATATTTTTACAGAAAGGCGCATTTTTGCGAAAAAAGCTATTGCCTCGGGCCGATTTTTCTCAGAATGCCTTGCCTCGAAAATGAAGTCTCGCAAAAAAAATCTCCTCCAAAGTTTGCAACTAAAAAAAATCTCCCTACCTTTGCACTCGCAATTGCGAAGGTACCATAGCTCAGTTGGTAGAGCAACGGACTGAAAATCCGTGTGTCCCCGGTTCGATTCCTGGTGGTACCACGCTAAAGACAAGAAACCTCGATTACCTTCATCGGTAACCGAGGTTTTCTTTTTACACATCACTCTCATTCACGCCCATTAATGAAAAAACGCGTTCTCCTATCTGTCGCCGGCCTCCTCGCAATTGCGGGTGTGGCCCTCGTGGCCGCCAAGCGAGACGACCATGAGTTCAAGGTCTCGAAGAACCTCGACATCTTCTTCGCCATCTTCAAGGAACTCAATCTCAACTACGTCGACGAGCCAGACCCCGACCGCATCGTCCCCGAGGCCATCGATGCCATGCTCGGCGACCTCGACCCCTATACCACATACATCCCCGAGAAGGACAGGGAGGACTACCAGTTTCAGGTAATGGGCCTCTACGGTGGCATTGGCGCGGTAATCCAAAAATCCGACACCGACCTCATCCAAGTCCGTGAAATATATTCAGGAACACCTTCCGATGATGCCCTCCTGCCTGGTGACCGCTTCCTCTCCATCGACGGCGAGAGCATGAGGGGCAAGGACGTGGCCTATGTCCGTTCGCACCTCCGCGGCGTGCCGGGCGAGAAGTTCGAGGCCGAGATAGAGCGTCCCGGTGAACCAAAGCCCTTTAAGGTCACAATTAAGCGCGAACTTGTAAAGCTCAATGCCGTGGATTACTATGGCTTTCTCGGCAAAGAGAACGAGGTGGGCTACATCCAACTCCGCAGTTTCGAGAGCGATTGCTATCATGAATTTTATACAGACGTGTGCAATCTTCGGGATCTTGGTGCCAAGAAGTTGATTATTGACCTCCGCGGCAACACTGGCGGTCTCCTCGACGAGAGCCTCAAGATTCTCAATATGTTCGTTCCCCAAGGCTCTCAGATTCTCGAGACCCGCGGCCGCCGCCGCTCTGGCGACCGTATCTACACTGCCCCCCGAGAGCCCCTGGACAGCATTATGCCCATCGTGGTCATGATCAATCGCGGCTCGGCCTCCGCCAGCGAGATTGTCGCCGGCGCCCTCCAGGATCTCGACCGTGCCGTCATTGTCGGTCAGCGTTCTTTCGGTAAGGGCCTCGTTCAGGCCACCCGCGAGGTCCCCTACAAAGGTCTCCTCAAGCTCACCACGGCCAAGTACTACACCCCCTCCGGCCGCTGCATCCAGGCCATCGACTATTCCAACCGCGATGCCGACGGCGCCGTTGGCTACGTCCCCGACTCCCTCATCCATGAGTTCCACACCCGCGGCGGTCGCCCAGTTTACGATGGTGGCGGTATCTCGCCCGACGTGCTCCTCGATCCGGGGAAATATAGCCCCGTGACCCTGGCTTTGCTCTATACTGATCAGGCATTCCCTTATCTCATCGATCTCAAGAAGAAAGGCCAGACCCTCAAGCTCGATGCCAATAACCACGTCACCGACGAGGCTTTCGCCGATTTCGTCAAGTACGTTAAGAGCCGCCCGGGCTTCAAGTACCGCACGGCTGCGCAGGACGCCTACGAAAAACTCATTGCCGCCGCTAAGTCCGACGGCATATACTCCGCCGACTCCGCCTCTTTCGCTGCGCTTGGTTCCGCATGCAAAGCCGACCTCGAGCGCGATATGTATATGGCGAAAGACGATATTTGCCATATGCTCGAGGAGGAGAACATCCGCAACAAGGATTACCGTTTCGGGGCCCTCGGCTACATCCTCCAGTATGACCAGCAGGTCGCCGAAGCCGTCAAGCTCCTTGAAGATGAGGATCGCTTCAACGGCATCCTCAATGGCACCGTCCCTAGCCATGCCGGCGACAAACGCGCTGCCAACAACAAGAACTGATAAGACTCGACTTCCGTATCGAACATACACGCCGTCCCGACCCAACTCTCGGGGCGGCGTTTTGTTTGTTACTTTTCTACGCACTCCGGCTCTGCGCGAATCCGTTACTGCGCGAAGCGAGTTGCCCTACCCGAATCAGTGCCAATCAGCGAAATCTGTGGATAAATTTCTAAAATCGTCAAACGCCCAACTTCTCAAAATATGAGCATAATAAACACCCGCCCATCCTCCGTCCCCAAATCCGCCATTGCACTCTTACTGAGCTTCGTCCTCTTCTTTGTCCTGGCGTCATGCCTCTGCGTGCTCTGTGTTTCCCTCTCCGATGGCTATCCCGGCATCGCCCTCTCAATGGCCGTCAGCTCCATTTTCTGTTTCGCCGTCCCCGGCTATATATCGCGTCGCTTCGTCATGGGGCGTTTCCCTGAGCGTTTGGGCCTCAGCCGTCTGAATGTCCCTGTTATCGCCACCGTCGTCATTTTGTCTCTAATTTTTCAACCTTTCGCTGAGTGGGCTTCCTATGCCAACTATGAGTTTTGCCGCCGAACTGGTCTCCTGGCCTTCGATTCTTTGGCGGGCGCTAATAATGCCATGCTTGCTCAGCTCTGCGTGTTCGATACTCCCGCCCATAAAGTTGTGCCCTACATCGTCATAGCTCTCCTGCCCGCCTTTAGCGAGGAGCTTTTCTTCCGCGGTGCGCTTCTGCCTCTGCTGCGCCGTGTCTCCGGCAGTTGGCATTGGGCTGTCTTCATCTCGGCCGCCATCTTCTCCGCCATCCATCTTGAGCTTGCTGGTTTTCTCCCCCGCCTCATTATTGGCATCATTCTCGGCTACGTCTTTGTCATCACCAAGAGCCTTTGGGCCTCTACCCTCATCCATTTCATCAACAACGCCCTTGTGGTCTTCGTCCTCTCCCGTGCCGACGATGTCATGAAGGTTATGACGGCCGTCCCCGAGGAGCCGCGTCTTCTTCATACCCTTTGCTCCCTCGCCCTCGTCCTTTTCGAGCTCAATTATCTCAAGAGCTTGTATGACAAAAAGTCACCCTGTATAACAATATCTGCCAAAAAGTCATAGAAGATGTTTGCTTGCGGCATGTTTTAGCCGTTGGCACGCACATTGCAAATACCATAGTCGAGCGGCGCAAGAGAGCCGAGGCAAGAACCAAAGCAACCAAGCGCAACTCAAAGTCCGATAATATTTTAAACAACCAAAAATAAAAACGGAGGTTACAACTATGGTACCTGCAAACAACAACAACTACAACAACGGTTACAACAACTACAACAACAATAGCCACAGATCAAACACCTGGCTCCCCGACATCTTCGACGACTTCTTCGGCCACGATTGGAATTGGCTTACCACAAGTCAAAAGGCAACCCCGGCATACAACGTGACGGAGTCCGATAAGGCCTACACAGTCGAGGTGGCCGTCCCTGGCATCCGCAAGGAGGATTGCAAGATACGTCTCAACGACGACGTCATGACCATCTCAGTCGAGAAGCAGCAGCAACTCGAGGAGGACGGCAAGAAGCGTCGCTATCTCCGCAAGGAGTTCTCTTACTCCAAGTTCGAGCAGAGCTTCAGCATGCCTGAGGAGGTCGACCAGAAGGGCGTCAAGGCCGAGGTCAAGGATGGCGTCCTCACTATCTCCCTCCCAAAGAAGGAGGTAAAGAAGGAGGAGGAGAAGTGGCAGAACATCGAAGTCCAGTAAACCTGCCCCAATTCCATCAACACATCTACCCGTAGACTTCAACAGCTCAACTTCTTAGCCCCCGGCGGCCATCCCAACCGATGACCGTCGGGGGCTTTGCTTTTATCGGGAGGACGATTTATATTTGCGTTTGAACACTTAAACTTTAAATATTATGAATACTGCGACCCTAAAAAAGACGAAAACTCAAGAGATTGTAGATGCCCTCTATTCTCTTTTCTCTTTGCAGACCAAAGAGGTGCAGAAGGCGTTGAAAGAGAAGATTGCCCGTGCGGATGAGGAAGATGACACGGTGATGACGGAAGAGGAGTATGCCAAAATGGTTGATGATTCTTTTGCTGGGGGACTGTCTGATTGGGTTAAAGAGCCTGGTGAGAGCGGTGAGGATTTTTTTAAGAGGGTTCTTTAAGATTGCTTCCATGTACAAGTTGTATTTCACCAACAAGGCGAAAGCCGATCTCAAGAAGCTGGGGGAGAGGCATCCTTCTTTGGTTGGAAAGGTGGCAAAATTGCTTGATGAAATAACAGAACATCCGAGGTCGGGCACAGGGCAATGCGAGAGGTTGAAGTACACTAGTGAGGAGACATGGTCTAGGAGAATAGATAGGAGGCATAGGTTGACGTACCGAATTTATGATGATGTGCTGGTAGTGTAAATCGTCTCTGCTTACGGCCATTATGAATAACGGAGCTTCGCTTTTATACCAAATTGCAAAGAGAGTTTGGGCGGCCTCGTGATTTCCCGAAATTTAATCCAAAGGCTTCTGCATCACGTAAAATGATGTTGTTCAATTCAGGTAAGCGGGGGGGGCGTATGTTGGTCCCGGAGGGGTCGCATCGTTGTAGTCTAGGGGAGCAAGGTTGCGTGGCGACCGTTCCCTAGGCAAGTCGGGGAGAACAAAAAAATAATTTTTTTCTTCCGACACCTCTTGCAAATCCAAATATTCTTTCTACCTTTGCACCCGCAAACCCACAACAAAT
>CAVGTO010000065.1:0-11200 GCA_963631865.1 Eggerthellaceae bacterium
CTCTACTTCCTCTATGGCCTCTGCCGTCCATCCTCTGAACACGGCCACGGCAGCAAAGAGAGGCCGTCCCTTGGCTTCCGCCTCCTTGCGCGGCTGCTTGCCCGCCACATATTGGGCAACATGTTCGCGAGCCTCTTGTACATAATATTACAGCAAATCTACATTTTCCCGCGTCAAAATCCAGTTACCAACTACATTTTTCCGCGCATAAATGTCCATAACCCATACACTTTCCCGCGGTTAGACTTGCAAAAATTGGGAAAAGGAGAGGGGGGGGGCGTCCCCCCAAAAAAAAAGGTAAGTTTTTCCCCCACGAAAACTGTTAACTGTTAATTGTTAACTGGAATTAGCTCGGCTTTACCCGCTTGTAAAGGTCAACGGCATAAAGGTCCGTCATTCCAGACACCGTGTCCACCGCGCTCATAACCTTGTCATATACGCTGGCGTCTGGCCCCACGCGATACTGCTCCGGAATAAAAGGCAACAGTAAACTAGAATAGTAAATATCCTGATTCATTAGTGCCCCAAGGAACTTATCTATCAATGTGCCAATAATGGCAAAACCAGTCAGCTCAATCTGTGCCACGCTCTGATGCCTATATATACGTTCAACTGCCGTATGTGACATTGTCTCCATAGCTCCGCGGCAGCGCCCCTCAAGATGCGCTATAAGCGATTTCTCGAACTTGCCCTCCAGTATGGCGTCTATGTTGTCGCAGAAGATAGCTGTGGCTTGGCGCACGAGCAAGCCGATTAGCAAGGTGCGCATATACGCTACCTGCTCATGTCGGTCCGTCACGACCGCCGACACTTTTTCGAGAGCCTCAAACACGTTGCGGTCCGCCTCCGCGTCGAAATATCCCATATAGAGTTCCTTGGTCTCGTCGAAGGAGAAGATTCCCAATCGATAAGCGTCCTCTACGTCCATAGCTTGGTAACATATGTCGTCAGCCGCTTCCACAAGGTATACAAGTGGATGCCGTGCATATTGTCCGCGCTCGGTGTCTACCATCGGGATGCCTAACGTCTCCATTATGTTCGTGAACGTCTCCGCATCCTGCTGGAAATATCCGAATTTCTTGACTCCCACCGACGGCCTTGGGTATTTTATTATCGATGCCAAAGTGGGGTAGGTGAGTGAGAAACCGCCTCTCCTCCGCCCCGCAAATGAATGGCTCAGAAGGCGGAATGTGTTGGCGTTTCCGTCGAAGTTCGTCACGTCCGCCAACTGCTCTTTGCTTAGGTGGTCCACTATGCGTTGCCCATCGCCGTTGGTGAAGTAGTGCTGTATCGCCCTCTCGCCGGAATGGCCAAACGGCGGGTTGCCCATGTCGTGCGCCAGGCTGGCGGCCGATACGATGTCGCTTACTGACATCGCCATCTCGTCGCTCATCAGCTTGCGCTTTATCATCTCCTCCGCCACGCTCCTGCCTAGCGATCGCCCTACCGACGCCACCTCTATCGAGTGCGTGAGCCTGTTGTGCACGAACACCGATCCAGGCAATGGAAACACCTGCGTCTTGTTCTGCAATCGTCTAAATGGCGCCGAGAATATTATTCGGTCATAGTCGCGCATGAACTCAGTGCGCGAGTGCTCCATACGCGGCGTCTGTTTTCCTGTCCGCTGCGCAATGAGCAAATCTTCCCATCTCATTGTCTATCCATAAAAAAGCCCTCACCACACACTTTATGATGAGGGCATTATTTTGTTATTGTCTGAAAATATAACTGCTGACTGGCAATCTCTTTCTTGCTCTGTGGAAGTCCATTTTTAGCGAAGCTAAATCCGAGGGCAACCCCGCTAGGAGTGATGACTGTGCCAATCTGTGTAATCCGTGCATAGAAAAACCACCAGTAACTGTTAACTGTGCACTGTTAACTACTAACTGAAACTAGTTTCCCATTTCCGAGACGAACTTAATCCTTACAAGCCTGATAAGCAACTCGGGATACTCGTCCTCGTCCAGTTCATCCATGGCCGATTTCATCGAGTCGTCCTCCGCCTCCTTGAAGTACATGAAGACGTCCTCCACCTGATACTGGTCGTACTGTTTCCTAAGTATATAGTCCACATTGAGTTTCGTGCCAGAATATACAATGGCCTCCATCTCTTTAATGAGTTCGGCCACCGATAGTCCGCGGCTCTTGGCCAAGTCCTCCAAGCCAATCTTTCGATCTACGCCCTGGATAATGGCCACCTTGTTCTTGGATTTGTTGGCCACGGTCTTTATCACGGTGTCTTGCGGACGGTCTATCTCATTCTCCTCGACGTACTTGTTGATAAACTCGATTATCTTCTTTCCGAATTTGCGAGCCTTGCCTTCGCCTACGCCGGGGATGTTCTTCAACTCGTCCATCGTCAGCGGGTAGTATGTGGCTATTGCCTCAAGTGCCATGTCTGAGAATATCACGTGGGGCGGCAGATTCTGCTTCTCGGCTGTCTCGCGGCGGATGTCCTTGAGCGCGCCATATGCCACCTCGTCCAGTGCCGACGTGCCACCCTGCTGGGGCGCCTCTTCATCGTCCGCGTCCGTGAAGTCGCGGTCCATTACGAACATTATGGCCGCTTTGCTCTTCTCCACCTCGTCTGCGTTCGGTCCAATGCGCAAGAGGCCATAGTTCTCTATGTCTTTGCTGACATAGCCCGCCACGACGGATTGGCGCAATACCGACGTCCAATAACGCCTGTCGTGGTCCTTGCCCTTTCCGAAAAGCTCATGGTCTGTGTGGCCGTAAGACTTTATCTGGTCTGTCGCCACGCCCATTATGAAGTCTATGATATACTCGGCTTTATACCTATTGTTGAAGTCGCCAATTACATCCAGCAGCAACTCTACGGCGTCGCGGGCGTTGAATCTCTCGCGGGGCGACAGGCAGTTGTCGCAGCATCCGCAGTTAGGCACGTCATACGCCTCGCCGAAATATGTCAGCAGTGTCTTGCGACGGCACTCGCCACTCTCGGCGTAAGCCACCGTCTCGGCTATCAACTGCCGGCCTATTTCCTGCTCGTTCAGTGGCTTGCCTTGCATGAATTTCTCAAGCCTCTGGATGTCCTTGCGGCTGTAGAATGTTATGCATCGGCCTTCGCCGCCGTCGCGCCCTGCGCGCCCGGTCTCTTGATAGTAGCCTTCGAGGCTCTTGGGAATGTCGTAGTGAAACACGTAGCGTACGTCCGGCTTGTCGATGCCCATGCCGAAAGCTATGGTGGCACATACAACATCTACTCTCTGCATCAAGAACTTATCTTGATTCTCTGCCCTCGTGGCGGCATCGAGTCCCGCATGATACGGCACGGCCTTTATTCCGTTGATGTTGAGGTTCTCCGCAAGTTCCTCTACTTTCTTGCGGCTCATGCAATACACTATCGCACTCTTGCCCGGGTCGTTTTTCAAGATGTGGATGATATCCTTCGTCGCATTCTGCTTCGGGCGTACCTCATAGTAGAGGTTCGGACGGTTGAATGACGACTTGAATACCGTTGCATCCGGTATGTCGAGGCTCTTCAGTATGTCATGCTGCACCTTTGGCGGCGCTGTGGCTGTGAGCGCAATTATTGGCGCTTTGCCTATTTCGTTGGCTATCGGGCGAATGCGACGATATTCCGGACGGAAGTCATGCCCCCACTCCGAGATGCAATGCGCCTCGTCCACAGCGTAAAATGATATCTTGACGTTCCGCAGGAACTGCACGTTCTCGTCCTTCGTGAGCGACTCTGGCGCCACATACAGCAACTTTGTCACGCCCGACAGCACGTCCTGCTTCACTTCGTTGATGCTTGCTCGGCTCAATGACGAATTCAAGAAATGCGCCACGCCATTCACGGCTGAGTATCCGCGCACCATGTCCACCTGATTCTTCATCAGTGCTATGAGCGGTGATATTACTATAGCTGTGCCCTCCAGCAACAGTGCCGGAAGCTGGTAACATAGCGACTTGCCGCCTCCCGTGGGCATCAGGACAAACGTGTCCTTGCCCGCCATGAGGTTCTCTATTATGGCTTTCTGGTTCCCTTTAAACGTGTCGAACCCGAAGTATTTCTTCAATTCCTCTTTTAATTCCATTGCCTTGTGCGTCAACTTTCTTAGTCCTAAAGTACGTAAAAATATGATATCTGCCAAACCTTAGCCCATTTTTACCTCAAATATGTCCACTTTGATTACTAATCGGCTACCCTTCCCGCAATCGTAGCCATGGCCTTCGTTCTGAGACTCGCATCTCGTATTGAATAAGAAAAACAGCTTCTACAAAACGTACACACGTCTAAAGCAAGCCTCTCGAAACTTTTAAATCCCAATCGCAGTCAACTGTACGCTGTTAACTGAAAAAAACCTGGCTAACTATTATCTGTGCACTGCTAACTGTGAACTGTTAACAGAAAAAAGCCTCGGCTTCCAATTCGGAAACCGAGGCTTTCGTAATTAAGAGGGGTGAGTAACCGGGATCGAACCGGCGACCTCCAGAGCCACAATCTGGCGCTCTAACCAAGCTGAGCTACACCCACCATCTTTTGTTTTGCGAGTGCAAAGTTCTACCATTTTCGCTAATTTTGCAAGACCTAAGCAAAGAAATTTCTAACTTTATAAGTATTCTAAATTATGAGCCCCGACAAACTCCGTGACCTCAAGTTCCAAGTCCGACGACATATGAATGGTGAGGTCGCACAAATAATGCGCGGACTCGACGACGCATACAAGGCCAACTATGGCACTTCCCTCCAGCATGCGAGAGACATCGCCTCCCAAGAGGAACTCTCTCTCGACGATTGCGACGAACTTTGGCAAACGGGTTGGCGCGACCTTATGCTTGTGGCTCTTGCTGCGGCCTCTCGTCTCAATCCCCCCGTCGATGTTGTGGCCCGTTGGGCGGCTTCTGTGCCGACTCTCGAAATGGCCGATGCTATCCCCTTCCTCCTCTCGGGGGCTATGCCCTGCGGTCTCGATTTCGCTTCCGCTCTCGTCGATCGCGATGCCAATTTCGATTTCGCCATTGCCGCAAATACCATCGGCCGTATGATTGTGGCTCTCCAACGCCCTGATCTCTTTATCTCGCCCGAGGCAAACGGCAAGTCTTCCGACCTCTCTTCCGCTGGGGCTCAGGAGTGGCTCTCTTCCGTCTCGGCAGTCTCTGATGCTGCCGCTTCTATGCTCCATCACGCTATGTCGCGTGGCGAATGGTCTTTTGCCGAGGCCCGTGCAATCAGTTTCCTCGCACGCCAGGTGTGCCGTATCCGTCGCTACGGTTCGTCGGTCTACTCTTTCTCTTTGGCTGCCCTCGTGGCCGATGTGCTTACCAACTCAGCTTCGCGCCCCGAAGATTATGCCCGTGCTGTGGCGGACGACATCGATAGCGAAATGGCCATGCTAGATTCTTTGTGCTAATCCTTAACCCTCTTCAGCCTCCTATTCTAATGGAGTCAGATATAAACCTCAAACAATTCAAGGAGCAAGTCCTCGGCGATTACCGTGCCGCTTTCCTCGGTCGCGAGATGCGGCGCTCGGCAAGCATAGAGGCCGATTGCCATTTCGTTACTTCCCGTTGCGATGTCGCGCAGGTGGCTCTCGCTCGTTTCGTCGCCGAGTCCGATTCCTACGTCTCGGCGGGCCTCGATCTTTCTGCTCAAGTCGTGCGCGGCGAAATCTCGGTGGCCGATTTCTTCAAGTCTATTTTTTCTTCAGCCTACGATCTCTATAGCCATGGTTCGCCCAGCCGTCTCTCTGTGGCCGTGGGCATGGCTCTTGCCGATGCCTCTGGTGTCGGTGCCGAGTGTGATTCTTCAGCCCGCCGTGTCATAGTTTGCTCTGCCTGTGGCGATTTCGGCTCCAATGGCGATTTCCTCGAAGCTGTATGTTATGCCGCCGCTCGCTCTCTCCCTCTCTGCGTGGTCCTGTGGAATAATAGCGGCTCTACCAGTAATGGCAATCTCATTCGCCAACTTAGTGGCTTCGGCGTGGCTGCCGGTGGTCGCAAGACTCTTAACATTGAGGCGGCTAAGGGCGGCGACTATGCTGCGTTATGCCGCGTTATGCGTCAGCAAGTCGAGGCCGCGCGCAATGGCTCTACGTCTCTCACTTTTGTCAGTGGTGATGATTCCGATGTCGAGGCCTTTAGCTCCTGGCTCGTCGATAAGCAGATAGCTTCTGCCGAACAACTTGCTGAGATTGAGTCCGAGGCCAGGCAGGAGGTTGAGCGTCAACGCCGTGGCGCATATCTTACGTCTCTCGTCGCCGATACGCCTATCCGCCACCCGCATCGCTCGCTTATGGATATCGACGACGTCTGTGCCGAATCCGCTCTCCCCGTTATGCGTATGCCAGCCGACTATGGCTCAATCAATAAGGCTATCGGGGTCGGTCTCTCGGGCGCTTTGCCTGTGGTCGAGGCTTCTGCGGCCGAGGTCATGGCTTCGTCCTTTGCCTCCTATCCGTCGGTACCCGTCATTGTCCGCTCCACAGATATTGAGACGGGCTCTTTCCTCGCTTCGTCGGCTTCGTCTGCCGAGGTCTTCACGCCTGTTTCGCCAGCCGAAGCTCTCGCTGTCTATTCTTCTCTCTTCGCTAAGCCTCGTCAGGCGGTGGTCCTCGAGCCTGGTTTCGATGCCCGTCAGTCGGTGGGCGGCGTGGTTGTCGAGTCGGCTGAACCTGTAGCCAAACTCTCTGTGGGCGAGGATGTCACGCTCGTCTCTTTCGGTCTCGGTACCCGTTATGCTGCCGATGCCGTGCGTATGCTCGAGTCTCAGAAACTCCGTGTCGATCTTCTTCATCTCGGTTCGCTCCGCCCGCTCGACCCGTCGGGTGTCATCGCGGCTTCGCTTCGCAAGACCAAGAGACTCGCTATTGTCGATACCGATCCATCTGGGCTCTCTGCTCGATTCGTGCTTTCGTCGCTTGCCGCGACTGCCGAACCTCTCCGTCACATTATGTCCGAGCCCGTCGTCATCAAGCCTGTGTCGTCCCTCCGTCCTGTCGAACCACACGATATTTGCCTCGCCGTGGTAAATCTTGTCAACTGATGCTGACTAATATTGGCTTCTTAATTGCCATCCTTGCTACCTATTGTCTGAAAAATAATTAATTTTGTTCCGACAAAATTCTGAATTCCCGATGTTGAAGGACAAAATAGAAGCTCTCAAAGCCGAAATAGCCAACCTCAAAGCGCAAAAAGCCGATGAGGTCGAGGCTCTCCGTATCAAATATCTCAGCAAGAAAGGCGAAGTATCCGCCCTCTTCGATGAGTTCAAGACCGTCGCCCCGGAACTTAAACGTGAGATGGGACAGCGTCTCAACGAACTCAAGACCTTGGCGCAAGATCGCATAGCCGAACTCAAGGTCCAGGCCGCTGCTGCTAATGTTGTGGCAAAAGAGGAAACCGACGTTACCCGTCCCGCCGCTTCAGCCCCCATCGGTGGCCGCCATCCCATTTCACTCGTGAAGAATGAGATCGTGGAGATTTTCGGCCGCCTCGGTTTCACTGTTGCCGAGGGCCCCGAGGTCGAGGATGATTGGCATGTCTTTACGGCCCTCAATTTCCCGCCAGAGCATCCCGCCCGCGATATGCAGGATACGTTCTTCATCAACACCAACCCCGACATCCTCCTTCGCACCCACACCAGTTCGGTCCAGGTCCGCGAGATGGAACGCCAGAAGCCCCCTATCCGTGCCGTCTTCCCTGGCCGCGTCTTCCGCAATGAGGCCATTTCGGCTCGTGCGCACTGCATTTTCCATCAGGTCGAGGGCCTCTATGTCGCCAAGAATGTCTCCTTCGCCGATCTCAAGCAGGTGCTCCTCTATTTCGCTAAGGAGATGTTCGGCTCCAACGTCGAGATCCGTCTCCGCCCATCCTATTTCCCCTTCACCGAGCCTTCTGCCGAGATGGATGTCAGCTGCACTCTCTGCGGCGGCAAGGGCTGCGGCGTCTGCAAAGGCTCTGGTTGGCTCGAGATTCTTGGTTGCGGCATGGTTGATCCTGCGGTCCTCGAGAACAATGGCATCGATCCCAAGGAGTACAGCGGCTACGCTTTCGGTATGGGCGTCGAGCGCATTGCGATGCTTCGCTACGGTGTCGATGACATCCGCAACTTCTTCGAGAACGATATGCGTTTCCTCCAGCAGTTCCAGTCTGCTATCTAATATCGCTTCTGTTCTAGGCCGCCATAAGGCGGCGTGACTCTATACTTATCCGCCCGGGCGACTTCCCTCGTCTGGGCGTTTTTTTTATTCCCCGTCAATACAATAATTCGCTATGCCTTCCGTTATGATGAGTAGATAACCAATAAAAATGTAATAGTCATGGGCAAACTAGGCATTCCGGGTCTTTCTTTCTCCCTCCTCACCGCTCTCGGTGTCTCTTAGGTCAAACGTAAAGTCGCCAAGAAAACAGGCATCCCCACCACCAAAGCTGGCCTCGAACGAAAAATTGGCAACGCCATCCTCGACGCCCTCCTCGGTAAAAAGAAAAAGTAACCGTCCAAAATATAATTCCGCCCGACCGGAGTCTCTTCAAAACTCCAGTCGGGCGGAAATTCGTCTAGTCAGACAACCATCCTCAATCGTCAGCATTGCCGTCGATCGTCAGCATTGTCATCAATTGTCGATATTGTCGAGAGCAGTTGGGCGTCGTCGAGCATTGTCGAAAGAACTACCTTATTTGCCAATTGTCAATTGTTTCGCTGCCTCTGCAATCTTCTCGGGCGTCAATCCGCTAGCGCTCAAGAGCTCCGAATAAGAGTACCTGTCGTACAACCCCTTCTTCACGCCGAGGCATACAACCTTCATGTCGCTGGTGCCATAGAACCTTGCGATCTTCTCGCCAAAACCGCCCTCAATGGCTCCGTCCTCGGCCACAACGACAACGCTGTGTCCTGCCTTGAGGCTCTCAAGCAATGCTTCGTCAGGGTGCGATACGAATGTCTGCGAGATAATTGTAGGTTCAATACCGTCCGCCTTGAGAATCTCGGCTGCTTTCTCCGCCCATGCTATAGAGGCGCCAGAGCCGATAATCGCTACTCGGCTACCTTTGCGGACTACGCGTGCCTTGCCAAGCTCTGAGTAATCCGTCGGGAATTTCTCGTCCGAATGAACCACCGCACCGCCAGGAATTCGGATTGCCACGGGGTATTTTGTCTGCTCGATGGCCCATTTCTCCATACTCATCAACTCTTCGTACGATGCCGGCGCAAGGTATACGAGGTTAGGTATGCTCGTGAGCATCGGGATATCGAAGAATCCGATATGCGTGATGTCGTTCATTCCGAGTACGCTGCCCCAGAATACGTTTATTACTGCTGGATTCCCATTGATGCAGAGGTCTTGCGCCAACTGGTCATATGTGCGCTGGATGAATGTGCTGTATACATTCCAAACGGGGTGAGCTCCGCCTTTCGCCATGCCGGATATGAGCGCTACGGCCTCTTCCTCGGCTATGCCTACATCCACGAACTGTTTGCCTGCCTCTTTGCGCCTCTCGGCCGTGAATCCGGCTACAGTGGGCGTTCCTGAGGTTACGACAACTAGCTTCGGGTCGTGCTTCATCTCGCCAAGAAGGTACTGTCCCATGAGGTCGCCGTAGTCCTCCCCTCCCATCGGGCTCTTGAGCTCGCCTGTGGCTATGTCAAATGGCATGCTCCAGTGCCACCGCTCTTTGTTCTCTATCGCTGGTGAGTATCCGTGGCCTTTCTCGGTGTGTATGTGAACTACAATGGGGTGGTCTATGCCCTTCACTTTCTCGAATGCCTCAATGAGGGTGGCTATGTCGTTTCCTTGCTCCACGTACATGTAGTCCATTCCCATTGCGCGGAAGAAATTGCACTCTGCCTTGCCCTGCGTCTTCCTCAGTAATGCCAGGTTGCCATACAGTCCTCCGTGGTTCTCGGCTATCGACATCTCGTTGTCGTTTACGATGACGATGATATTCGTGCCAATCTCTGCGGCTGTGTCAAGCCCCTCGAAGGCCTCTCCGCCGGAGAGCGATCCGTCGCCTATGATGGCCACGATGTTCTCTTTCCTACCGCATATGTCGCGGCTCTTCTGCAGTCCTGTGGCAAGGGCTATGGATGTCGAGGTGTGCCCGAGCTCAAATGTGTCATACTCGGGCGACTCCGTTGGACTGCTGTAACCAGATACTTCGTCCAGTCTCGTCATGTCGAGGAAGCCGAATGCGCGACCGGTCAGTGTCTTGTGAGGATAGCTCTGGTGACTTACGTCAAACACAAACTTATCCTCCGGTGCGTTGAATACGCGGTGCAGTGCGATGGTTGCCTCCACAAATCCTAGGTTCGGACCTACATGGCCTCCATGGTTGGCTACGCGGTTGAGGCATGCCTTGCGTACTTCGTCCGCAAGTTTGCCCAGCTCCTCTGCGGGCAAAGCTTTGACGTCTGCCGGCGATTTAATCTTTTCGAGTAACATATCTTTTTTTATTTCTATTTCCTGTTCTCTAAGCAAAGGTATGCACTCATCCGTGAACATCAATTACCAATTTAACGGACGTTCGCCACCGTTCTCTCTACGAATTGTCCCAAGATTAAGATTGTTCAGGGTTGTCTGTGTTGTCAGAATTGTCGGTATAGTCGGAAGTTGTCAAGATTGTCCTCAATTGTCGATATTGTTGATAATTGTCGAGAGTGCCTAGTTTGTCGAAACTTGTCGTTGCTGCAGAAAGAGTCGAAGAGTTGTAACGGAAAAACAGGAGCCATCATATAACGAAAAAATATTAGTTTTCCCTCATGTACGCCATCCTTCTGCCCGAGTCTTCCTTCCACATCCAAATTTTCTTCAAAAAAAATGCACTCACAACCCTACTAAAAACTAACGTGTTAACGCCTATCGCCCGTTTCACCCGAGAAAAAAAACGCTCCACCTCTTGCATAATCCCAAATGAGGTGCTAACTTTGCATCGCTTTCGGAAAGGAAAGCACTAGCGGAGTAAGCATTAGATGCTTGTCTCGATGGAGAGATGGGTGAGTGGCTTAAACCAGTAGTTTGCTAAACTGCCGAACCCGATTAGGGTTCCGGGGGTTCGAATCCCCCTCTCTCCGCAAACTTTTCCTTCGGAAGGTATGCCTTTCGACTCGGGGTGTAGCGCAGTCCGGTTAGCGCATCTGCTTTGGGAGCAGAGGGTCCCCGGTTCGAATCCGGGTACCCCGACATCCTGCGGAAATAGCTCAGTTGGTAGAGCACAACCTTGCCAAGGTTGGGGTCGCGAG
>CAVGTO010000066.1:0-11057 GCA_963631865.1 Eggerthellaceae bacterium
CCTACAGTGCCTCCTGTCCTTGCGAAAAGAATATCACCGTCTTGCAATAAGTATTCTTTCGCTTTTGTTTCATCATAATCTGTGAAAGGAACGGAAACCCAGTCGACTTTATTGTCTTGTATGTCTGTTATTCGCAGTAGTCTGTAAGAACCTTTCTGTTTCGCTGATTCATTAACTCCGTACAATATAGATTTTGATATTTCGCCAATAGTTGTCCACTCCCAACTATTGGGTATATCAAACGGAACATTTTCACTCTCAGTAATATCCGTAGTCTTCTTCCCACTTTTCTTAATCTTCCCTTCCTTAACGAGTTTCTCCTTCTCTTCTCGAATGCGGCAGAGAAGTTTCGAAGCCGGCTCGTCGGCAGGGTCTTGTGGGACTAGGCGGCCGCGGATGGCGAGGTCGAGTATTCTTTGTCTTAGTGCTTTGGTGTCCATTGTCTTACTCCTCCTTTATGTCCGCCATTAGTATCTCGAGTTTGCCTGCGGCGTCGCTAATCCGTCGGCTCTGAGCCTTTATGTCTGCCAATAGCTCGCCGAGGCTGCGCTCGTCGGTGTCCGCGGTTTGGTGGAGCCACGTGATGTCCAGCGAAGTCTTATCCCGCGCCAAGAGCTCCTCTGCGGTGTAGCGTCGCCAGCGGCCTTGCGGGTTCGTCTTAGCATCATAGGTCTCGCTTCTGCGGGTGATGTCGTCCGGGTTATAGCACTCTACGAAGTCGTCCAGGTGATGCCTCTCCAACTTGTTGGTGGCCATGGTGTGCTTGACTCCCGTTCGGTAGTCGTAGTACCACGTCTCGCGCGTCGGTTCGCCTTTCGTGAAGAAGAGCACGTTGGCCTTTACGCCGTTGGCGTAGAAGATGCCCGTCGGGAGACGCAGTATGGTGTGGAGGTTGAAGTCTGTGAGCAACTTCTTGCGTATCAATTCGCCCGCACCGCCCTCGAAGAGGACGTTGTCCGGCAATACTACTGCCGCCCGGCCACCGTTGTTACTCAGCATGCCCATTATGTGTTGCAGGAAGTTGAGCTGGTTATTCTTGGTCTCAGCTATGAAGTCGTCCCTGGTTATATCCACCGAGCCTTTTGGCCGTGTGCCAAAAGGCGGGTTGGCCAGGATGACATTCGTGAACACCTCGGGCTCTTTCTGCAGCGAGTCCTCGCATACGATGGGGCAGCTATTCTCAATTCCGTGGAGGTAGAGGTTCATCGATGCCAAGGTCACCACGAGCGGCGTGTTGTCCGTTCCGTGCAATGCCTCGTTGTTTAGGAATTTGAGCTTCTCGTCGTCGGATGACTGACTTTTCATGTAGTCGTAGGCGGCAAGCAAAAAGCCGCCCGTGCCGCATGCCGGGTCCGCCACCGTCTCGCCTATCTGCGGGCGCACGCAGTCCACCATGGCCTTGATGAGTGGGCGCGGCGTGAAGTATTGCCCCGCGCCGCTCTTCTTGTCCTGACCATTCTTCTCGAGGATGCCCTCATATATGGCTCCCTTGACGTCGGCTTCCATCACGAGCCACTGCTGCTCGTTAATCATGTTTATGACATTTCCCAGATATGCCGACTTGTCTATCTTGTTCTGCGCCTTGGTGAAAATAGTGCCTATGAGGCCTTCTGCTTTCGAAAGCGTGTCCAGCGTTTCTTCATAGTGTTTCACGAGGTTATCGCCTTCCAGAGCAACCAAGTCCTCCCAACGAAATTTCTCGGGAATGGCGGACTTCTCGCCGAAAATCTTGACCTTCTCGTCGTCCATCTTGAGGAATAGTAGGTAGGTAAGTTGGGTGATGTAGTCCGTAAAGCCAATGCCTTGGCTGGAGAGTACTGTGGCCAGTTCCCAAACTTTCTTGGTGAGCGTCTGCTCTGTGTTCTGATTTGCCATTTATTGGGCTATGCTGTTTTCTTTAATACTACGAAATTGAAGAGCGAGGCGAGTGCCTTGTCGGCTTTCTGCGCATCGCCGAAGGCTACTATCATCTGCGCCGCTCGTGTCGCGTCCGTCTTGCGGATGTCCATTACCGTGCATGCGCCGTTCGAGGCTATGTAGTCCACAATGTGGCTCACCACTTCGCGCTGCGCTGCGCTAATTTGCAACTGCTTCTGTCCGCACCACAGGTTAAAGAACTGCCGCGCCGTGGGGTAGGAGCTCATCAGCTGCGTCGTTTGGTGGTAGGCGAAGCGGACGAGCTGTATGAGGTTGGTCAGCGCGTCTGCCTCTTGCACCGTGCTGGTGCGCTTTACGCTGTCGGGCTGTACCAACGCGTAGGAGTTCCAGAGATTCTTCTGCTCGAAGTCGTTGTTGGCCAACTTCAGTTTGTTCTCGAGGTCTTTTAGTAGGGCGTACGTTATGGGCTTGCCCTCCTGGTTGTATATTATTCGGAGTGCCTCGATGTCGTCGGCGTGCTCTGCGCAATATTGCTCAAACTGCTCCGTTGTGGTCTTGGCTTGCTCGGTAGAGAAACCTTTGGATATCAGCGTGTCCGTGCCAGGCATAAGTGTCTTTACGAAGCCTGCGGCAAGAGCCAGCAGATACCGGCGTACGTTGGCGTGCTCGGTCAGCGGGGCGACAATCTCTTTGCGTTCGAGGTTTTGATCGTTGATGTCGTTGTATGGTGGCAACTTGCCACTCTCCAAAGCGTTCCGGACGCTGGCTGCAAGGTCGATTATCGAGATGCCCGCCATCGCCGTGAACTTCTGTCTCTTCTCTGTCTCTTCGCTCAGTTTCCTGTCGATACGCGACAACTTGCCAACCAAATCGGCGAGAAGACCATCCGATACTTCGCCATGCGTCAGTCGCTCAAGGAGTTCGTGAAGGCTGATGAAAGGCAGGTCGGGACCGTTGGGGCGGAGGAACATCTCGTGCTCCGTCACGCCCACGGCATCCACCAGGTAGAAGTAGTCTTTGCTCGTGGCGTTGGGCGTGGCGTTTCGCAGCGCTTCGTCGCTTATGGTGCGCACTCCGCGGCCTTTCATCTGGGTGTAGAGCGTTATGGACCATACGTCGCGCATGAAAATAAGCACCTCAAGAGGCTTGACGTCGGTGCCCGTGGCCACGAGGGTACACGTCACGGCTATGCGGAACTCCTTGTCGTTGCGGAAGAGGCGTATGAGCCCGTTGCTGTCGCCCGCCGAGTAGGTTATCTTCTGGACGTAGCGGCTCATGTCGGCCTCGGGACAGACTTCGCCAAAGACGTCGCGGGCTATCTTGACGATGTTCGAGGCATGGGCCTCATTGAGGGCGAAGATGAGCGTCTTGGGTATCCATCGCATATCGGGTTTGCGCTGCGGCTCGGTATACATCTCGGTGTATATGGCGTCGCGGTACGTCTTGAGAATTAGCATTATCTGCGACGGGTTGATTACGCTGCGGTTCAACTCCTCGCGGGTGTAGTGCTTTGTCTCCTTGTTGCTGATGGTCTGCACCTCGCCCGTGTATTTGGTGAGTTCCTTGAAGTCGTCGCCTTGAAGTATGGCTCCGCCCTCCTCGCTCACCTCGGTCTTTATCCTGTATATCCGGCACGGCACGTTCACTCCGTCCGCTATGCTTTTCTCCAGGGTGTAGTTCGCCACCCGGTTGTTGTCGAAGAAAGCTAACGTTTCGGGTGTCGGTGTGGCTGTCAGACCAATCTTGCGCGCTGTGTCGAAGTAGTCCAGCACGGCCTTCCAGTTGCCATATATGCTGCGGTGGCACTCGTCTATTATGATGAGGTCGAAGAAGTCGTGCGGCAGCCTTGGCTTGTCAGGCATCTCTACGGCGTGCTCTGCCGTGTCGCTGTCGTCATCGTCGGTG
This sequence comes from Eggerthellaceae bacterium, assembly GCA_963631865.1. Taxonomy (GTDB): domain Bacteria; phylum Bacteroidota; class Bacteroidia; order Bacteroidales; family Marinilabiliaceae; genus W3P20-009. Next base: position 3,784 of record CAVGTO010000066.1, read on the forward strand.
TCCGTTATGGCTTCGCCTTTTATGAGGGCGAAGAGACGCTGGATGGTTGAGATTACCACGTTGCTTCTGGTAGGTGTCTCGGACGAGTGGAGTCGGTTGACGGTGAAGATGTTGCTGAATGTCTCGCCGTTCTCCGTCAGGCGGAATGAGCCGAACTCGCTTTCGGCTTGCTTGCCGAGGTTGTTTCGGTCCACGAGGAAGAGGACGCGGCGCATCGGCGTGTAGTTGAGGAGGCGGTATGCCGCCATGCATGCCGTGTATGTCTTGCCTGCGCCTGTGGCGAGCACCAGGAGAGCGCGCTTCTTGCCGTTGCGGAAACTCTTTTCGAGCCCCTTGATGGCCTCATATTGGCAGTTGCGCAGTCCTTTGCTGTTCAGCATCGGGAGTCCCGCAAAAATATTGTCAATCCCGCCATATAGCTTGACCAATTCTTTGGGTTTGTGGATCCTGTTGAGTCTCTCCCACTCGGTTTGAGACTCTCGGTAGTCCTGGAACAAGATTACTTTGCCGTTAGACTTATAGAGAAAGGGCAAAGTATTTTCCCATGACCCGCAGAAGGCTGGGCCTTTCCGCGCATACGTGGCAACTTGCTCGCTCACCTTGTCGCCGCTCACGTCGATGTCCTCTTTCTTGGCTTCTATCACACCAATGGCTTTCTCGCCGAGTATCAACACGTAGTCCATTCGCAGATGGTCCTTTGTCGGCATCTCGCGAACCGCCACGGCATTCATCGTCGGCTCGTAGTCGTTGCGGTCGACAACTTGCCAACCGGCCTCAGTGAGCCAACGGTCAATTATTTCTCTTGCTTTCTCCTCTGGTGTCATACTCCTTCAGTTTCAGAAAATTGCCAACTCGGGCTTACGGTGCTCTTCCTCTGTGGTCTCTCCGCAGTGAAATCCTTCCCAGTTTACTAAGTTACGCCAAATAGTCAACAATTCAAAATGTGCCATTTGCGGCGTCATTTCTCGCCCCAAAAAGTCCCGGTCAGCGGGGCGTCGAAGCCCGCTGAGCTGGCGCGGTATGTGCAGCCCCGGGCTTCAACCCGGGAATATCCCCGTATGAAGTCTTCAGAATAGAATCCAAAATAGTAGCCAATGTCGCCTCTGCAATTTAAACCTTCCGTATCGAGCTACCCAAGCACCCAAAATTCGTGATAAACCGTGAAGTCTGTGGATAAGTAATACCTGCCACAACTTATCTTTAAATAAGCAAAAACAGCTGTTTTCTTTATTTTATGATATGTTGAGCCACTTGGAGTATACTTGCTCGAACATGTCAATCTCGCGCTTCGCAATGCCGAGCCGCTGCGCCAAGGGTCGCCAAAGCCGCACGGCGGCCACCACTTCTCGGATGATTTTGTGGGCCTCGTCGCGGGTTATCATGTAATCTTCGGCCGAGGCGAGGAGGACGTTCATGTCGCTCTCGTTTGTCGTGGCGTTGATGAGTATCCCTTGGTAGTCGCTCAGCGTCGGGTTCATGTCGTAGGCTGGCGAGAGCGTCCACCCGTGGGGCGTGAGTAGGAAGCCATGGTTGCGGAAGTGGTCGTCGGTGTTGCCTATGGCAATGTTGAACGCCACCCGACGGTATAGTTGGCGCAAGTTGTCCGCAACGTCGCAACAGCCTTGCAAGATGAAGTCCACAATGTCCAGGTATCCATTGCCACTCTTCGCGTCGCAACCATCCGTGAGGCCGAGCATCGTCATTGCGGAAGAGAAGTGTATGCGCCGTCCCGAGGCACTGCGGTCGAATCGGCGGGATAGGAGTATATGATATTTGTCTCCTGAAGGTATTACTCGAGTTTCGGCCGCTGTGATGCCAGCCTCGCGAGCCAGCAGGTGGCTGTGGTGCTCCCAAAGAGCTACGTCGTAGTCGTCTTTCCGCGACGGGAATTTTGCCACGAGGAGCGAACCGTCGTCGTCCGTCACTGCGGCTTTGGGTCGTGCTCCGCCGAGCGATGTGCCGGGGTGCACCAGCTGGCGAATCCATTTTTTTTCTGGCAATACGCTTTTCTCTTCGCTCTGCTCCACGGCTTGGCATGCTTCGGCAAGTGAACGAACGTCGGTCAATGGCGGTGTGCGGAGCGATTTGTCGCAATTGATGAAGTCCCCTTTCTCTGTGCGCTTGAATCTGAAACCTCCCATTCGCGATTCGTCGTCGATGCCAACTAGGTAGTCAAAAGACGATAGTCGGCGCACAGGCCGTCCCTCTTCTGTGGCTTGAATCTGTTCGCGGCGGTTGAGAAGTGTGCGCCCCCATCTGTCGGGCAATGCGTCGCCGAAGCAGCCGAAAATGTCGTGCCCCGGCAGAGTGTATTGTTGCCCGGGGTAATTGTTGATATCGGCACTCAGCGCAATATTCCCATACCGGCGCAGCCACTCTTTGCTGTAACGGAATGAGTAGGAGTCCGAACCGCGGAGCGACTCGTAGCCCAGTTCGCCGATGAGTGTCGGCGACTCCATCCAGTCAAAGTCGGCATATACCAAAAGTGTCTCCATGTTCAATGCCCTCCCTTCTGTTACCCTTTCTTCGACGCCCGCTCGCGGTTCTTTACGAGCGCAATGTCTTGCAGAGCCCTGCCCATCTCGTCCTTTTGCGCCAGGAGGAGTATGTCGTCGTCCAACTGCAAGGCGTAGAGCACGCGCAGGTATATGCCTATGGCCACCGTCGGGGCGCCCTTCTCGATGCGGGCCACGGTGAGCGGCGAGCACGTGGCCCGCTCCGCCACTTGCGCCACGCTGAGGTTGCGCCTTAGCCTTGCGAGTTTTATCTGCTCTCCAACAACTTGCATTTTCTGCTCTAGTTTGCGGGGCAGCCGTGTCCCCATCGTCGTCTTGGTCATATGCCGCTAATTTATCCGTAACTCATATTTACGGATGCTAAAATAATGCTTTTTCTTTATTTTATGATATGTTGAGCCGCTATGTCTCCTTGAAAAACACCTCGCCCTCCCCCGCACGAGGCGGAGGAGGGCGAAGCTCCTGTATACTAATCTATGATAACCTAATGTGTGGCTAACTGTTCCTGCTGAAACGCGCCGGCACGCTTAGATCTGTGCGAAAGCCTGATCGAGGTCGTCGATGATGTCGTCGATGTGCTCGGTACCAATCGAGAGGCGGATGGTTGCGGGAGTGATGTGCTGCTGGGCGAGCTCATCGGGAGTCATCTGAGAGTGGGTCGTGGTGTAAGGATGGATCACGAGGCTCTTGACGTCGGCCACGTTGGCGAGGAGCGAGAAGATCTTGAGCGCGTCGATGAACTTCCATGCCTCTTTCTCGCCACCCTTAATCTCGAAGGTGAAGATTGAGCCACCGCCGTTCGGGAAATACTTCTCGTAGAGCTTGTGGTCGGGGTGCGACGCGATGGACGGATGGTTGACCTTGGCAACCTTGGGGTTCTTAGCGAGGTACTCTACAACCTTGAGTGCGTTCTCTACATGGCGCTCTACGCGGAGCGAGAGGGTCTCGAGGCCCTGGAGGAGCAGGAACGCGTTGAAGGGGGAGATGGTGGCGCCGGTATCGCGGAGGATGACGGCACGAATGCGGGTTACGAAGGCCGCTGCGCCTGCCACGTCAGCAAACACTGCGCCATGGTAAGATGGGTCGGGCTTGGCAAGGGTGGGGTACTTGTCGGCATTGGCCTTCCAGTCAAATTTGCCGCCCTCGACGATGACGCCGCCAAGGCTCGATCCGTGACCGCCGATGAACTTCGTGGCGGACTCTACGACAACGTCGGCGCCATGCTCAAGCGGACGGATGAGGTAGGGTGTGCCGAAGGTGTTGTCTACGATGAAGATGATGTTGTGCTTGTGGGCAATCTCGGCAATGGAGTCGAGGTCGGTGACGTCGCTATTGGGGTTGCCGAAAGTCTCGGCATAGATGACCTTGGTGTTGGGTTTGATGGCTGCCTCGAGTGCCTTGAGGTCGTTGACGTTGAGGATGGTGTTCTCGACGCCCTGCGCTGCGAGGGTGTGGGTGATGAGGTTGAAGGTGCCGCCGTAGAGGTTGTCGGCTGCTACGATGTGGTCGCCCACGCCGAGTACGTTCTGCAGTGCGTAGGTTACGGCCGCTGCGCCCGATGCTACTGCGAGGCCTGCGGTGCCATTCTCGAGGGCTGCTACGCGATCCTCAAAGACGCCCTGGGTGGAGTTGGTAAGACGACCATAAATATTGCCAGCGTCGCGGAGGCCAAAGCGGTCGGCCGCATGCTGTGAGTTGCGGAAGACGTAGCTGGTGGTCTGGTAAATGGGCACTGCGCGTGCGTCGGTTGCGGGGTCTGGATTCTCCTGGCCTACATGGAGCTGCAGGGTCTCGAAGTGAAGTTTTTTCTGTGCCATGGTGTGTAGTGTATTAAAATATTTTTGTCGTTTCTGTTTATTGCTCGTCGGGCCGATGTCTGTCGCATTGCTGCTCTTCTCATCTCCTGACATTGCAAAGATATGTTGTTTGGTTTAAATGGCAAGTGTTTTCTTCTTTCTTTGGAAAACTGTTCTGTTTTATGCTTGTTCTCTTCTCTCTTTTTCTGAATCGGAGCTTAAAATCCCCTCCCAAAAGAATATCCGCAATTCTCCTTCCGCCGCTTCTGTCCCCGTGTCAGGGAAAATCCGCTCTGAGCGGATCGAAATCAGTGGCGTTCAAAGCCCCCGCCTCAAAAGAAATCTGTGATAATCTGTGCAATCAGTAGACTAATAAAATCCCAATCCCAAAGAATAAAGATTATCTTTGTGTCGTACAAAATCAAAATAGACCAACACATGTCATTTATCGAAGCCCGCGAAGTCGTCAAGGACTACTCCGGGCACCGCGCCCTGGACCGCCTCTCTGTTTCCATCCCGCAAGGGCACGTCTACGGTCTCCTGGGCCCCAATGGCGCCGGCAAGACCACCTTCATCCGCATCCTCAACCAGATTACGCGCCCCGACAGCGGCGAAGTCCTCATCGACGGCCGTCCCCTCTGCCCGGCGGACATCGAGCGCATCGGCTACATGCCCGAGGAACGCGGCCTCTACAAGAAAATGAAGGTCGGCGAGGAGGCCATCTACCTCGCGCAACTCAAGGGCCTCTCGGAATACGAGGCCAAGAAACGCCTCAAGGCCTGGTTCGAGAAATTCGAGATCTCCGACTGGTGGGACAAGAAAGTGGAACAACTCTCTAAGGGCATGGCCCAAAAAATCCAGTTCATCGTCACCGTTCTCCACGAGCCCGCTCTCCTCATCTTCGACGAGCCTTTTAGCGGCTTCGACCCCGTTAACGCCAACCTCCTCAAGCGAGAGATACTCGCCCTCCGCGACCGTGGCGCTACTGTCATCTTCTCTACACACAACATGAGCTCCGTCGAGGAGGTGTGCGACGACATCACCCTCATCAACCAGAGCCGCGCTGTCCTCTCCGGCTCCGTGGCCGACGTCAAACAGCAGTTCAAGCAAAACGTCTTCTCCGTCCGCTTTACGGGCGACTATTCCAGCCTCTCGGCCCCCGACTCCTGCGTCTCCGTTTCCGATGTCGCCAACGATGGTGCGGGTGTCCTTCGCGCCACGGTGCGCCTCGCCTCTGGCCACGAGCAGATGACTACCAACGACCTCATCCGCCATCTCCTAGGTCAGGTTACGCTTGTCGGCTTCGAGGAAGTCCTCCCCTCGATGAACGATATCTTTATCAAGGTGGTGGAAGAGTCACGAGTCAATAAATAACACATCTCATTATTAAAAATGTCAAATTCCGCACATTCCAAACTCCCTCTTATCATAAAGCGCGAGTACCTTACCCGCGTCCGTAAGGTCAGTTTCATTATCATGTCGCTCCTCATGCCCATCGGTATGCTGCTCCTCATGATTCTTCCTACCCTCATTACCATGATTGGCACCACGGACACCAGCCGAGTGGCCGTTATCGACCGCACCGAGCGCTACGGTATGAGCCTTACGGACTGCGATGCCGTGGTCTACTCCCGACTCCCGGCCGACACCGACGAGACGTCTCTCCGCGCTGCCTATGCCGACTCGGGCTACGATGCCTATATGGTCATCGCCGGCAACCCATCTATCCGCGACAGCGTGCGCCTCTACTCCGCCAATACCCTCCCCGCCGAAGTGGCCAACCACACCGAGGACGACCTCCGCGAGGCCGTCAAGCGCGAGATTATGGCTAACTACGAGGGTGGCAGCCCCGCCATCGACTCCCTCTTCGCGAGCGTCAACGAGGCCCGTGCGCGCGTTACTACCATCAACCTCAACGACGATGGCTCAGAGAGCGAGAATTTTGCCGAGATTGGCATGGTGGTCTCCATCATCGCTGCCATGCTCATCTATATGTTCGTCACCATCACGGGCAGCCAGGTCATGCAGGGCGTAATTGAGGAAAAGAGCAACCGCATCATCGAGGTCCTCATCTCGTCCGTCCGCCCCTTCGACCTCATGATGGGCAAGATTATCGGCATCGCACTTGTCTCGCTCACGCAGCTCGCCATCTGGATTGTCTTCGGCTTCGTGATCTTCCTTGGCGCCTCTCTGTTCTTGGCTCCTGACTTGGCTGCCATGGGGACCGCTGGTGTGTCGGGCGTCTCCAATGAGGCTGTTGCCGCCGCTGCGGCCGACCCTGGCTTTGCCGCCGACATCATCAGCAAACTTGCTAGCGTCAACTTCGTGGAGCTAATCTCTCTCTTCGTTGTCTATTTTATTGGTGGTTACCTCCTCTATGCTAGCCTCTTCGCCATCTGTGGCGTGGCCTCCGAATCCCCTTCGGACAACAACTCCATCACTATGGTGGCCATGATCCCGCTCTTTATCTCCGTCTATATCGCCTTGCATACTATGCAGGACCCCACCAGCTCGCTCTCTTTCTGGGCCTCTATCTTCCCCTTCACGTCGCCCATCATCATGATGGCGCGCCTCCCCTTTGGCGTGCCCGCTTGGGAGATTGCCCTCTCCATCGTTCTCCTCATCGGCTCCTTCATCCTCTTTACGTGGATCGCCGCCCGCATCTACCGCATCGGCATCCTCATGTATGGCAAGAAGGTTACCTTCCGCGAACTCGTCAAGTGGTTCCGTCAGGACTGATTCCTATTGGCTAATAACGTTTGACAATTAATAACGGCAAACCGCCTCGCAGGGACAAAACCTTGCGAGGCGGTTCCTTTTTATCCTATTCCGAAGAAGTGTCATTTGTGTCACCTTTTCGGAATGCTAATATAGGAAAAATGCGGTTTCTCTCGCTTTCCTATTCCGAAGAAGTGTCATTTGTGTCACTTTTTCGGAATAGAACCTCTCTGCCCCCAAAATA
>CAVGTO010000067.1:0-10923 GCA_963631865.1 Eggerthellaceae bacterium
ACAGAGCCCTTACCATTGGTGCCGGCCACGTGAATGGTACGGAACTTACGGTGTGGGTGACCGAGTCGCTCATCGATGGCCTCAATGTTGCCAAGACCGGGCTTGAGGGCCACCGCGCCTACCTGCTGATAGACAGGGAAGCGATTGAAAATATCATCAAGAATCTGCTCGTAAGTCACTTTACTACAGAGTTTAAGAGATTACTGATTTCTGTTAATGCTCCACAGATTTCCTGGAGTCATATGATTTTGCTTCGCTCAAATTGGATTTCCACAGATAAGAGCAAAGTTTCAGCAAAGTTCCTCAATAGCCCGGCGGGCCTCTTCATAGTCGAAGCCGCGCTGAAGGGCGAAGCGCACCACAGAGGCGTAGAGCTTAGAGCCGTAGGAGAGGTCGGGCTCCTCGCCAGCGGGACCAGGGGCAGTGCGGAGCTTGGAACGAAGTGCACGGAGCAGGATGTCATGCCACTCGGCAGAGTCAAATGCCGCGATGGCATCGTCTATGACGGACTCATCGACGCCCTTGGCCTTTAGCTGCATACGCACCTTGAGTGGCCCCCAACCCGAGAAACGAGCCTTGTCGCGCACAAAGAGCGGAGCATAGCGACTGTCGTCCACAAACCCTTCTTTTATGAGCCGAGCCACCACCCTATCGGCAGTCTCAGCATCGAGCCCCCACCGGGTGCACCTGTCGGACATCTCTTGCCGGCAATGCTCGGACTGCGAACAGAGTTGCGCCAACTTGGCGAGAGCCGCCTCTTCGGACATTGGGCAAGCGGACTTTGTCGTTTTGCGCTGAAACATTTACAGTTAGCAGTTATCAATTGCTGTATTCTTAGATTTTCGTCCACTGATTGGCACCGTTTCCCATTTCGAGCAATCGCTTCGCTCTGATTGGGCACTCACGGCACTGACAGACAATCACGCGAGAGATTACTTTTATTAGAAAAAGTGGAATTCGTCGGGGACGGGATCGTAGCCATAGCCACCGCCGGGGCGGCAACTGAGAATCCGCTTAGCACCGAGCCACAAGCCTTTGAGAGGACCATGCTTGCGGAGAGCCTCGATGGTGTATTGCGAGCACGTAGGCGTATATCGGCAAACGGGCGGGAAGAGTGGCGATATGCAAATCTGGTAGAAACGGATGGGGAGAATGAGAATCTTTGCAAGGATTCGGCCCACGGCACTGGCCATACGAGACCAGACGGATGGATTTGGATTGTCGACCATAGCGTTTAGGGATTGGGGAAAGGATTGCTTCTACTTGACCTCGGAGTGGGACTCCGTTGTTGCCTCGGAAGCGAAATCGGCAGGTTCAGAAGGAGTCGGTTCTGCGGGTGCATTAGGCACCGTAACGCCTTCTGCCAGAGCAGCAATGAGTTTGGCAATGGATTTCTCGACGGAGGCCGTGATGGCATCCTGCGCAGGGAGGTCTTTGCCGATAAAGACGAAGGCCACGTAGAGGCTATTGACGTCAGGCTGGGCTGCGAGAGCCTGCTCAAGTTCGGCTTTGTGCAGACGCCAGGCCTCACGGACAAGTCGCTTGACGCGGTTGCGTTTGACGGCCCTCTTGAAACGCTTCTTGCCGACGGAGACCATCATGCGCAACGGGGCTTCGCCCGAGCGACGGTCCTCCTTGGCGAGATAGACCACGCGGAGAGGGAACTTAGAGAAACCCTTCCCCTGCTCGAAAAGGCGATCGACTGAAGTCTCGCCCCAGAGCTTTTGAGCCTTGGGGAACTTATATGTTGGCGTATGCGTTGGATTTTCCATGCTGAGAAAGGGTAATCGGAGCGCAAATTTACGAAAAAGAGTCGTTGCTTGCTACACGGGACGCATGTCTGTCAAGACGTTTTGGCACAGCCTTTGCAATAAGAACGTAAATATTTATTACATTTGCCTTTAAGAATCACGAAAAAGCAAAGCGTAAAACGATGCCAAGCGAACCCGAACAAGAGGAGGGGAGGAAACCGGCGTTGGTGCCGGAGCCGACGCTCTACCGACTGCCTATCTACTTGACTTACCTTAGGTTGGCGCTCAAGGCTGGCCAGAAGTACGTCTCGTCCACAAAGATGGCGCGAGAGATGGGCGTAGACCCGACTCAGGTAATTAAAGACCTGAGCCACACGGCCATAGTAGGTAAGACCCGCGTGGGATATGAGGTTGAGTCGCTAATCACGGTGCTCGAGACCTTCCTGAGGTTCAACACCGTGGAGTATGGCTATCTCTTCGGTGCGGGCAGCCTTGGCACGGCGCTCCTGCTGGACCACGGTTTGGCGCAATTCGGTTTCGGCATCAAGGCGGCGTTCGACATCAACCCCGACAAGGTGGGGCTCAACATTGGCGGAACGACAATCTATCACCTCGACGACTTCGGCAAGGTGAAGAAACCGGACGTCAAGGTGGGCATACTCACCGTGCCCGTGGACCAGGCGCAGCACGTGGCGGACATCATGATTGAGGGAGGACTGAAAGCCATATGGAACTTCACCTCGTTCAGGATCCGCGTGCCGGAGGGCGTCGTGGTGCAGAACACATCGCTCTACGCCCATTTGGCAGTGATTTTTAATAGGCTTCACGCAAAAGAGTAAAAAAGGAAGAGACATGACCAACAAGACGACACGCATCGCCGCAATGGCATTGGCACTGATGACCGCCACAGTTTTTGCGCAGGAAGCCACAGCGCAGAGCACCAAGAATAACGCCAAGAGTAAGACCACGACCAGCGTCGTGACCAACGAGAGCGGCACGACCAAGACCACCACGACAACCGTGACGACAACAACTTCGGGCGACACCACTGTGACCTCGACAGTCAACTCGACGACGCTCAACCTCTCGGTGGACGACCTTGCCAAACTCCTTGAGACGGCCGCCAACTCGGTGCTCAACAACAGCGAGCAAATCAAGAGCAGCCTCTCGGCAGCCAAGGACACCACGGTGGCCAAGGGCAGCGAAGCCCTACGTCAGATAATCAAAGTGGACGCCGCGACAGCCAAAGAGATAATGAGCGCGATAGGCATCGTAGCCGACTCCGTGGCCACGGCAAGCAAAGGCGCAATTGCGGCAGGCAGTGCAGCCACCAAGACCATAGCCGACGACCTCAGCAAAAAGATCTCAGAGGGAGCCAAGGCGATGCAAGAGGAGGCCGAGAAGATGAGCCAGGCGCAAGCCGACAGCCTAAAGAACGCACTTGGAGCGGCACGCAATGCCATCGACGCCTGGATAAGCGACCTCGACAAGAAAACTTCTACCAAGACTACAAAATAAGTTTCTCATTACGGAAATGCGAACATACTTCGTCAGCGGCGTAGACACAGACGCCGGCAAGACGTACGTGACGGCCCGCCTCGCAGCCCAGCTGCGCAAAGAGGGCGTCGACGTGATTACACAGAAACCCGTACAGACGGGATGCACAACGGTGGCCGAGGACCTTGAAGTCCATCGCCAAGTTATGGGCTGCGGAATGCTGCCCGACGACGAGGCGGGACTCACGTGCAGCTACCTCTTCCTCAAACCGGCATCACCCGCCCTAGCGGCACGGCTGGAGGGCAAGAAGATAGACCCCGACAAGATAGCGGCAGACACATCCGAGTTGGCTCGCCGACACGAGATAGTACTCTCGGAAGGCGCTGGCGGACTGATGGTTCCATTGACGAACAGCCTGCTAACAATAGACTACGTGGCGCAGCATAAGTTGCCACTTATTCTCGTGACGACCTCTAAACTCGGCGGCATAAACCACGCGCTCTTGAGCATCGAGGCATGCAAGACACACGGCGTGGACCTACGCATGGTGGTCTTCAACCGCTTGCCTGGCGACGAGGATGTCATGGCCGACGACTCTCTCATGGAGATCAGCAAATTCACAAAGCGCATATTTCCAGAGGCGCAGATTGTGGATTTCCGAGGTCAAGAGAGTTTTGCGGGGATAAGATTGTAGAATCGGGAAAGATATCGGGATATGCCATTTGTCATTTGGGGGTTGGGAATTTTATTATTCCTGTTCGCCAGTTTCTTCATAGCGTCGCGTGTTTGCCGTATGCTCAAGCGCAAGCCCACGTGGGTGCGTATTACAGTGTGGTGCGTCGTCATATTGCTGGACTTCAGTTTCTTCTTGACGCGACTTTTGCATTCTAGCTGTGTGACGTTTAGCAGGGCATTATATATTGTCAGCACCACGTGGATGCCCATTGTGCTATATGCGTCAATGGCTATGGCTATCCTGTGCCTTGCACGCCTCGTAATTCGCAAAGCTACGGGCAACGATCCTTACCATACGCCACTGATTGTTTGGATTAGTGCGGCATTTACGCTTTGTACTGTCGTGGCGGGTTACATCACCGCCACTCATACCGTGGACAATAGGTATGAAATATATACCGAGAAATTTGTGAAAGGTGAGTCTCGGCGGCTTGTGCTCGTATCGGACATCCACACAGGATATGCCGTCACAGGCAAAGATGTAGACCGTCTCGTGTCGGACATCAACAGAATGTCGCCAGATGCAGTAATAATAGCAGGCGACCTTATAGATGGCGATTTGCTGCCAGTGCTTAAAGAAAACACTTGCGGCAAACTATCTGAAATCAAGGCAGACGGCAATGTCGTGGCCACGATGGGCAATCATGAGTATCTGGACGACGACAAAGAGGCGGAAAAATACCTGCGGTCGATAAACGGGCTCACGCTTTTGCGCGACCAAACGACCGATGTATGCGGGATGCACATAATAGGTCGCGACGACGTGACGCACAACAATTTTTACGACAAGCCTCGCCGCCAAATCACGGACTTCAACAGGGCCGACAGCCTCTTCACCATCGTGGTGGACCACCAGCCGAGAGTTATATCCGACGCTGAGGAGATTGACGCCGACCTATACGTAGGAGGTCACACACACGCCGGCCAGATATGGCCAATGAACATCATAACGGGCCTCCTCTTCAGCCTCGACTATGGATACGGATGCTACGGCAATACGAACGCCATAGTAACCTCCGGCTTCGGCACTTGGGGTCCAAGGATGAGGATTGGCACACAGTCTGAGATTGTAATCATCGACATAAAGGGCACAGGTGCGCCCGCCGAGACGCAGGAAGCACCACAGGGAAATATAGAGGTCGAGGCATGAGCACCGATACCAAATACTCGTCTAAACTACTCGACGATGCCGTAGGTCAATTCGCCAAGTTGCCCGGCATAGGTCGCAAGACGGCACTGCGCCTCGTGCTCCACATCCTCCGCGAAGAGAAAGAGGAGGTGGACATGTTCACCGAGTCCATACGCGCCGTCCGCAACGACATACGCTACTGCCGCACATGCCACAACCTGTCGGACACCGACACTTGCGAGATATGCGCCAACCAGCAGAGGAACCACAGACTGATATGCGTGGTTGAGACCGTGCGCGACGTCATGGCCCTCGAAGCCACAAGGCAATATACGGGAGTCTACCACGTCCTTGGCGGAGTGATATCGCCAATGGACGGCATAGGGCCAGACGACCTCAACATTGACCAACTCGAAGCTCGAGTATCGGCTGGAGAGGCCGACGAGGTAATCCTGGCACTGAGCGCAACGATGGAGGGGGACACCACCAACTACTACATCTACAAGCGCATAGCCCCCTACGGAGTCAAGACCACGACGATTGCACGAGGTGTGGCTGTGGGTGACGAACTGGAATATGCCGACGAGGCCACGCTCGGCCGGGCCATGGTGAACCGCATACCTTTCGAGCAGACCATAGGTTAAAAGCTACCATCCCCCTCTAAACAGTGTACGGAAAATAAGGAAAGGCGAAAAAAGTCACGCATAAGGCAAAAAGTGAGTCACTCTACATTGTCTTGAGCCACATATTCACTACTTTCGCAAGTAAAGACAGAGTCCTGTAACAACATTTGTATACATAACACTTATAATAATCAACCCCCAACCCACAATGGAAGAGTTTTTGAGCAAATTGCGCAAGACATATCTGCGCACATTCCTCCCCAGCATCGTAGTCTTCGCCATGGCCCTCATCGTGACTCGCTACACCGAGCCGTTCGTGGACATGCTGATGTCGGTACGCATAATGATTGCGCTACTGACGCTCACACTTGTAGCCTTCGTGACATCATATTTCTCGCTCCGCTCGGCACGCACCAAGATTGCCGACCTCAAGGGCGAGCAGCGATATGACATCTACGCCAAGGCATACAACACCCGCATCATGGCTATGAGCATCCTTTCGGCGCTCAGCAGCATTGCCTACGTCATCACCAAGGACAGCAACGACATCTACCTCGTAGTCATCATCACGCTCCTCGTTCTCCTCTACTACCCGAGCGAGGCGTTCATCTCTAAGCAACTCGGAGACTAATGGAGCAGAGCGAAGAGCGCAGGAAGATAGCGGTGGACTTCGACGGCACTATTGTGGAGAACGAATACCCACAGATAGGTCGCGAGAAGCCATTTGCGCTCCGCACCCTCCGCGCGCTCCAGGAACACGGCTTCACACTTATCTTGTGGACATGCCGCGCGGGCTCGGAACTTGAGGCCGCCGTAGAATTCTGCCGCAAAGGCGGAGTGGAGTTCTACGCCGTCAATGAGAACTTCGAGGGCGAACTCTATCAAGGGCCTTGCCCCCGAAAGATAGACGCCGACATATATATAGACGACCGAAACATAGGCGGGATGAAGCAGTGGGGCGAGATATACCACGACCTCACGGGGCAGAGCGAAGATGGCATTGCCCAGCGCGCCGAAAGTAAAAAGCATACCATAGGGAACCGCTTACGCAAATGGATACTTGGCAAATGAAGACCGCAAGGCTTCCAAAGGACATATCGATAATAATCGTCAGCTACAACAGCTCGGACCTGCTGATGCTGACGCTTGCATCGGTACGCCGCTCCATCGAAGGCTTTGAGGCAGAGGTGTTCGTCGTCGACAACGCATCGACCGACGGCACGCCAGACCGAGTCCGGGCAGAGACCCCGTGGGTTACGCTTATCGAGATGGGTCACAACGCAGGTTTCTCGGCCGCCAATAATGCGGCAATGGAGATTTGCAAAGGTCACATCGTATTGATACTCAACCCCGACACCGTAGTCACACGCAATACTATTTGCGACATTATGCGCCATTTCCACGACCATCCCGGTTGCGGAGCCATGGGCTTGAGAATGGTGAATGGCGAGGGGCGTTTTCTTGGTGAATCCAAGCGCGGATATACTACTCTCAGCGCATCGTTTTTCAAGCTGTCTGGACTTTGGCATTTGGCGCCGAAGTCGGGATTTATCAATGCTTATTATATTGGCAATTGCCCGGAGACAGGCATTTGCCATGCACCGATATTATCGGGCGCATGCATGTCGTTCAATCATGACATGATGGACCTTGCAGGCATGTTCGACGACACGTACTTTATGTACTCTGAGGATAACGACATCTCGTGGAGAATGGACCAGACCTCGTCAGACGGCAACATGTACCGCGGCGACATATCGATAATCCACTTCAAAGGTCAGAGCACGCCGCGAGAGAAGAAGTACATCAAGTATTTCCACGAGTCGATGCTCCTCTTTGCCGCCAAATTTGAGTTTCCCAAACACAACAAGTTGGTGAATGGGGCAATCTATGCCGGCATACACGTGGCCTACTGCATAGCTCGCATCCGCAGCATAGTGATGAAGTGGATTGAAAGCAAACGCAAGTTCGTCCAGCCCGCCACCATACTCTATGTTGGAGACAAAGAGGCGACTCCCATAAACGGAGCCAAACGGGTAGAATACGCAGCGCTATGTGATGAGAAGGCAAAGGATTACGATGCCGTAGTGTTCGACATCGACGGAGACGTGGCCTCAGCCATAAAATATATGCGCACGAACGAGCGCCAAACAATGTTCGGTTTCCACAATCCCGACAATGGCACATCGCTCGTCTTCCACAACAACAGGTGCCACAGGGTTTAGGGGCATCGCACCAAAAGAGAGATATAGGATGAGAAAAATATCGGAAAGAGCGACACGCCTCTTGGCGAAGGCCGCAAGAGTCATATTGTGCACAGTTGTGGGTTTAACAGCCTCAGACACAGCAGCCTCGGCGCAAGTCAATCAGTTTGCCACCAACGAATGCAGCAAAGTGATGGAGGACATATACAGCATAGACGAGGCCTCGTTCGCCACCGATATAAAAGCCGTCAGCACCGACTCGCGAGATGCGAAGGCCCGCAACGCCTTCCTAAGGGAATATATGGCCCTCATGCGATACACGGCGGCCAACAACAAGACAAACTACGACGCATTTTTCAAGGCCTCAGATGCGGCATTCAGCGCGGCGAGCGGCTCACGGTACGAGGACAACCTTCGCAGTTGGCTCCACATACATAAGTGCATGGTCTACATATACGACGGCAGTCTCGTAAGCGGCGGCATACAGTTCTGGAAATCATACCGTTCGTTCAAGAGTGCCGAGGAGGACTATGCGGGGTACGACGGGCAGTTGCCTCTCCGCGGAATATTCAACGTCATCTTCTCGCAGATACCCGAGAAGTGGAAGAGCCTTGCCGGATTTCTGGGATTCGGAGAGGGCAACACGACGCTCGGTTTCAAGCAGATAGAGCAATACAGGCAAAAGGTGAAGAACATACGCGGACTCAATGACGAGGCCGTGATATTCTCATTTGCCAATATGTTTTTCAGTTTCGAGCAGGCATTGCCAGAGGAGATATTGGACGCCATACGGAGCAACGAAGCTCCCGTGGTCCGCTATGCCTACATCCTCAGTTGCGGTCGCAGTCAGAATGGCGAGGCGGCCACGAAGTCGCTGAACTCGACATCGGAGACCATGATGAACCGCTTCCCCCTACTCTACCATCAGTGCGGGAAATATGCCCTCCGCAGACTGGAGCCGGACGAAGCTATCCGATGGGGCAATAAATTCGCAAGCACATATAACGGAGTATCAAACAAATGCGGCGTCTACCTCGATATGGCCTACGCCTATATGCTCAAGGGTGACAGGCAAAACGCAGAGGCGATGGTCCACAAATGCCGCTCGATAAAGTCGGACTTCGACATCGACCGCCGAGCCTATGAGGAAGCGGCAATAGCACTCGGCACGCCTACGGAGATGCTGCGCGCACGCCTGCAATTTGAGTATGGCAAGTTTGCCGAATCGGCCAAGATTCTAAAGGCGTACACTCCACGCACGGCCGACATGGCCGAATATCATTTCCGGATGGCACGTGCGGCGGACAAGATGAACGACTACGCTACGGCCATAAGCAACTACGACAAGACGATAGTCGAGTCCGCCAACAGCACACGTTACTTTGGTCCCTATGCGGCCGTCCACGCCGCCGAGATCTGCATAAAGCAGCACCAAGCCGATAAAGCCAAGGCGTACCTCACCAAGGCCCGCAAACTGAACAACGGCGAGTATAAGAAGGAATTGGACCAGCGGATTGAGTTGTCGGAGAGAATGGTAAAGGGGAAGTGAGGAGAGGTTTTGAGCGTAGCTTTCACCGCCAAGGAGACCTTGTAATTGATGGACGGCAACGTCTAACCGCTTTATTGGCAGCGGCAAAAGACATCCAGTCACCTCATTCCCTCATCATCTCCCTAACCACCGGCAAATAATACTCGCAAACTTCATCAGCAGTGGGCGTATGGGCTCCGGGAAAATGGAAGGAGCGGCTGTAGTGGGCTAGGAAGAGGGACTCGTAGTGGGCTATGGGGTCACTGTCGCCAAAGATGCCCCAGATTTTGGAGGCCATAGAGGGACTGAGGTTGCGGAACTGGCGGTCCTGCACCTGTTGGAACTCAGATACCAAGTCGTCCGTTATCTCGAAATCCTGACGACCATCTTTGCGGGGCGACTTATATTTGTGGCTGCCGATGCGCTCAGCAAGGAACTTCGTCATCTCGAAATACGGGTTTCCCAGGAGGGCGGGGATTTGCTGCTCGTTGGCTATGATTTGGGCATAGAAGGAGCCACAACTGTTGCCTACGAGGATGTCGGGATGCGCTTCCTTACAGATTGCTCGGATATAATCCAGGGCGGCGTTGGGCGACAGTGGCAAGTCTGGAGTGAGGACTTCCGCCTCGGCTCTGAGGCCGTCACGCAATGTTATGGCCATAGGGCAACCGCCCGAGGCGAAGAAGCCGTGGAGGAATAGTAGTTTCTTCATATTTTTAGTCCACTGATTGCACTGATTTCGCTTTGCTCTTATTGGATTTACACGAGACAGTGATATTGCGGATTACGGATTTAGACTTTCTTTCTCGAACACTGATATCACGGATTACAGGGATATCGGGATTTGAGTTGTTCCGATTGGTGTTTACTGATTGAGAAACGGGTCGAGCAGGGACATCAGGTCGGCTCGCGACATTGCGCCACTTTGGCGGAGAAGGGCTTCGCCATGGCGGAAGAGCATAAGGGTGGGCACGGATTGTATCTGATATTGCGCGGCGACTTGCTGGTTCTTGTCAATGTCTATCTTGATTATGCGGATTTTGTCGCCGAGTTTCTCTTTTACTTGCTCAAGCACGGGGTGCATCATCTTGCATGGTTGGCACCACGTGGCGAAGAAGTCTACAAGTACGAGTTTATCGCTCGATATTACGTCGCTGAAAGTCTCCATTGTCATATTGTCTTTAAGTGTCTCTTTGTCCTCATATCGCACTGATTAGCACA
Organism: Eggerthellaceae bacterium; assembly: GCA_963631865.1. Classification (GTDB taxonomy): domain Bacteria; phylum Bacteroidota; class Bacteroidia; order Bacteroidales; family Marinilabiliaceae; genus W3P20-009. The sequence continues at coordinate 10,689 of CAVGTO010000067.1, forward strand.
GGAGTTTTGAGTCGCTTGCTGCGCTTGCCACGGATTTCGCTCCGCCCTTGTTGATTTCCACAGGGCTTACGAAGGTTCTGGCGTGTAAAATGCTTATTGCAAATATAGCAAAAAACGCGAGTTGGTATTATGGGATTGAAAAGGTAAAGGGACTCCGGCGTTGGAAGCCGAAGTCCCTTGAATTTTATGGAATATCTATCCCCCTATTTCTTGACATACTTTACAGTGCTAACAG
>CAVGTO010000068.1:0-10887 GCA_963631865.1 Eggerthellaceae bacterium
ACCTATTAGGGCACACCCGATGCGAATGTTGCGAATAGTATGATTTAAACAAAACATTGTGCAAAACACGCCTCAAAACATAATACGATTCAAACAAGAGCAAACGAACAGCAAGCCAACTCTCCTGAACTACTTATACATACGAGAGCGAACAGTTAAGGATACACACAAAAAAACACAAGCCAAAGTATGAACACCTTGGCTTGCGCTATTCTTTTAGCAGATTACCGCTCTACTGCTTACCAATCTTCTTGAGATCCTTCTCGAGAAGGGCGTCAGGATTCTTGAGGCTGACGGTATGGTAGTCGAAGTAGTAGACGCTGGCGTCGCCGGCACCCATAAGCATCTTGTAGCAACGGCTCTTGAAATTCTTTTTCGGGCCAATCTTGTGGAGGATTACCACATTATCGTCCTTATCCTCAAGGGCTTTGCGAACTTCGCTCTCAGAGACGAGCTTGAACTTATATGGGTAGACGCTCTTTATGGCGGACTCCGTCTGGCAACCTTTCTCGAGGTCCTCCTTGACGAGGTAGAGAGTCTTGTTGGCGAGCGACTGGCTGTACTTGTTGTACATGAGGAGCGGGGTCTCGGAGATGAGCTTGGGGTTGGCCGTCATAGTCTCCACGTGCTTAAGCATAAAGCGGATAATGACGGGGAGCTTGTAGACCCACTCAGATTGCTCATCTACGCTGGCGTATGCGAGGGGCACAGAGATGAGATCCGGCATATCCTTAACTTTCTTGACGTTCTTGCCCATGATAAGGCTGAAGTAGAGATACTTAGTCTTGGTCTTGTCGTCGGGATAGGTTACGGTGGTGGTAAGGAGGAACGAATACTGCGGGTCGGTACGTTTCTTCTCGAACTCCTTCTTGGTGATGAAAGCGGTCTCGGTGATGCTCCAATTATTCTTTATGTCCTTCTTGATGGCCATATTGAAATCGGAGAACATATTGTCGTCGAGGACCACGAGGGTCTTGGTGCTGGGGAAGTTCTTATAGTCGTCGACCGTCGGTGTGCAGTTTTGCGCAGAGACTGTCAGGGTACCGATGGCAGTGATAGCCATACAGGTTAGAGTCCTAAGCAAGTTTCTCATTTTATTTTTCGGAATATGATGATTATTGTTTTTTACTTCTTCGCTCCGTGGTACGGAAAGTCGGCACACCTGGTTACGCAATTCGGGTTCAAGCGAAAACCTTCACTCCTTTGCCGGCGCTCCATTCGCGGCGCCAAGAGCATTGACCTCGTCCCACGTCGGGATGTGTTGCAAAAAGCGCGCCGACCCGTCGGCGGCCCTCGTCACGCAGTAGTGATCCACGCCATTAGTGAGGGCCACGGCCACAGAGTCTATCGCAGACAGGTACCGGCAAGCCTGATTGAGAGTCACTTGCGAAAGCGTGATATGCGGAGCCTTGCACTCCACGATGACGAGCGGACGCATCTGGCGAGAGAAGACCACAATATCCGCCCTCTGCCTAAGCCCATTGACATCAACTGGCACCTCGGCAGCCACAAGGCCTTGCGGATAACCGAGCCTCGTCACCAAAAGCGAAATAAAATTCTGCCTCACCCACTCCTCGGGAGTAAGAGCCACATACCGTCGGCGACAGAGGCAGAGCACAGAGGCGCGCCCACCAGGCGACAACGGCTCACGCACATGGAGAGCCGCTGGAGGCAAATTAAGCTGAGGCAAATCAATCACCTGAACCTCCGCATATTAATGAGTAAGAGACGACAGTCGCCCCTGGAGATCCGAACCTCGCTTCAGATAAGTTATGAGCAGCAAGGCCGAGAAGAAAATGATTGCAGCGCGAACAAAAACGCCACCGATGGGCAGACCGCACATGAAATCATAGGTGCCATGGAGCACGGCAGGAACAAGAATAGCCAAAATCCACAAAGCCCACTTATACGCAGGGTAAAGGAGCGCAAAAGAAATGAAATAACCAGCAATGCCAGCCCAGAGAGAATGGGCGAAAGGCAAAGTAGTGAGACGCGCTATATTGGCCAAGAAAGATTCGCTATAGCTCATCTCGCGGTTTACACTCATTTGATACTCAACGCCCTCGAAGACACCAAACGCAATGCCGGACATAAGGCCATAGAAAACCATAGTCTGCGGCACGAGCGGCTCTCGGGCACGAGCCGTGATGATAAGCAGAGGCAATGCCTTGGCAAACTCCTCAGTAACGCCCACGCCGCCAGTGTAGAACAGCCATTGCGATATAAGCCCGCTTGCGTTTTCCAACGCGTAAAACGGGTTGAGAGCAGGAATGCCAAGCAAGTCCCATGCGACAAAGACAAACGCCTGGGTAAGGAAAAACACACCAAGAGTCGCCTTAACCGTCACCTGCTTTGTCTTGAAAAGGTAATAGAAGAACAGGCCCCACATCGCTGAAAAATAGAGCGATATGAAATAAAAAGTGGAGAGAGTCTTGAACATGCCGCCAGCCAGGAACTCCACAGCCAAAGGCAGAAGCCCCACGAGGGCCATGACGATAAGCGTAGAATCTTGTCGCCACACAGAGCGATGCATATCCTCACGGGGGAAGACCACCTCGGTACCGATATTACGAATTTGCGCAATCACGCTCTCACCCGATTTCACCATAGGATTAAAACCAGCCGAGCGGAGGAGTGAGCCGACAGTCGACTTGCCATCATACTGTGAGCCATCGACGAAAGCCTTGTCACAACGAAGAACGCGCCCACGGCTCACCATATCGGCAAGCGTCGGCGCATCGTAAGGTCCGAAAGTCTTATTGTTTCGGATAACGAAATAGAGAGACATCCTTATAAATAGAGAAAGGGAGACGCGACCCGGGTCTCACACGAGTTCCCGCATCAGCCGCGCCACCCTATTGATTTTTAGCGAAGTTTCTTATTCCACTTGGAGATGACCCTGAGGGTCGATTTGTCGGTCGAGAAAACCGAGTTGAGACCCTGAGCCTCCTGCGCGGGGTCGCCAGTATATGGGTCGCCCACTTGCCAATCGTCATGCTCGGGATCCGCAGCACCGCCCCAGCCCCAGAAATTGCAGCCTGCGAAGAAACCACCTTCGCGGCGCGCGTTGTATATAAGGCCGAAGACGTAGTCGTAGTAATCATCGCGCACCGTTGTTGTAGCCTCCTTAGAGAAAGAGAAGCCATCCCTCGGAAAGCCGAACTCCTCCATTACGAGGGGCTTATGCAGTTTTGCGCTCACGGCAAGATGATTGTCGATATACTCCTTTGTGTGGTCGCATGCGTTCTGCAAGTCGGCGCGCAAATGGCGAGCACGAGCCCAACTCCAGTTGTATGGCCAGAGGTGGATATTCATGTAGTCCACATTCTTATCCGCACAAATCTGTTCGTAGAGACTCATATCGTCCTCACACCCCCAAGAGCCCTCACTGCCGAGGGAGATGAGGTGGTTAGAGTCGAGACTGCGGATGAGTGCGGTGGACTCCGAAAGCCATTTAGCAAAGGGAGCCTTGGCCTCTTCCGAGAAAGCGCGGGGCTCATTGCCTATCTGCCAACTCATTATGGCCGTGTCGTCGGTGTACCTCTTTCCTGTGTAGCGATTGGTGCGGCCAACGATGAAACGCACATAGTCATAGAAGAACTGATGGGCCTTCTCGTTGCTGGCAAATTGGCTGACGAAACACATATATGGCCAATAGCCAGCCTCATTTGGACGGGGGGCCTTGCCTGCGCCGGCATGCTCAAGATAGAAACCGTAGCCGCCGCTCCACTCCCAAGAGTTATTGAGGTAGAGCACGGCCACCATGTCGCGTTTCCCCATCTCAGCAAGAAGGAAGTCCAGACCGGCAAGGATCGTGTCGTTATAGACGCCCGGCTCAATTTGGAGAGTGGGCTCGACTTTAGTCTTCACGCCACGCTCACCGTCGCTGCCCACGAGGATGCGGAGGTTGTCCATACCGTTGGCTTTCAACTCGTCGAGTTCCTTGATGAGACGAGTGCGGTCGCCGCCTTGACCTTCAGATCCAAGAATGGCGCCGTACCAGAAATTGGTGCCAACGTAGTAGTATGGCTTGCCGCCGCGCTCGAAATGGCCATCGCGTACGGTTACGAAATCCTGTGCCATGGCATCTGCGGAGAGGAGGCCTATAGCGGCCGCAAGGGCTAAAATCTTAGACTTCATCGAGAGGGAGGGAATTTATTGGGATGTAACTGTTCTGTTCTTTTTAAGATGCTTGAAGACGCCCGAAGCTGGCTAAAGGTGGCTCACAAGGAGTTTGGCCTTGCCGTCGGGCGTAAGCGTCAGGCTACGAGACGAGGCCGGCACGAGGGCAGCCTCATGAGGGTGGAGTATCACAGCCTTGCCGCTCTCATCCGTCAGACAGCACGAGCCGTCAAGAGTCATAACGATTACGAAAGAGTCGACTGCCGACAGGTCGCAAGTGAGCGGACGGGACAGATGGGCTACGGAAGTGGTGAAGAATTCGCTGCGGACAACTTCGGAGAGGGCGTCTGGCGTCTCGGTGTAATGAGTATAAGGGTCGGGTGTCGTCTCACCAAAAGTTATGGCTTGACGGGCGAGGTCGGTATGGAGCTCGCGGAGATTACCATTTTTGTCGCGACGATTGTAGTCGTAGAGGCGATACGTGACATCGCTGCTTTGCTGAATCTCCGCGATATAAGTGCCGCCACCAATGCCATGAACACGACCAGCGGGGATAAAGAATACGTCGCCAACGGCCACAGGGACTTTATTGAGATATCCCTCAATGGAGCCATCAGCAACGCTTGCCGCATAGTCTGCTTCAGCAAGAGGCTTCTTGAAACCGTCGATTAGATATGCGCCTTTGAGAGCATCGACTACGTACCACATCTCGTTCTTGCCAAGTTTGCCATGGACACGGGCTGCCATCTCATCATCGGGATGGACTTGGATTGAGAGATCCTGACGAGCGTCGATAAACTTTACAAGGAGTGGGAAAGCAGCCGCATATTTATCCCAGGACTTGCCACCGACAAGTTCCTGCTTATGCTCAGCAAGAATCTCGGGCAGCGAGAGACCGGCGCACTCTCCTCCCTCGGCAATGGACTCCGAGCCTTTCACGGCCGAGATGAGCCACCATTCACCACCCCAAAGGGTGGGCTTCCATATAGGTTTGAATTTTATTGTCTCCACAATGATTTAATCTTAACTCGATATATTGTCCACGAGTGGCGAAAAGCTGCAGAGGCAGTCGACCGGAATGCTACCTCAGCCCTATATTTAGAGCACCCACCCGTTTCTGAGTGCAATAATAATCAAATCATTGATACAAAAATTGCAGTTTCTTATCACCCTTTTGTAGGTATTTAACAAGTTAGGCTTGTCAAGAAAAAGCACTGATGATATTTTATCAATACAATGTATTATTCCACGTTTTCCGCTGAGCCTCGCATATCTCTACGACCACAGATGCAGGAATATCGAGATAGACTTTCTTGCGTCCATCTCGCCCCTTAGGGTCGGCAATGTAGACGCTAAGCGAAGCTCCCGTGCGGGTCGTGCGAGAGAGACTGAAGAGGAACTTACGAGCGGCGCGGCGGCCCTCGGCCATAAGTTCCGTGCTGTCGGTCTTGATAAAGAAGTCGTAGTCCTCGATATCCTCGCGGACATTGGAATACCCATCGACAGTCGGCACCCTATATATGGTCACCTCAACCTTGGGTTCATCATCATCCGGATCCTCAGTCACGAAACGCATTTCGCCAGTCGAGCCAATGCGAACGTCGGATTGTGCATTGAGCGAGAGGTAGAAGCCCTCGCCATCGTATCGATAGACGGCGTCGCTTTGCTGAGCGGAAGCAGCGACGGCAGGAACGAGTGCGGCAAGAGCCACGAGCGAGAAAAACCTATTCATAGACTACACGTCCGTTTATATAATTATAGACTAGAGAGTTAACTGCTTTACAATTTCCCACACAGCCATACCTGTAGAGACAGAGACATTGAGCGAATGCTTTGTGCCAAACTGAGGAATCTCAACGCACGTATCGCACTCATCAACGACCTCTTGATCCACACCACGAATCTCATTGCCCGCCACGAGGGCGTATTTGCGGCCTTTCTCGACACGTAGTTTTTCGAGGCTTACACTGCCTTGCGCCTGTTCGAGGGCCAGGGTCACGTAGCCTTGGCTCTTGAGAGAGCGGACAACTTCGAGAGTTGAATCGAACTGCACCCAGTCGACTGTGAACTCGGCTCCGAGGGCCGTCTTATGTATCTCGGGATGAGGCGGCGTGCCTATGGCTCCGCAGAGATAGATGCGCTCGAGGCGGAAAGCGTCGGCCGTGCGGAAAAAGGAACCAATGTTATTGAGGCTGCGGACCTCGTCGGCAATGATGACGAGCGGAGTCTTGTCGGCCTGCTTGAACTCGTCGGCCGAGAGACGCCCCATCTCCTCCATCTGCAGTTTATGGCGTGTTGGCATTATTTTCTTTTTCTTAAACTGATAGCAAATTAAGCATATTTACCCAAAATAGAAGCCCATTGCGCAAAAAAGAATTTCCAAACTCAGTAAATTCGCGCCGGTAAAAGCAAAAAGGCATGACCATAAACGAAGTGCAAGACGAGATCGTAGACGAGTTCGCAGCCTACGACGAATGGATGGACAAATACTCGCTGCTCATTGAGTTGGGCAACGACATGGAGCGGTACCCCGAGGAGCATCGCAAGCCCGAGTACATCATCGAGGGCTGCCAGAGCACGGTCTGGATCTACTGCGAGCAGAACGCCGACGGCACGCTCTCTTTCAAGGGAGACTCCGACGCCATCATCGTGAAGGGCATCGTGGCTCTCCTGCTCAAGGTTGTCGACGGGCAGAAGCCCGAGGACATCGAGACGGCCGACCTCTACTTCATCGACCGCATAGGCCTGAAGGAGAACCTTACCCCCACCCGTTCCAACGGTCTGCTGGCCATGATCAAGCAAATCCGCCTCTACGCCATGGCCTACGCCGCCAAGAACAAGATGGCTTAACCCCCCCCACACCACCAATGGCAAACGAAGAAGCAGAAAATCAGCAGGGCGAGAAGAGCATCGAGCAACTCGTAATAGAGCAGCTCAAGACCGTCTATGACCCTGAGATTCCCGTAAATATATACGACCTCGGCCTCATCTACAAACTTGAGGTATCTACAAACAACGATGTGCGCATCCTCATGACACTCACGGCCCCCAACTGCCCCGTGGCGGACAGCCTGCCAGAGGAGGTTATGGACAAACTGAAGACAATACCCGGCGTGACAAGCGTCGAAGTCAACCTCACGTTCGACCCGGCATGGTCTCAAGACAACCTGTCTGACGAGGCCCGACTGGAGCTCGGCATGATGTAGGTCGCCCCAATTACTGCATTCACTACCTATCCTATAAATAGAGTCTGCCGTCAAGCGCACTTTTATCGCGCTTGACGGCTTTTTTGTGCATGAACCAAAAACTTCGCCCGCCATAAAATAAAACTCCCACCGCCCCGTTATGAGAGCGTTCCCAAAATGAAAAATGGGAATTAGAAAAGGAGGAAAGTATGAATTTCAACACTAAAAAAATGTTCCCCAAGGCAATGGAGGAACTTAAGTGCACATTAGTCACGCCAGACCCGGCGGACAGTGGACGGTACAACTTCCTATACCAAGGCTTTCAATTCAGAGCAGAGCACGTAGAGGACGACAAGTCATCACTAGCCATCACAACCACAATCTACACCGTCAGTGCGGAGGATGTGGACCTAGCCCATGTTATGCAAGGCCAACTAAACACATTAATGCCCTTTAGCGACATCAAGGCATACCCATACTTTGACGAAAAGGCTAACGACGACGCCATCTGGCAGGCCCTCTACAACGAGGCCGCTGCCGGCATAACAGGAGAATAGACCAAAGAGGTAGAAAACGAAAAGCGTCCCCAAAGAGCCAAGCACTCATTGGGAACGCTTTCCGTTTTCCAGACAACAATATAATATTCACATTATGCAACGACACGGCTATGGGCTTATTTCTCTCCACCTCGGCCTTAATTCTTAAATTACTAATTATCAACTACATCACATTATTCATATGAATAAATGGCAAATGTCACATTTTTCATAGGAATAAATGGCAAAACTTCACGTTTTTCATAGGAAAAAGTGGCATATTTGCACAAAAATCATAGGAATGGAAATCAAGAGAGACATACTTACCCAACTTACCGAGTGGAAAAACAGCCCACGTCGCAAACCCCTGGTACTTCAAGGCGCAAGACAGGTAGGCAAATCGTGGATTCTGAAAAAGTTTGGAAACGAATGTTATAAAGAAGTGATATACATCAACTTCGACACCATGCCAGCGTGGAAAGAGGACTTCAAGAAAAGCAAAGAGCCCAAGACTTTAGTCAACTCGATGTCGATGGCATTTGGGAAGGAGATAACGCCAAAGGATACACTTATTATTTGGGATGAGATTCAAGAGTGCAACGATGCGCTCAACAGTCTCAAATACTTTTGCGAAGAAGCCCCCGAATACTCGATTGTTTGCGCCGGCTCTCTGCTTGGCGTAGCGCTCAACCGCACTGGCTCATCGTTTCCAGTTGGGAAAGTTAACTTCTTGACTCTACGGCCAGTTTCCTTCTCCGAATATCTCAATGCGGCTAAGCCAGAACTTTTCGCCTCCTACAAACTTATTAATATCCCGAACCCCGTGCCGGAAGTTCTACACGAGAAACTATTAACGGCCTACAAGGAGTACCTTGCCCTGGGAGGAATGCCAGAGGCTGTTAGTAACTACATTGACAGCCACGACTGGCAGTCTACAAATGAGATTCAAGACGGCATACTCCAATCGTACACATATGACTTCTCTAAGCATATCAACAACAAAGACATACCTCGAGTATTCCAAGTTTGGGACAACTTGCAAGATCAGCTCGCAAGGGAGGATAAGAAATTCAAGTACTCGGATATAAAGCAGGGAGCGAGAGCTCGAGAGTACGAAGGCGCAATAGAATGGCTACGCATGGCTGGCTTAGTCCAAATGGTCTACTGTGTGGAGACGCCCCGCCTGCCGCTATCAGCCTACAAAAAACCAGGAGCATTCAAACTGTACCTATGCGACGTAGGGCTTCTCTGCCGAAAATTTGGATTAGAGACGGCAACTGCAATCCGAGGCAACAGTCTGTTCACGGAATTCAAAGGCGTTCTGGCAGAAAACTATATTCTCCAATCTCTTGTAAGCCAATTCAATGACAAGCAATATTACTGGACATCAGGCAATACGGCTGAAGTTGAATTTATCTTGCAAAACGCAGAGCAGATAACGCCAATCGAAGTCAAAGCGGAGCAAAACATCAAAGCTAAAAGCTTAGCCCTCTACCGCAAAACATACACGCCAAAACTCGCCATTCGGTTTTCTACTCTAAACATGCGGAAAGACAACGACTTGTTAAATCTTCCGCTCTATATGGCTGACCGGCTTAAAGAGGCCATAAAAGACAACCTTAATGAGCCGACAGCCTCAGCGTAGCCCAACATTTTATCACAAACAAATCATATTCATATCCCAATGCTTTCAATTACAGAAAGCATCATCGACGAAGAATGTATGAGACTTTAGGGCTTTGCACCTCAATATCTACAACTGCAGCACGCAGAGGGCAACAAACCTTTACATACCAATCGATTAGCTATATCCTCAAACTCATTCATTTGCCCACAATATACACACGCAGCCGCCAAAGAAGCTAAATCGTTATGTTACAAACATTTAAAGTCTATACATTTCAAACATTTTGAGAATCTAAGGGATTTGGGCCGAAAAGATTGCGAGGAGACGGCGAAAGCAAGCGGGCCGGGGATGCGGTACTATTTCCCGACCCGCTTGAAGCGGTCAAGCCCTTGGCCAGACAACGGCTGTTCGCATTCGCCGTATGAGAAAGAGGGCACACAGGCATTGCAACTGCGGCTCAACTCTCATTGCGCCCGAGAGACTTATTAATGACGATTGAAGATGCCAGGCTTGACGCTCAACAATAAGGCGCATCTTGCCTCACAATCGGCAGTGCTGTCGGCACTGCAGAAGTGGCGGTTCGTGGCTTGTAGCATCAAAAGCTCTTTTATTTGTAGCGTTTGAATATGTAACGTACCGATTGCAATATTATTACCGTCAGAATATTCAAAAAAGCTTAAAACCAGAAATCCCCCGCAAGTCATTGATGGACCTGCGGGGGATGTTGCTTTATACTAGGCTATGGAAGTTCAGACATTATTTGATGCCGAGCTTCTTGCGGATATCCTTGGGGATAGCGTCCTTGTGGACGAGGATGTTCATAGTCTTGTACTTGACGAACGCCTTAGAAGCGTACCAGATGCCGTTGTACTTGCCGCTGTTGCCCCAAGAGTTCTTGACCATATAGTACTCCTTGCCATTCTGATCCTTGGCGAGACCGTAGATGAGCATACCATGGTCGTCGGTGGTCTCCCAATTGTCGTAAGCCTCCTGGCGCATCTCCTGAGTAACCTCAATCTCGGGGAGAGGACGAGAGGTGAGCTCCTTACGCTTCTCCATATAGTTGAGGCCGGTCCAACGAGCCATGTCGCTGCCGGTGATATCGGCACCGTGGTCGGCATCGGGGCAGACAGCAATGCCATCGCGGGTGAAGCCGGTCTCAGACACGTCGGCACCCCATGCGAAGGTGTAACCGTTGTTTACAGCGTTGTCAACGACCTGCATGAACTCGTCGATGGGGAGGTTGTAAGAAGCACCCCAACGCCAGTTGTCTTGCACCTCGATGATGAACTGAGTGTAGAAAGGATGGTGAGTGAAAGAGGTAAGGGAGATGTAGTCGTCGAGGTTGAGACCGAGGCTCTCCTGGAACGACTGGGGAGTGTATTTCTTGCCTTTGTAGGTGAACTCAGCGGGAACG
>CAVGTO010000069.1:0-10566 GCA_963631865.1 Eggerthellaceae bacterium
TTGCTGGCGGTGAGTGGTGCGGATGTCGTGGCTAATGCCGTTATGGCTTTGCTCTGCGTGGTCTGTGCGGTGGTGTTTTATCGTCCATTACTCTATTCGTCTTTCGATCCCGTCTACGCCCGTCTCTCGGGGTGGCATCCTTCGCTCGTGTCGGCTCTCGCCTCGGTATTCGTTGCCTTGGCCATTTCGCTCTCAATCAAGGCTGTGGGCATTATTCTTGTGCTCTCGGTGTTCTCTATTCCGCAGGCCATAGCGATGTCTTTCGCGCATACTTTGCCTCGCATAATGGTTCTGTCGGGCATCGTTGCCTTCGTCGGTGCTTTTGTCGGGCTCGTGCTGAGTTTCTTCTTCGACCTCCCGTCCGGTGCCATAATCACTGCCATTCTGGCTCTTGCGCTTATTGTTGTAAAGCTTTTTAAACGAGGTTGATACCTTATATTATTGTCCGCATCTCCTCGTCGTGTATATGTCATTGCCCCGCTGAGCCATATAGGTTTTGCGGGGTTTCTTGATCTGCGGGTATAATTTATCTCAAAAATTCCTCTTTCCCACTTGCACATTAAATCTCTTTCTGTAACTTTGTGGTGTTCTATTTAGGTATGACACTAAAACAAAATATAGGCAACGCAAATAAAGACCTCAAAACAGACAAGTATGATTAATATATCCAATGTCTCATACCATTACCCTTCGTCCAAGCGTAATGTGATTGAGTCGCTCAATCTTGCGCTTCATCCCGGACGCATATGTGGTCTCCTTGGCGAGAATGGTGTGGGCAAGACGACGCTTCTCGGCCTGATGTGCGGCATCCTCCGTCCGTCATGTGGTAGCGTAGCCATAGATGGTGATGAGGTGTTCCATCGAAATGCAGACACCCTTGCCAAGATTTTCTACGTCCCGGACGAGTTCGCGCTCCCATCTATAAGCCTCGAATCTTACGTAAAGGTCAACGCCCCTTTCTATCCCAATTTCAGCCGGCAACTGCTTGACGATTGCCTCTCCACTCTCGACATGCCTGCCGACATCAAGCGTCTCGACCAGCTTTCTCTCGGTCAGCGCAAAAAGGTGATGCTCTCTTTCGCCGTGGCGTCCGGCACCAATATCGTCCTTATGGACGAGCCTACCAACGGTCTCGACATTCCCAGCAAAAGCCTCTTCCGCAAGATCATTGCCAAGGCAATGGGGGACGAGCGTCTTCTCGTCATTTCGACTCACCAAGTTCACGATGTTGAGCAAATTCTCGACCAAATTGTCATTATGGACAATACTCAGGTCCTCCTAGATAAGTCTGTGGCCGACCTCGCGGAACTCTACACTTTCGACTACGTTCCCCACACCGAGGTGCCCGCCGATACTCTCTACTCCGAGCCGACTCCCGCTGGTATGGCCATCGTCCGCCCCAAACATCCTGATGACGCAGAAACGCAACTCAATCTCGAACTCCTTTTCAATGCTGCCGTCAAAGGCAAGCTCATTTCCAAATAACCGACCCCGATCTTCCCAAATCAAGAACTTAATAATATACTAAAATGAAACGCAGAATATTCTCTATAGCCCTGGCCTGTGTGACCGTTGCAACACTCTCCACTTCCTGTATCCTCGAGAAACGTCAGGCAACTGATGGTGAGAACGATACAACTTTCACCCATAAGTCCATTGCTGTAAGCGACTTCTCCGAAATTCAAGCTTCAGGTGCGATAGATATCGTCTACACCCAGAGTGAGGCTGGCGCCGACAGTGTAATCCTCGAAGGTGGTGCCTCCGCTGTCAATGCTATCGTGGTTGAGCAGAAAGGCGATGTCCTTTATTTCTCGCAAAATTCCAAGAACAATGGCCTCGGCTGGGTGTTTGGAGGCAACTCCGTAACTTTGGGCAAAGTTGATGTGCGTATCTCTTCCCGTTCCCTCTCTAAGGTCGGGTTGAGCGGAGCTAATGATCTTAAGGTCGTCGGTCTGCTCTCTACTGATGGTCTCAATATCGGGACTTCTGGAGCAAGCGAGTTGTCGCTCGATTCCGTAGTCGTGGCAAACAAAATTGGTTTCGAAATGAGCGGAGCTGGCAAAGTTAATGTGGGCTCTGTTGAGGCTAAGGCCGTTGACGTTGAGACTAGCGGTGCCGCTCGTTTCGATGGTAAGGTTAGAAATGCAGAGTCTGTCAATGTCGCTATGAGCGGTGCTGGCGAAGTCGATCTCAATCTTGTCGACTGTGGCAAGGTGGCTTGCGCTCTTAGTGGCGCGGCTAATATCGATCTCTCTGGTAATTGTAAGACCCTTTCTCAGAGCACTTCCGGTGCCTCTCACGTCGATACCGATGACCTTAGGGTGACTGGCAAAGACGAATAGTCTCTTTGTAGGCCAGCTTTTTAGACTATTAATAATAAGTTCCTTATGAAGGATTTTCAATATAAACGTTTCGTAAACGTCCTGCGCTACCTGGGCTTTGTCAAGTGGCGTACTTATGCCAATCTCACTCTCATTCCCCTAATCGTTGCGGGTGCTATATTCTTGAGCTACAAGAATTTTATCTACTTCGATAACGATTTGGCGGCGTCTAATTTTGCACCGAGTTGTGTGCCTTTCTTTATGTTCATTATGCTTGGCTTCACATCTTATCGTTGCGTCAAGATGATGACTTCCACAGGTCGAGTAGGCGATGGGCATTCGCAATTCCTCGCTCTTCCTGCGTCGAGCCTCGAGAAGTTCATCTCGGCAATCATTATGCGCATAGCCCTACCGGTGCTCTGCGCCGTTGTTGGTTTCTACGTGGCTGTGCTCGTCACTTCTCCGACCTCTTTCGGCGAGTCTTTGAGAACGTCTATGATGGTCTTTCATTGTAATGATGCGATGCTCGCGTGTAGCCCGATGCTACTCTTCGGAATGCGTTCGTGTGCCGTTCTCTTTTTCGTCGCCTCGATGTCCACGTTCATTTTCTGCGGTTTGCTTTTCAGCCGCTTTAAATGGCTCATCGCTTTCTTTGCGCAAGTATTGTGTTCCATAATATCTGGTCGAGCAATATTTGCCGTTTACGAAATGATTGATTTTTCACAATACAATATCCGCTTTGCGATGTTGGTGCTTTGGCTCAACATTGTCTTTTTCGTCATCTCGGCGGCTCTGCTGTTCTGCTCCTACCTTTTCTTCAAGCGTTCGCAAGCTGTGCGCGGCTCGTTCCTTGCAATCTAGTAAATTTTCTGCTTATGGGTTTTAATTCCGACAGAGCGATATATCTCCAAATGGCCGATCGCCTGTGCGATGCTATCCTTATCGGCACGTATGCCGAGGGCGAACGTATCCCAAGCGTGCGCGACTACGCCGTGAGCCTTGAGGTCAATACCAACACGGCTTTCAAGACCTATGAGCACCTTGCTCGACAGGAGGTTATCTTCAATAAACGCGGTATGGGCTATTTCGTGAGCCCTGGCGCGAAAGAAAAGATCCATGCCGAGCGCAAGGCCGACTTTGTCAAGCGCGTCTTGCCCGACATCTTTCGCAATATGCGGATGCTCGGCGTCTCGATTGATGAGGTCTCCAGCCTCTTCTCGGAATACTGTGATAATGCTGATGCCAATAATACGGCTGAATGACGTACTGTCGTGGTGAATTTTCTAAATTTTGGTTGATTATAGGAAAGTTTGCTACGATGTGACTAAATATCAGAATGTATAAAGTCGATAAGGTTCGCGTCTTCCGCTCTGTTTTATGCAAATGGGCATTTATAACAGCGTGAAATACAAATAATTTTGATTTTCTGATATTTGTTCTTAACTTTGCGTCGTTCATATAGGCGTTTGCAACGTGGATAGGGGACCCAGTGTCCCCTATTTTGTTGTTATAAACTACCCAAAAATCATTATGATAACCAAGGAAGACGTGCTGGCCATAGTGGCCCAAAAGATAGAAGACGACGGCAATTTCATTGTCGAGGTCTCCGTTGGCCCGTCAAACGAGATCCGCATTGTCGTAGATGGCGACAACGGCATCCCCATATCTTATTGCGAGGAACTTGACGCTCTCGTGGAGACTAAACTCGACCGCGAAGCCGAGGACTACTCCCTAGAAGTCTCTTCCGCCGGCATCGGCTGCGAACTCAAGGTGTACGGCCAGTTCCGCAAGAATATCGGTAATAAGGTCGAGGTCACTATGCCAAATGGTGCGTGGATCCGTGGCGTCCTTGTCGATGCCGACGAACAGGGCTTCGACGTCGAGACCGAGGAAAAGAAGAAAGTCGAGGGCGAGAAGAAAAAGCAAATCTTCAAGACCGTGACGCACTACGCCCTCTCCGACGTAAAGATGGTGAAGGACATCATCGAGTTCTAACGAAAAAACATATGGCCGCGTGGCGCTCCCGCCCGCATAGCCTATAAAGACACATATATTTCCCGACTTTTAGAAAAAGAAGTTGTAATGGAGACTAACACGCTGATAGATACTTTTGCCGAGTTCAAGGAGCTGAAGAACATCGACAGGGCAACAATGGTCCGCATCCTCGAGGAGGCTTTCCGCGGCGTCCTGGTCAAGCAGTTCGGTACAGACTCGAACTTCAACATCATTATCAACGCCGAGAAGGGCGACTTCGAGATCTGGCGTACCCGCACCGTCGTCGAGGACGACAAACTCGTTGACCCCAACCTCGAGATTTCCCTTACCGACGCACAGAAGATTCAGCCTGACTTCGAGGTCGGCGAGACTGTAGATGAGGAAGTTAAGCTCAAGGACTTCGGCCGCCGCGCCATCCTCAGCCTTAAGCAGAATCTTGCAGGCATCGTTATGGACCTTGAGAAGGACAACCTTTTCAATCGCTACAAGGAGCGTATCGGCCAAATCGTTACCGGTGAGGTTTATCAGGTTTGGAAGCGCGAGGCCCTTGTTCGCGACGATGAGGGCAATGACCTTATTCTCCCCAAGACCGAGCAAATCCCTGCTGATTTCTTCAAAAAGGGCGATCAGGTTCGCGCTGTCATCGCTCGTGTCGAGTTCAAGAACAATAATCCTCTCGTTATCATCTCTCGTACGTCGCCAGTCTTCCTCCAGCGTATGTTCGAGAATGAGGTGCCGGAGGTCTACGATGGCCTCATCACCATCCACAAGATCGTCCGCATCCCTGGCGAGCGCGCAAAGGTTGCCGTCGAGTCTTACGACGATCGTATCGACCCCGTAGGCGCATGCGTCGGTATGAAGGGCTCGCGTATCCACTCCATCGTGCGTGAACTCAAGAACGAGAATATCGACGTCATTAATTACACCAACAATATCCAGCTCTATATCCAGCGAGCTCTCAGCCCAGCCAAGGTCAACCGCATCATCATCAACGATGACAAGCGCAAGGCCGAGGTCTATCTCGATGCCGATGAAGTCTCTATGGCTATCGGTAAGGGCGGCAGCAACATCAAACTCGCCATCCAACTCACTGGCTACGACATCGATGTCTTCCGTGAGCAGGCTGAGACCGAGGAGGATGTCCGCCTTGAGGACTTCTCTGACGAGATTGAGCCTTGGATCATCGATGTGCTCAAGAGCGTAGGTTGTGACACCGCCAAGTCGGTTCTCGAACTCGGCTACGACGAGCTCGTTAAGCGCACCGACCTTGAGGATGAGACCATCAAGGATGTTCTCGCCATCCTCAAAGCTGAGTTCGAGTAATGAGAACTCCAGCAAGAGCAGTTTGAGTCTCTCGCAAGCCCTCTGAATCCTCGGAGGCGCATAAGCAGACGCGGTTACCGCGGCCCAGATGCAAGCCGACGCTCCACTCGTTGTCCATGCCGTAGAGATTTTTGCTGCAAGCAGTGGCGTTTCGCCCTCTCGGGCGCAGCCATCTTAGTTGTTTAATGTTCGCAACCGGTGTGCCCGGAGACCTTCTCCCCGGTCCCAGGCCTTGGCGGATGCGAGTAAACCAGGGAGAGTACTAAAATTATATATGGCAGTAGGAAGCAGAATTTCCCAATTAGCTACGGAGTGCGGCGTCGGTGTCAGCACCATCATTGAGATCCTTCATAAGAAGGGTGTCTCGGAAGATCTTTCGGCCAACACCAAGTTGACGAAGGAGCAGTGTGATATGATCGCCAAGGAGTTCAAACTCGATCGTCAGGCTAAGCAGGATGTTGAAAAGGTCGGTCAAATCAAAAGCACTGGTAATAAGGACGGTAAGTCTGTCGGTCTGACGGATTCTGGCGCCGTGGTCGAAAATCAGCCCGAGAAACCCGAGCCAAAGACCTCTGGCATTAAGGTTGTCGGTCATATCAACCTAAATAATCATAACGGAAGCAAACCTGCCGACAAGCCTCAGCAGGCACAACCTGCCGTCGAGAAGAAGCCTGTCTCCACCCCCGAGCCTGTCGCTCCCGCCAAGCAAGTTGCGCAGCCCGTACAACAACCCGTCGAGGCCAAGAAGCCCGCTGAGCCCGTAAAGGTTGAGCCTCAGAAGGCTGCTCCCGCTCCCAAAGTGGAGGAGAAGAAGCCCGAGGTTAAGCCCGAACTCGAAAATAAACAACCTGAGGTTAAAGTAGTGGAGACTCCCAAGACTCCTGCCGCACAAGATAAGGTGGCTGAAGCTCCCAAGGCTGACGAGGCTACCGCAGCTGACCCTAAGGGTCACGTGAACGAGGATGGTGTGTTCCGTCTCAATGAGCCCGCAAGCCTTTCCGGTCCCAAGGTGCTCGGTAAGATTGAGCTTCCCGTCTCTAGCGATGCTGGCAAGCACAATAAGAAAAAGCGTGAGCGCATAAATAAGAAAGGTGAGAAGGTTGACGTCTCGTCGCCTACCACCATCAACAAGGTCAACTCCGACATCAATAAGGAGCGCAATAAGCAGAAGCAGCAGCAAAAACAGCAGCAGGCCGCAGCCCAGCAGCAGCAGAACCGTAAGGACAAGCAGCGCAACAAGAAGGGTGGCAATGGTCAGCAGCAGGCTCAGCAGAAGCCCCAGGAGGCCTCCGAGGAGGATGTATCAAGGCAGGTAAAGGAGACGCTCGCACGTCTTACCGCCAAGGGGCACAAGACCACTACCTCTAAGCACAACCGCGATAAGCGTGAGGCTGTCCGCCAGCGCGAGGCCGAGGAGGCTGAACGTCTCGAGCAGGAGAAGAGCATCCTCAAGGTTACCGAGTTCGTGACAGCTTCCGAACTCGCTACTATGATGAACGTCCCCGTCAACAAGGTCATCGCCACCTTTATGTCGCTCGGTATGTTCGTCTCCATCAACCAGCGTCTCGATGCGGAGTCCCTCTCCATCGTGGCTGAGGAGTTCGGCTACAAGGTCGAGTTCATCAGCGTCGATAAGGCTCACGAGGTCGAGGAAGAGGAGGACGATGAGTCCCTTCTCGAGGAGCGTCCACCTATCGTAACCGTCATGGGCCACGTTGACCACGGTAAGACTTCTCTCCTCGACTACATCCGTAAGACCAACGTCATCCAAGGTGAGGCCGGTGGCATTACTCAGCATATCGGTGCATATAGCGTGACCCTCGAGAATGGTCGCAGGATCACTTTCCTCGATACCCCAGGCCACGAGGCCTTTACTGCCATGCGTGCACGTGGTGCCCAGGTTACCGACGTCGCCATCATCATCGTCGCTGCCGACGACAGCGTGATGCCTCAGACTATCGAGGCAATCAACCACGCTTCCGCAGCCAACGTGCCCATCGTCTTTGCTATCAACAAGATTGATAAGCCTGGTGCAAACCCCGATAAGATTCGTGAGGCTCTCGCCAATATGAACTACCTCGTTGAGGAATGGGGCGGTCAATATCAGTGCCAAGAGATCTCGGCCAAGAAGGGTCTCAACGTCGATAAGCTCCTTGAGAAGGTTCTCCTCGTTGCCGATCTTCAGGAACTTAAGGCTAATCCCAACCGCAGGGCTAGCGGCAACGTCATCGAGAGCTCTCTCGATAAGGGTCGCGGTTACGTGGCTACCATGCTTGTCCGAAACGGTACTCTCCGCACTGGCGATATGGTTGTCTGTGGCGCGAACTATGGCCGCGTCAAGGCTATGTTCAACGAGCGCAACCAGCGCATTGAGGTGGCAGGCCCATCTACCCCGGCTCTTGTACTCGGCCTCAACGGTGCTCCGCAGGCAGGCGAGAAGTTCAATGTCTTCGAGGATGAGAAGGAGGCCAAGGAGGTCGCTAACAAGCGCGACCAGCTCCAGCGTGAGTTCTCTATGAGGGCTACTCCCCATATCACTCTCGACGAGATTGGCCGCCGTATCGCTCTCGGCAACTTCCAGGAACTCAACGTTATCGTCAAGGGCGATGTCGATGGCTCTGTCGAGGCTCTTTCCGACTCTCTCATCAAGCTCTCTACAGAGGAGATTCGTGTCAACGTCATCCACAAGGCTGTCGGCCAGATTTCCGAGACCGATATCATGCTCGCTACGGCTTCCAATGCGGTCGTCATAGGTTTCCAGGTCCGTCCTTCTGCCGGTGCTCGCAAACTTGCCGAGCGTGAGAAGATTGATATACGTCTCTATTCTATCATCTACGATGCCATCGAGGAGCTCAAGAGCGCAATGGAGGGTATGCTTTCGCCCGAAATCCGCGAGCAGGTCACTGGCAATCTCGAGGTCAAGGAGACTTTCAAGATTTCCAAGGTTGGCACCATCGCTGGTTGCTTCGTCAACGAGGGCAAGGTCAAAAGCAAGAGCAAAGTTCGCATTGTCCGCGATGGCATCGTTGTCCACACTGGCGAGCTCGAGAGCCTCAAGCGTTTCAAGGACGACGTCAAGGAGGTTGTCGCAGGTCTCGAGTGCGGTCTCAATGTCAAGGGCTACAACGATATCCAGACTGGTGATATCATCGAGGCCTACGAGGAAATCGAGGTCGCTCGTAAGCTCTCTTAAATTTGGCTTCTATGGTCTACTGAATAAGGCCATAATCTGATACTATCGGGAGGTAGGGTTGATTTTTCAATCCTGCCTCTCTTTTTTATTGCCTTGCTGTTGCTTAACTTTACGTGCGGCGTTTGCACGCTGAGCATAGCTATGTCATTTGCGAGTGCTTAAGCTACTATATATTTATATAATCATTGTAAATCAAGATAAATCAGTGCATTCTGTGGATAAAGATAATGAACAACGGAAAGACTGCTTAACTGCCAATTCCTCCACGACAGACAATCAGACCAAGAGTGTAAGCGGATGGCGCTGGGTGCCACCCCTATATGTTTTTCAAGGCGTACCGTCATGCCTCGTCATGACAACTTCTGCGCTGTTATATAAGGATATGGGTGTCTCGGTCGAATCTTTTGCTTTTTGGACGAGCTTAGTATGTCTGCCTTGGTCTTTCAAGCCTTTGTGGGCGCCCCTTGTTGAGCGTTTTCGTACGAAACGATGGTGGGTGCTTTCTATGCAGATTGCGCTTGCCATTCTCTTTGTAGCT
This sequence comes from Eggerthellaceae bacterium, assembly GCA_963631865.1. Taxonomy (GTDB): domain Bacteria; phylum Bacteroidota; class Bacteroidia; order Bacteroidales; family Marinilabiliaceae; genus W3P20-009. Next base: position 9,371 of record CAVGTO010000069.1, read on the forward strand.
CTTGGCGCGTCTATGTTGTCGGAGGCGGCTTTCTATCCCATTTCGCTTGCTCTGATGATGCTTGTGGCTTTCGCCTCGGCAAGTCATGACATTGCATGCGACGGCTATTATATGATGGCACTCTCGGAGCGAGACCAGTCTTTCTTTGTTGGCATACGGTCCACGTTCTATCGCATTGCAATGGTTGCCGCCACAGGTCTCATTCCTATCATTGCCGGTAGGGTGGGGCGATCCGTTTCTCCCGCTGTCGGTTGGGCTTCGGCAATAGCCTCTGCTGGTGTTGTGCTTCTGATTCTCTTCTTTGTTTGTCAATGGGGAATGCCTAAAGTTCGTGAGTCTGTAGGTAGGCAAGATGATGGTTTTGTCATTTTGCTTCGCGCTCTGAAGTCTTTCTTTTCTCATCCCGGCGTCGTCCCTGCCGTCTGTTTCTTTGCTTTCTATCGCCTTGGCGAGGCTATTTTGGCTAAGATGGTGACGCCTTTCTTGGTTGACTCCCGTGAGCTTGGCGGCTTGGGGCTAGGCGTTGACCAGTGCGGACTCGTTTATGGAACATTTGGCGTAATCATGCTTGTCGTTGGTGGCGTACTTGGCGGCATGCTTGCATCTCGTTTTGGGCTTCGCAAGATGCTGTTGCCGATGGTTCTCTTTATGAACTTGCCTAACCTTGTCTATGTAGCCCTTGCGCATTTTCAGCCTGATGCTTCGAGTCTGTGGGTGTCTGCGGCTGTCATGACGGAGCAATTTGGCTACGGGTTCGGTTTCACTGCTTATATGCTTGCCATCCTCAGGTATGTATCCGACGCAGAGTATAAGGCTGCAGAATACGCCATTGGCACGTCTATCATGTCGCTTAGCCTTATTCTCCCAGGTATGGCAGCCGGCTTCCTATTCAATGCCCGTGGCCATTGTTATGAGGATGTTTTTATCATAGCCTGTGCGGCTACCATTCCCGGTATGATTGCTGCGGCTTTCCTTAAACTTAGGGAGGCGGAGTGATATTATTGAATCTCACCTTCTCGGGATGTCATTACCAAAAGTAGTGGTATCCCGAGATTTTTATATGGAGTTTCCAACCCTCGGTTGCTTATTTTCAATGAAATTCACTATCTTTGCACCGCAAAAGTGATGGTTCCGTAGCTCAGCTGGATAGAGCAACAGCCTTCTAAGCTGTGGGTCTTGGGTTCGAATCCCAACCG
>CAVGTO010000070.1:0-10284 GCA_963631865.1 Eggerthellaceae bacterium
TCACTCTCACCAAGTCTCTCTACGAAGGAGTCTCGTCCGATGCCCTCTATTGTGGCATTGTTTTCTCCAACTGCCGTCTGACGGCTGCCGATGGTGTTGCCGACGGCTCCTGCTATCTCGGTCGCCCGTGGAAAGAGAAGGGTGGCGTGGCTTACATCAATTGCACTATGGGTAGCCACATTGCCGCTGCAGGTTGGAAGGAGTGGAACAGTACGGATGTCAGCTTTGTAGAGTACGGCAGCAAAGATGCTTCGGGCGCCGCTCTCGATCTCTCCTCCCGCGCTTCGTGGAGCCGTACGCTCACCGATACCGAGGTCGAGAAGTATTTCAGCACCACTTTCCTCTTTGACGAACTCTCTGGCAAAGACCTCTTTACTCCTCTTTCGCTCATCAGCTCGGCCCATATCCTTACGCCCGAGATTATCGGATCTTCCGTCAAGTGGCAGACTGCAGATAACGATGCCGTCTACATCATTCTCAAAAATGGTGAGTTCCAAGGCTTCACGACGGCCTCGCAGGTGGTTATGTCCGATGCCAGCGATTCCTACACCATTATGTCCGTCAGCCTCCGCGGCGTCACGGCTTCGGCAGCTGCCGCTAAGCCTATGCTCGCCTTCCCTTCTGCTGCTGGCTTTGGTAAGTTGGCTACCGGGGGTCGCGGCGGTCAAGTGGTCTACGTCTCGTCTCTTGCCGATAGTGGCGAAGGGTCGCTTCGTTGGGCTTTCGAGCAATATCCCGATGAGCCTCTGACGATTGTCTTCAATGTCTCTGGCGAGATTGTTCTCCAGTCTACTCTCAAGGTCAAGCGCAACGACTGGACTCTTGCTGGTCAGACGGCTCCTGGCGATGGCATTGTCATTACTCATGACAAGGTCAACTTTGGCGGTAGCCAGAATTTCATTGTCCGCAATATCCGTTTCCGCATCGGTCAGAAGAATGCCGCTGGCAATATCACTGCCGAGAGTGCATGTGGTGCCGAGAACTGCGAGAACTTCATCTTCGACCATTGCAACTTCGGTTGGTCTGTCGAGGAGAACTTCGATACTCAGGACAGCCATTTCCTTACTGTCCAGTACTCCATTGTACACGAGGGGCTTTACAATGCCGGCCATAGCAAAGGCTCACGCGGCTATGGTTGCCAGTGGGGAGGCTCGCCTGCTACATATCACCACAATCTCCTTGCCAACAACCTCAAGCGCAGCTGCCGCTTCAACGGTTCGCGTGGCGAGGACTACGTATCCTACATCGAGTACTTCAATAATGTCACCTTCAACTATGGTGGTGGCGGAAATGGTTGCTATGGCGGCGAAAATACAGCCAACATAACCACCTATACCGGTAAGGAGTCTGCTCACGAGTGCAACTTTGTCGGCAACTATTACGTTCCCGGCCCTGCTACTACGGGAGTTCCTTATTTCGTCATGCCCTCCTATGCCCGCAGTGGCGCAACCTCTTGGGGCCCCTCTTCTTGGTTCTTCAGCGGCAACGTTATGGATGGAGACGAGGCCAAGACTGCCGACAACTGGAAAGGCGTTGACCTCGATGATGTCAAGGAATATTACACCGAGGCGCAGCTCAAGGCCGAGTCTATGATCCGCCCCGCCCTCAGCTACTACAAGTATACTGAGGATGGCTCCGCCTCTTACGACTACGACAAGTACGCCTACGCCATCGACAACTACGAGACGGCCGAGGATGCCTATAACAACGTTCTCAAAAACGTAGGTACGTGGAATCGCGACAACGTCGAGCAGCGACTCATAAATGAGGTTAAGACCCGCACTTGCCAGTATGGCGATTCGTATGGCACCTCTACAGGCATTATCGACACCGAGGCTGGCGCCGAAGGTTTCTATGCGTATGCCACGGATTACTCTGTGCCCGTAGATACTGATGCCGACGGTATGCCCGACGATTGGGAGGCCGAGAATGGTTGCGACCCCAACGTTGCTGACAATAATCGACTCGCCGCAAGTGGCTACACTATGCTCGAGGTCTACCTCAACAGTTTCTTCGATGGCAAGTCTGCCGACGATGCTGCTCTCGACGAGATTTATTCTGTGACTTCAAACGCTGTATGGCTCTCTGCCGATGGCATGATCCATTGCTCCGTCGAGGCGGATTACACCGTAACGATGTTCGATATGAGCGGCCGTATCGTTGCCCGCTCTTTCGCTTCGGGCTCCGAATTCGCTCTTCCTTCCGTCCGCCCTGGCGTAAGCCTTGTCGTGGTCGAGGCTCCTGGTGTTGCCACCCGTGTACTCAAGGTTCTTGGCAAATAAAGGACCGAGAGACTCTGATATAAAAAAATCCGCCCCCTCTTGCGATGGTTCGCATGAGGGGGCGGATTTTAATTTTGTGCATACGAGAGTGTGTTGTTTTCCGTGCGTAGATATACTGTTTTGTTTCCAATTTTAGCAACAATTAGGCAGAGGAAAAGTATTGTTGGCAACAGTATAAAATCACGTCGCCCCGCTCTGGCTATGTATGAGCGGGGCGACGTTCCATATTTTTTGTGAAAAGGATTTTACTTCCTCCCTTTCTTCTGTACCGAGAAGCCAAACTTCCCGAGAAGTTTACCCACGGAGTAATATTTGCCGTGGCTGTAGCAAATAGGGTGGGCCTTGTCGAGTTCGAAGGCTCCTGTGGCCGGGTCGATGTACTTGTCGTCGGCGCGGACTCCAGTGACTTCGGCAATGAACATGTCATGCGAACCGAGCTCGATCACCTGTTTCACCTTGCACTCTATCGATACTGGGCTCTCGGCAATGCCTGGGGCTGCAACGGTATAGCTCTTGCTGGGCGTAAGGTTCATCTCCTTCCACTTGTTCACGTCGCGGCCGCTCTTGACGCCGCACCAGTCGGTGGCTCTTACGAGCTCCTCGGTGGTGAGGTTTATCACGAATTCGCCAGTGCGGCTAATGATGCCGTGCGAATGACGCTCCTTGCGCACCGAGATGGAGACCATGGCGGGCGTTGAGCATATCGTGCCAGCCCATGCCACGGTGATGATGTTGTAGTTCTCTGGCGCGTCGCCGCAGCTCACCATCACCACCGGCAGCGGGTAGAGCATATTGCCCGGCTTGAATTGAATATCTGACATATTGGCTGGGCTTTTTCTCTTACTCAATCACCATATGCTCCTCGGTGGTAACCTTCTCGCAGTAATAGCACTTGAGGGCGAGAGGCTGCTTGCTGACAACGAAGAAACGCGTCGTGATGGCCTCATGGTTGGTGATGCATTTCGGGTTGAAGCAACGCACATAGCCATTGAGCTCGTCGGGCAGCGATACTTGTCGCTTCTCAACAACCTCGTAGTTCTTGATGATGTTGAGCTTAGCCTCGGGGGCTACGAGGGCAATCTTGTTAATCTCGTCGTCCTCAAAGAAACGGTCGGCCACCTTGATGATGCTCTTGCGGCCAAGTTTCTTGCTCTCGAGGTTGGTGCCGAAAGTGATGGCATTGGGGATCTTCTCCAGCCCGAGAAGCGATATTACCTTGAAGAGATTCTGCGCCGGGATGTGGTCAATAACCGTACCGTCCTTGATGGCGCTTACTTTCAGCTCTTTATTATTGTTTTCCATTCTATAGTCTCAGTTTGTGGGGGGGGGGATTCTGTCTTACTCCTTTGCGCCGAGGATGGCGGCGATGATGGCCATACGGGTATACATTCCGTTCTTGGCCTGCTCAAAGTAGTATGCCTTGGGGTTCTGGTCCACGTCGGTGGCAATCTCTCCCACGCGTGGCAGCGGGTGGAGGATGCGGAGGTTGTCTTTCGTGACGTCCAACATGTCGTTGCGGAGCACGTAGGTGTTCTTTACGCGCTCATACTCCATGAGGTCTGAGAAACGCTCCTTTTGGACTCGTGTCATATAGAGGATATCGACAATGGGCAGCACGTCCGCCATGTCGCGGTGCTCCTCATATTTGATGCCCTTCTCGTCGAGGAAGGCCTTGTATTCCTGCGGCATCTTGAGCTCGTCGGGTGCCACGAAGTAGAATGTCGGATTGAAGTGGCTCATGGCCTGAATGAGGCTATGAACGGTGCGGCCATACTTGAGGTCGCCAACGAGGGCAATCTTGAGGTCCTTCAGGTCGCCCTGGGTCTTCTTGATCGAGTACATGTCCAGCAGCGTCTGAGTCGGGTGCTGGTTCGCACCGTCGCCTGCGTTGATCACGGGCACGGGGCTCTGCTCAGAAGCGTATCGCGCCGCGCCCTCGATGTAGTGGCGCATCACGATGAGGTCCGCGTAGTTTGATACCATCTTGATGGTGTCCTTGAGCGTCTCGCCCTTGGTGGTAGACGTTGCGCCTGGGTCCGAGAAGCCTATGACGCGTGCGCCAAGGCGGTTCATCGCAGTCTCGAAGCTCAGACGTGTGCGCGTCGAGGGCTCGAAGAAGAGGCTGGCAATAATCTTGCCTTGAAGCAATGGCTGATTGGGGTTCGCCTCGAAGTCGGCGGCGAGGTCGAGGATGTGGAGCATATCCTCTTTGCTGATGTCGTTTATTGAAACGAGGCTCTTGTTTTTTATCATGATGTCGAGGGGTTGTTTGTGTATTGACTTCGAGAGTACAAATATAGGTTTATTTTGCCGCGTGAGCTCTCTCTGTCAAGTTAAATCGCTCTGCATTTTTTTAACATTAGTCTTAAACGACTATCTTAGCGGATAAAAAGAACAGATTTTCCATATTATGGACAACACATATTCCGACGGCACGCTCTCGCCTACAGGCTGCATCGACTCCGTCACCGACCTCGTGGGCCGCGGACTCCCTTTCGACGAGACCCTCCAGTCCGTCGTCAACCTCCTCCCCCTCGCCACTCTCCACCCGACAAAGGCCACAGCCCGAATCTCCCACGCCGGCCGCAACTACGACAGTCCTGGCCACTCGCCATCGCCCACCTCGCTCGACGTCGATTTCATGACCATCGACGACCATAAAGGCCGTGTGTCGATATCCTACCACGCCTCGCCAGATTCCTTTACACCCGCCGAGACCCGTATGCTCGACGTGGTGGGCAAACTCGTGTGCGGATATATCAATGCCGCCATAGGTCGCGACCTCTACGTCCAACGCCCTCGCGAGAAAGGCACCGCCATAAGTGAGGACTTTCGCAAAGCCCTTACGACGGATAAGAAGCCTCTTCAGCTCTTCTTTAACAAACAGGTGCTCGACAGGTATATCTACCTCGACATGATGAAGTACAAGATCCATAATATCTTGTTCGTCGCAACCCTCTACGACGCCTTCACCCTCGAGAACGACGATAGTTTCTTCGAGCAGTTTATGGGCGAGATATACCAATACAGCCTCTTCTCGCTCCCCCGCATCACTGGAGTCGATTCGCCCGAGGATGCCCTCGAGCTCATGAAGACCACCCGTTTCGACATGGCTCTCCTCATGGTGGGCCTCGATATGGATGCCACTTTCCGTCTCAGTGCCGATATCAAGCAGCGCCAGAGCGACATTCCCGTCTACCTGCTCTCTAACCAAAAGAACAGCATCAAGGAAGTTGAGCTCCGGGCTCAGCGTACGCCTTCCATCGACAAGGTCTTTGTCTGGGGTGGCAACTCTGATGTCATTTTCTCTATAGTCAAGAGTACCGAGGATGAGGTTAATGTGGTGGACGATACCAAGATAGGCCTTGTCCGCGTGATTCTCCTTGTCGAGGATTCTCCTGAGTACTATTCCAAATATCTCCGCATTCTCTTCTCCATCGTCTTCAATCAGGTTCGCAAGCTCTTGCAAGACGACGACCATAACGAGATTACCCGAGTCTCCAAGATGCGTCAGCGTCCCAAAATCCTCCATGCGCGCAATTATGAGGACGCTATGTACATCATCGAGAAGTACCGCGACTACCTCCTCTGCGTGATATCGGATGTCGAGTTCGACCGCGCAGGAAAACTCGACGACCGCGCCGGCTATAAGCTCCTCAAAATGCTCCGCGACGAGATGCCGCAGTTGCCCACCATCCTCCAGAGCGCCGTGCCTTCCAACCGCCAACTTGCCAAGGAACTCGGTGTCGCTTTCCTCGATAAGGACAGCGAACGTCTCCATGCGGATCTCGTCAAGTTCCTCACTAGCCGTCTCGGTTTTGGCGACTTCATCTTCCGAAATCCTCAAGGCAAACCCGTGGCGCAGGCCAAAGGCATCAAGGAGTTCGAGACCATCTTCCGCAATATGCCGCAGGACAAGATGAAACAATATTGCCGCGACTTCCGCATCTCCTCTTGGGTCATGAGCCGTGGCGATATACCCCTCGCCCGCCAACTCAATGCCATAGATTTCAACAACTATACCGACCTCGAGCAATTCCGTTCGGACATCCTTAGGACTATCGACGACTACCGTGCCGAGCGCCGCCGCGGCAAACTCTTGGACTACGACGACGTCGAGGTGCCCGACGAGCGCAATGTCATTATGCTCGCTCCTGGCAAACTTGGCGGCAAAGGCAGGGGCCTCGCCTTTATCAATACGCTGATTCAGAATATGGATACTACAGAGTTCGATTCCTCAATCAATCTCCGTATCCCTATTACTGCTATAGTAGGCACCGATGAGTTCGATGCTTTTATGAAGCGCGGCAATATGCGTCAATATCTTATTGGCGACCCCGATTACACCGAGCTCCGCGAACGCTTCAACGAGACTCCGCTCTCCGACAAGCTTATGGCGCGCATCCGTCGCTTCGTATCCCAAGTGCGCCGCCCGCTTGCCGTGCGTTCCAGCTCTCTCTCCGAGGATTCTCTCAATCAACCTTTTGCTGGCGTTTTCGACACGTATCTCGTGCCCAATAATGCCGCTACTGTCGAGGAGAATGCTCAGAACGTGGCGCAGGCCATCAAGATGGTCTACTCCTCAATCTATTCTCCTTCGAGCCGCGCGTATTTCACTTCAACCAAGGTCAATATCGACAAGGAGAAGATGGCTGTCGTTATCCAAGTTCTTGTTGGCCAGGAGCATGACGGTTATTACTATCCCCATATCTCCGGCACGGCGCAGAGCTATAACTACTATCCCGTGGCTCATATGCTCCCCGAAGAGGGCTTCGCCGTGGCTGGCTTCGGCCTCGGATATTATGTCGTCGGTGGCAGCAAGGCATATCGTTTCTCGCCCGTTTGGCCTGCTGTCGAGACCACTTCCGTACAGGATATGGTTAAGAATACTCAGGTCGATTTCCTCGCTGTGGATCTCAAACCGCGTGCTCTCGACTATGTGCATGACGGTGAGCAAGCTCCCCTGTCGACCCTCGATATCCTCGATGCCGAGCGGCAGGGCACTCTTAAGCACTGTGCCTCGGTCTATAATCCGCAGAACGATACCATCGAGCCGGGTCTCCGAGCCTATGGCCCCCGCGTCGTCAACTTTGCCGATATCCTCAAGTATGACTACGTGCCGCTCCCGCGTCTCCTCTCCGTTATCCTCGCCGCTGCCAAAGACTCCTTCGGCACACCCGTGGAAATCGAGTGGTCTGTGGACCTCGACCAGGATTCGCACGGTATGCCGTCGTTCTACCTCTTGCAGATGAAACCTATCATCACAGATCTCCGTGGCGACAGTGTCGATGTCGGTGAACCTGCGCGTGACGAGGCTATTCTCTACACCACGCAGAGCCTTGGCAATGGACGTGTGGATGGCGTCACGGATATCATCTACCTCGAGCCTGATCTTTTCGACAAGATGCGTACCGTGCAGATGGCCAAGGAGATTGGTTACCTCAACAGCCTTATGATGGAAGAGGACCGACGGTATGTCCTTATCGGCCCCGGTCGTTGGGGTACGAGGGATAAGTTTATCGGCATTCCCGTCCAGTGGAGTGAGATTTCCAATGCAAAGGTTATTGTCGAGATGAGTTTGCCGGGCTTCCCGCTCGATTCGTCGCTTGGCTCGCATTTCTTCCACAATGTCACTAGCATGAACATTGGCTACCTCTCCGTCAAGGACGATAGCGCAGTCGATTTCATCAATTGGGACGCAATCCATGAGTTGCCCGTAATCCGTCAGACGGAGTTCTTCCGCCAAGTGCGAGCCCCGCGGGCTCTCGACATCCGCATGAATGGCAAACGACGTGCGGCCGTGGTGCAAATCACTCCCATCTTGGAACAGTAAAATACCTTAATAATAGTCAATTGAGAGAGAAATAACTGCGTCAGCCTTTGCTTCTTCCAATTGTTTTACTATTTTTGCGGCACATTTAATAACACTATATATCTATGTATCTCGACAAAGAGAAGAAACAAGAGCTCTTCGGTCAGTACGGAAAGTCTAACACTGACACTGGTTCCGCAGAAAGCCAGATAGCATTGTTCTCGTTCCGTATCAACCACCTTACTGAGCATATGAAGCTCAACAAGAAGGACCATGCTACCAACTACGCACTCAAGAAGATGATCGGCCGTCGCCGTCGTATGCTTGATTACCTCAAGAACCGCGACATCGAGCGTTACCGCGCTATCGTCAACAAGCTCGGCCTCCGTAAGTAGGCTAACGCTTGTGCGTAGATGCAAAGAGTCTTTCGCTCTTGCAAATACGGCTAAGACTTGCGACTGGGATTTACATCCTGGTTGCAAGTTTTTTTATGCCCATCTGCGTTTTCCCCCCCCTCAAAAAAATCGAGCACACTGTCTATCCGAGAGAATCCGTGTAATCAGTGGACAAAAAATAGGCGCTGAATGGAAAATCAAATGCAAACGTTTGTAAAGAAAAGCGACTTTGATTAACTTAGCTATGTATATGCCACAGTTTATACCTACCTAACAATGCATCATCATCTAAAAACCTCAATTCTTGCGGCAATCCTCGTATTTGCCGCACCCGCCAATGCGCAAGTAGTCAACGGCCGTGATTTCTCAGTCGATGGTTTCGCCGCTTTCGAAGGCGATGCAGGTACCTCCTTCTACCATGCTGGAGGCACAACAGGCGGCGCCGGCGGCAAGGTTGTCTTGGCCGACAATTTCTCTGAACTCCAAGCCTATCTCCAGGCTGAGCAACCTTACATCGTCATCGTAACTCACGACATTACCACGGGCATTCCCGCCTACGTCGAGAGTCTCGAAGCCGGTCACCTCTGCGACAATCAAGATGGCTCCGAGGGCGTAGAGTCAACTTATGGCGAGCGCATCCTCGTGGCATCCAATAAGACTCTCATCGGCGTGGCCGACGAAGATGGCAATGCGCCACTCTTCTCGCGCATCACTTTCGTCATGCAGACCGTCAACAACATCATTATCCGCAATTGCCGTTTCTCGATGGTTGGTGTGCCTATTCTTAAGAAAGGCGAGAACAAGGTCGTGGCTTTCCGCGATGGTCAGCAGGTTGAAGTCGGTGACCCCGACTGCGTAGGCATCCAAGCAGACAAAGAGAGCGTGAAGGATCCGTGGGGTGCGCATATCTGGGTGGATCATTGTGAGTTCTTTAATGGCAATGCGGCAAACAAGGACCGCTACGATGGTTTGTTGGATTGCAAGAACAACGTCAAGTGGGTCACTTTCAGCTATAACCTATTTCATGACCATGACAAGAGTTGCCTCTTTGGCCCTGGTAATAGCGACAACTACGACCGTATGATTACCTTCCACCACAACTTCTTCAATAACATTCAGGGCTCGCGTCTGCCAATGCAACGCTACGGCTTCATCCACTACTACAATAACTATATGCTTAATTGCCAGGATGGTTATGCTCCTCGCAAAAATGCTGTAGGCTATGTGGAGGCTTGCTATTTCGAGGATACCAAGTCGCCAATCCTTATCGATAAGGATGAGTATACGGGTCTGAATATCAACACGTCTGCCGATTATGGCATTATATACAAGAGCTGTTTGAGGCTGATTGAGGGTTACTCTAATATCGACGGCGCAAAGGTCAGCAAGGAGTATACCCTCAAGACCTCCACTTGGAAGCCGACAGACGACGTGGAGTCCTATACGGTAAACAACCTCGATAAGACAGTTGATGTCCCCGAGATTTGCACAAAATATTCAGGTGCAGGCAAAATAGAGATTTGGCAATCATATACGGACGAACTCCCGACGGTCTCCGATGCCAAGGAACTTGATAATGCCATTGCCAACCCGTCAACTGGCTCTTCCTTCGATGCCAACGGAAACAAGATGAAGGTCGGTGGCGGCTCTTCAGCCTTGAGCAAAGTCCAATATACAGAATCTGTCGCCTCTTCCGATGTCTATACACTTTCGGGTAAGAAGGCTACAAGTTCTGCCAAAGGCATATGCGTTAGGCGCACAGCTATGTCCGACGGTTCTGTTAGCACTGTAAAGT
>CAVGTO010000071.1:0-10261 GCA_963631865.1 Eggerthellaceae bacterium
GTATAGAGGCGCGATGCTGGTCCGAAGTTCTTCTGAACCATAAACGGACTGCGTTCGCCCACGGCAATTGCTGCTTTTGTAGCCTCGTCCTCGCTCTTTGTCACGGCTTTCTTAAAGCAGTAGGTGAAGAGGTGGTCAAATCCATTGTAGAGGGCGGCTATGATGGCCTGCACGGGGTAGGCTTTCTCGTTTTGCCCCATGGCCTTGACAATGCGGAGGGCTTTGGCTTTGTCTTTGCGGAAAAGGGCGTCGCGCAACTCGAAGGCGTTATACTCTTTGCTTATGCCTACGTTGGCCGATATCATGTCCACCGTGATGGTTTTCAGTGTCGGGCCAACGGCGGCTCTTACTTTCTCTACGGCCTTGGCTGCGTCCGTCATACTCGTGCCCACATGGTCGGCCAGCAGGTCGGCTGCGCGGTCCTCTATGCCGAAGCCCATACTATTGGCGTACGAACTTATCCAATGGGGCATTTGATTGTCATAGAGTTTCTTGGTCTCCATGATTGCGCCGCCCGCCTTGTCGATGGCTTTGTAAAGCTTGAGGCGCTTATCCAGCGTCTTATATTTATGGCAGAGTACGAGGATCGTTGAGTCCAAGTGGTGTGAGACGTAGCCTTCGAGTGCGGATATCTGACCCATGGATTGCGCCTCGCGGACAATTACGACACGGCGGGTGGCGAACGTCGGGTATTGACCACACTCGAGCCCTACTTTCTGTCCGTTGGTGTCGCGACCGTAGACCACCGTCTGGTTAAACGTGCGCTCATCCTCCGTCATGGCGTGCTCCTCTATGTAGTCGCTCACCATGTCGATGGGGTAGGGCTCTTCGCCCATGAGCAGGTATACGGGGCGGTATGTGCCGGCCTTGAGCTCCTTGAGTATTTCGTCTTGAGTCAGGACTGCCATGCGTTTGCCGTTTTTAAAATTTCAAGTGCTTCACAGAGTTGCCGCACCTCTCGATCTCAAGTAAGGCCTCGATGCCGATTTCAAGGTGCGGCCGCACGAACTGTGACGTCACCTTCTTGTCGCTCGCCGTGGTCTTGACTCCCTCGGGAATCATTGGCTGGTCGGAGACAAGGAGTAGCGCACCTGTTGGGATCTCGTTGTGGAAACCTACGGTGAAGAGAGTGGCGGTCTCCATATCAACCGCCATGCAGCGCATAGTCTCTATCTTCTGCTTGAAATTGTCGTCGTGCTCCCAAACGCGGCGGTTGGTGGTGTAGACGGTTCCTGTCCAGTAGTCGAAGCCTTTATCGCGAATGGCGCCAGACACGGCTCGCTGGAGTGAGAAGGCGGGCAGGGCGGGCACCTCAGCTGGCAAGTAGTCGTTGCTGGTACCCTCGCCGCGAATAGCTGCTATGGGCAGGATGAAGTCGCCAATCTCGTTCTTCTTCTTCGTGCCGCCGCATTTGCCCAGGAAGAGGACGGCGCGCGGGTGGATGGCCATCAAGAGGTCCATTATGGTCGCAGCGTTGGGACTTCCCATGCCAAAGTTGATTATGGCAACGTCCTTTGTCATGGCGTTGGGCATGTTTCCTCCTTTGACCTCTACGCCGAACATGTCTGCGAACATCTCGACATAGTTCATAAAGTTGGTCAAGAGAATATATCTCGGGAACTCACTGAGCTCTCGGCCTGTGTAGCGCGGAAGCCAGTTCTCTACTATCTCTTGCTTTGTTTTCATTGCCTTGTGTGTTTTTTATCTTGTTAGTCTATGATGTGTATCTATTTTCCGTTTCGCTCGATCCTGCAATTGAAAATTCCGTATTTCGAGTATTTGTTTATGGCTTTCAGCTGCGAACCGTCTTCCTTGTTTTGCGTCACCTTGAGCGGAAGAAGATTGAAGTCGACCGTGTCGCGCGCATACTCGAGGTCTGCTATGTCTTGCCCCTCGCCAAGCTCTATAGTTCCGTCCTCAATCTGCCTCTTACGGTAGTGGAATGAGTTGACTACTTGCTTGATGACGTCGGCATCTGAATCTGTCTCAATCTTTTCGCAGTTGGGACCGTCGAAGTCGTCGAGGCTGTAGAGCTTTCCATGCGGCATTAGGAAGTAGCCTTTGCGGCTCACAACCTTGTGGTCTACGTTGGTCAGTATCTGCTGGTAGAGGGCCAACTGGATCGATCGGTTCTCCGAAAGCGTCTCTATGTACGATTTCCGGCTGCGAGTCCACTTGAAGTCGAAAATAACAGTCGTGTCGTTTGTCGTGTCGAGGAGCGTCATGTCGATGAAGCCTGTCACGTCGTCTTCGTCAGATTGCTCGTCGAAAAGAGACAGGTTGGACGATACTTCGCGCTCGCATGCCGTGACAATCAGATTGTTGCTCGCCATTATCTCGGTGAGTATGCTGATGCACTTCACCAACTCCTCTTCAAAGAGCTTGAGCTCAAGTCGGTTCGACGGCTTGTTGAGGATGCCGCCGTATGCGTTGACTGTCTCTGTGAAGGTTGTGGCGAACTCCATTCCCATACGCTCTCTGATAACTTCTGGCGATGTGGTTTTCTCTTCGCCACGCGGCGCACATATCGATTCTATGACGGCGTGCGCCACGTTGCCTTTTGTTGTCCGAATATCGTCTATTTGAGCAGGGAGGTTGGGGCGAATGTTCAGCATACGCTCCATAACGTAGTCAAATGGATGGTATATAATAGTTTCGAGGGCCGTATAGCTCAGTTTGTTGGGCCATTGGAGTTGGCTTGCGCTCTCTATTTTTACTTGTTGTGGAACGTCGTAATTATTCACACGGACAACCTCTTCCAAGTCCTCTTCCTTCAGTTTGGGCTCGGTTGTCAAGTCCTTTATGTCTACGCCTTTCTGCTTAAGGTATTGCTCAAGCTGGAGCATAAGAGGGGCTGGCTGCATTGGCTCGCCATATAGACGGTCGTAGGTCACGATGTAAGTCGTGTCGCTTAGGAAGAGTGGCAGCGTGGTGTTCTGCAGCACGAACTTTGCCTCTCGTTCAGTTTCCCACAGCGTGGTGTGCGGAGCGAGAGCTTTGAGCTCATTGGGCGATAGGAAGCTGCATGTGAGGCTTGTCGTTGATCCGTTCTCAACGTTCATCCATACAGTGGTTCCGCAGAAAGTGGCCATATCCATAGACGAGGTTATCACGGTTCGGCAACCTATGCGGGCTTCATATTGCGTATAATGGTGTGTATTGAAGAACGATGAAGTCCACGAATCTACCCGTCGCCACTCAATCTCTTCCTGTCCACATCCATCAATGAGCATCTGCATCGTGCGGCATAGCTCTACGAGGCTGTCGAATTGTTGGAGTTGCGCTACGCTGAGGTTAAAGTGCGCTATCGTTGCTTTCCTCTCTGTCGCCCATGCCTCCAATTCATAAATGTGCGTACGGAGGTCCTCGGCATTTACTGTCTTGCTTGAACTTTGTGAGTTGTCTGTCGATGGTTCGCTCCTGGGAAGGAATTTTGCCACGTGCTCTGTGCGCACTTCCCGTCTGCCTTTGAGGTCGTCTAGCTCTTTTTTACTGTGCTTGTCATTGGTGTCGTCTAAGGTGTCGTTGCCAAACTCGTCATTGACGTAGTCTGTTATGACTTGGCGGCACTCGTCGTTGTAATATCCGCCAGTTTTGACAATGCATTCCGTAAGCCGATGCGCCAATCTGCCCTTGACAGGCGATATTGGGGCATTGAGCCAATCGACGAGTTTCTCTATGTCAAGCGGTTCGCGAAGGATGCATAGCGAGAGCAAAAGCAATTGGCAAATCTGGGGCGTTTTCCCTTCCGTCGTGCTGCCCGTGTTGTGTTTGCCATGCCGCTTCATCCAATTGTCGAAACTCTTGTTTTCGTAATTGATCCAAAGGTCAGGCGTGAGGGCGTTGTTAAGTCCTGTGGCGTCAGTTGGCAAACTTGCGCCGTAGAATGCCATATATTCGTCGGCGTCTTTCTTGTCTGGAAAATGGAGCACTCTGATCCTGCCCATCGCATCGGGATTCATGATGCCAGGACCTGTGTAGCAATCTTTCCGTCGGCCGACTTCATTACTACCCGGTGTTACAAGCTTTGCCCCGTGGTCACGAAGCGCATATATCAGGTTGCTGATTAAGTGTGGGAAGTTCTCTGGGTTGATAAACAACTCAATCTCGTAATCGGCAAAGAAGTCATCGCTTGTGCCATCTATCCAACGTGTGGCGCGTTGGATGCGGTATGGGCTGCTCTTCTCGGCATGTTGACTATAGGACTCAGCAAATATCTTCTCTATCTGGTTAATCTCCGAGATGCGGCGACTGACGCCCTCCACGTCGAAAGTATAGCCAGACATGGCAAGTGCGTGGCGCCATCTGAGGATCTCGCTTGCCGTGCTGACTTCAGAAAGCTCAAAAGACTGCCTAAAAATGGAGCCGGGGGTGTTGTTTACATGCCATCTTATGGCGTTGCAATATGCCACAAGTTCCTCGCTCTGCGAATATGCACAAGGTCGCAGTCCCATTCGACTCTCAATGTGAGCCACGAGAGCCATCTCGTTCATCGTGGCGTAGTCGAGCCTATAACTTTTAAATATATGACCTGTGAAGGCCGGCGAGAAGACTATATGCATGCAGTTTGTGTTCTTCAACTCCGCGTGAGGGATGCGAAATTTAGCAAAGATAGCAAATCCACCTCCAAATAGCAAGTGAGGGATGTGTTGCTACATTGCAATTTTGTCACACTCGCTTTTTAATGATATTTGTACGTTGCGAGGACGGCTGTTAAGCGTTTCCCTCTTTTTCTCCTCGCTCGACTTGCTTAATTTTGCGGCTGCCTTTAGTATAACAACATATCCATCTATTGTGGATCGCGTAATATCTTTTCTTCGCAACTGGACGCTGCCCATTGCCATGCTTGCTGGCGTGCTTATCTACGCCGCTTTCCATAACATATCTTTTCTCCAACCCCTACATGCTGGTGTTTGGGCTGTGGATGCCTATCTCACCCCGTTGCTAATTTTCTGCCAGTTACTGCTGACTTTCTGTCGCGTCAACCCTCGTGAGTTCCGTTTGCGCAGGTGGCATCTGTGGTTGCTCCTTTTTCAGATTATAGGTGCGTCGGTGGCGTACCTCTGTCTCGCTCCGTTGTCCTCCGTCCTTGCGCAAGGTGCTATGGTATGCCTTATTTGTCCGACGGCTACGGCTGCCGCTGTCATTACGCATAAACTAGGTGGCTCGGCCGAGACGCTCATCACGTTCACCCTCCTCGATAATATAATGGCGGCTATCTACGTGCCGCTGGTCTTTCCCCTTGTCTATGCTCAGTCGGGCGGATTGGATTTCTTCGATGCTTTTGTACTTATTCTTGGTAAGGTGTTCCCTTTGCTTATCTTTCCATTCCTCTTGGCGCAAGTTCTCCGCTTCTGTTTGCCGAAAGCGCATGCCTGGTTGAGGGATAATTCTGGCATTGCTTTCTATATCTGGGCGTTGGCTCTCGCTCTCGTTATGGGCAAGACGGCCAAGAGCGTTGTGGACGATTCTGACGAGATGTTTATTGTCCTCTCTCTTGCCCTCGTGGCTGTGGTCGCCTGCGCCGTGCAGTTCCTTTTCGGAAAGATTACCGGTGGCCATTATGGCGACCGCATAAGTGGAGGCCAGGCTCTCGGACAGAAAAACACTGTCCTCGCCATTTGGATGTCGCAGACCTACCTCAATCCGCTCTCGTGCGTCGCTCCTGGCGCCTATGTCCTTTGGCAGAATATCGTCAATAGCTATCAACTTTGGAAAAAACGCCACAAGGAGGCCCAACAGAACAAATAGATTATGAAAATCCGTCTCGCTACAATATCCGACGCCCGTCAGCTACTGGACATCTACGCTCCCTACGTCCGCCAAACAGCTATAACATTTGAATACGACGTACCGACTATCGGTGAATTTGAACGCCGCATTGGCCATACTTTGGAGTCCTACCCATATCTTGTGGCTGAGGACGAACAGACGCATGAAATCCTCGGTTATGCCTATGCCAGCCGTTTCAAAGAAAGGGCCGCCTATCAGTTCGCTTGCGAGACGAGCATCTATCTCCGTCAAGATGCCCGTGGCAATGGCATAGGCAGCGCTCTGCTCTCCGAGCTTGAAAAACGCCTTGTGGCTCAAGGCGTTCGGAGTATCTGTGCCTGCATCACTTACATCCAGGTGGCCGACCCATATCTTACCAACGCTAGTATGCGTTTCCACGAGCGAATGGGCTATCGTCTCGTGGCGCATTTTCACCGCTCGGGATATAAATTCAACCGCTGGTACGATATGATTTGGATGGAGAAGCTTGTCTGATATGGCTATCGTGTTAAACTTGTAATCGCCTTTCGCAAAAGCTTTGCGCAATCGTCTGTGCCGATTGCGAATTATGCTTTACGACATAAATCACTATCTTTTAACATACGTGACGTTCTCTGAAATAAAAGTTCACCTTAAATTAGTGTTAACAAAAGTGACATTGATTGACTATTAGGTTCACTTTATATTAATGCTCGAATTTAATAAGATAGTCCAACTCATTAAAAAGTAGAACATTACTTATGACAATTCTTGAGTTTCTTATAGTGCTGGCGTGCCTCTATGTGGGCTCGCGCTATGGTAGTTTGGCACTTGGAGCCATCTCTGGTATTGGCCTTGCCGTGCTTGTGCTTATTATGGGTCTCGTTCCCGGTGTTCCTCCTACCGATGTCATCTACATTATTGTCGCGGCGGTTACGTGTGCCGGTATGATGCAGGCTTCGGGCGGTATGACGTGGCTCATCCAGATAGCTGAGAAGTTGCTGCGTAAGCATCCCGATCGCATTACGATTTTTGCGCCGCTCTGCACTTTCTTCCTCACAGTGCTTGTCGGTACTGGCCATGTGGTCTACACCCTTATGCCTATTATCTGCGACATTGCGCTTAAGCAAGGCATTCGCCCCGAGCGCCCTTGTGGCGTCGCCTCCATTGCTTCGCAGGTCGGCATCACTTGTTCGCCTATTGCCGCCGCTGTAGTCGCCTTCACGACAATCTCCGCTCAGTATGGTTTCGATGTTACCATTCCTCAGGTGCTTATGGTCTCCATCCCTGCCTGCCTCTGTGGCCTTATGGCTGCCGCGGCCGCATCCTACCACCGTGGTCTCGATCTCGACAAAGACCCCATGTTCCAAGCCCGTTGCGCCGACCCCGAGACATATAAATATATGTATGGCGATTCCGCCACCACTCTCGGTCAGGAGATTTCTAAGGGTGCAAAGCTCGCTGTGTATATCTTCCTCGGAGCTCTCGCTCTTATTGTTGCTTATGCTATCTTCCCCGAGATGCTGCCCAGCTACGACGGCAAGCCCCTCAAGATGAATATCGTCATCCAAATTGTTATGATTACGGCAGCGGCCCTTATGATAATCTTCTGCAAGGCTAAACCAAAGGCTGCTGTCGCTGGCGCTGTTTGGCAGAGTGGCATGACGGCTGTCGTGGCCATCTATGGCATCGCTTGGCTTGCCGATACTTTCTTCGCAAACCACCTCGACGATATGAAGCTTGCGCTCGCCGATTTCGTTTCCGCATATCCTTGGGCCATCGCTTTCGTCTTCTTCGCCGTGTCGGTGCTTATCAATTCGCAGGGCGCTGTTGTCGTGGCAATGCTCCCCCTTGCCTATCAGCTTGGCATCGATGGCCCGATTCTTCTCGGTGTCCTTCCTTCTGTCTACGGATATTTCTTCATCCCCAACTATCCGTCTGACATCGCTACGGTCAACTTCGACCGATCTGGCACTACCGTTATCGGCAAATACCTTCTCAACCATAGCTTTATGATGCCTGGCCTTGTCTCGGTGGTTGTCTCAACCCTTGTGGCTTTCGCCATTACCAGCATCATATATTAAGGTTTCCACTCTGTTCGAGATCCTTAATTCCAAGGCGTCTTCCGCAGTCTTTGCGGAGGGCGCCTTGGATGCTGTTTAACTAATCAAATTATCACTCGGATATCGCTACCGTCAATTTCGACCGTTCGGGTACGACTCGCATCGGCAAATATTTGCTCAACCACAGTTTTACGATGCTGGGCCTAGTCTCTGTGTCAACCTCTTGCGTGGTGGCTTCAATCATTTCGTATTTCATATACTGAAAGTGGCTTTTTGCTCTCGTCACTTTTTAGCCTCCGTTCGCCCTTTGCCGTGCGGAGGTTTTTCCGTATCTTAGCCTTTTAGGTTAGAATTTTCTTTTATGAAGAACGTCATATATATCAACGCTGGCGCAGGCAGTGGCAAGACATACCGCCTTACGTCTGAGTTCGCCGACCTTGTGGCCGCTGGCAAGGTTCGCCCCGAACAGGTTATCATGACCACTTTTACCGAGATGGCTGCCGCTGAGATAAAGACAAAAGCCAAGGCTATGCTTATTGAGCGCGGACTTTCCTCAGAAGCGCAAGCTCTCGACCTGGCAGTCATTGGCACCATCCATAGCGTAGCATATCAGTTTATCCGCCGATATTGGTTTGTCCTCGGTCTTTCGCCCGACCTCGGCGTTATGAGCGATGAGGATAAGGATGCTTACATTGCGCAGTCAGTGGCCGACCTAGCTTCCGATGCGGAACTGCGTTTCCTTCATAGCTTTGCCATAAAGATTGACAAGAAGGATAAATATAAATCGGTAATTTATGATTTTTGGAAAGAGGATCTTAGCCGTATCATATCTTTCTCTACCAACTATGGCATAGAGGATTACCAGCATAGTATAGATCGCTCGCTCGATTTTCTCCGCCAATTTGTAGACCCCAATGTCAAGATTGAGGACAATGAGGAAGTCTTGCGTTCTTGCCTCATCCGCCTAAGAGATTTTACCGTGGAGTATGGAGGAACTTCCCAAACCCAAAGTGACCGTCTCGCTGTCATTGACAACCTTATAAAGGAACTCCCAAATCGAAATTTTGGCTGGTATCTTAATCTGGCCTCTTCCAAATTGTCTTTTGGCAGAGGCTCCAAAAAGGTGGAACCCGATGCCGAAGTGATAGACTTAGTAAACAGCTCGACGGGTATCTTCCAATCCCAGGCGGTTTTTGACCTGCAGAAGCAATATATCGAGTTGATTTTCAAGCTAGCAGATACATGGCGCAAGAACTATCGGCAGTTCAAGGAGGAAAGAAATGTCCTCGACTACGATGATATGGAGGCTCATTTTCTCAACTTGCTATGCCAAAAGGACGTGGCGGACGAGGTCGCCCAGTCGTTCACGTATCTCTTTGTGGATGAGTACCAAGATTGCTCGCCAATCCAAGTCGATATCTTCAACAAGCTGTCCGACCTGATGCAGCAAAGCTATTGGGTGGGCGACAGCAAGCAAGCCATCTACGCTTTCCGCGGTTCGGCAACTGAACTTACCCAGGCCGTGATGAACAAGATTGCCTCGGGTGCAGACGGATGTTCTTCTGAGACTCTCGACACTTCTTGGCGTTCGCTGCCCGACATTGTCGAGGTCTGCAATCGTGCTTTCAAAAATGTCTATTCCAATGTCCTTGAGGAGAAAAATGTCGTCCTCAAGCAACATCGCCAACCCGACCCTCAAAATCCCGTTGGGCCGCAACTCCGTTTTTGGGATGTCTCCCACCCCAAGGAGACAAACGTCACTGTGGCTTCCCAGGTGGCGCGCCTCGTCAAGTCTGGCGTAAATTATTCTGATATAGCTGTTCTATGCCGTTCCAATGATGAGGTGGGGAATATATCTCTGGGCTTGACTTCCTTTGGCGTGCCGGTGAATGTCTCTAACCAGACTATCAACGGCCTCCTGGCGACGGAACTTGCGCTCGCCCTTCTCGCCATCCTTGTCTCGCCACAAGATAACCTTGCCAAGGCCACCGTGGCCTACATCGTCGATGAGGAGTGCGGAATAGGGAAGATTATGAACAAAAAGCTTAGCTGGGATTCTCTGAGGGAAGTGCTTTCGTCTAGTCCGTTTGAGGAAAAAATCAAAAAGTTCGGCTATCTGTATGATGTTGGGCTTGTCGCTCATGCAATAGTTGCCTCCGAGCGCCTTAAAGAGCAATCTATATCGTCGCTCGTCGAGACCATGATTATCGAGCTATGTCTCTTCGATGAGATTAAGAAGATGCCCGATTTTCCAATACAGCAAGCCTGCCTCTATACCCTCATCAATGTGTCGCGGAAGTTCGAGGACCACTGTGTGCATAATGGCGAGGCCGCCACAATTTCCGGCTTCATAGATTACGTCCGCAACAACGATATTTGCTGCGAAGGCAATTCCGAAGGTGTTCAAGTCCTTACGTATCACAAGGCAAAGGGCCTCCAGTGGAAAT
>CAVGTO010000072.1:0-10200 GCA_963631865.1 Eggerthellaceae bacterium
GACGTGCGTTGTTCCGAAATCGCCCCAGACACTTCCAGATTAGCCCCAAAAACAAGTGAATAAAATTCCACATAGCCACCGAATTGCCCGTAACTTTGCACCCGAAAACAACAGACAGCTAAGACAACAAGATGTCAAGAGACAACATTAAGTTAGTAGGTAAGATTTTCGCAACCGGCGTGATGTCGTTCTGCGGAATTGTGAGCGAGACGGCAATGAACGTCACCTTCCCGACTCTGATGACCGAATTTGGCGTGGATACGAGCACAGTGCAATGGGTTACTACGGGCTATCTGCTCGTCCTCTCGCTCGTGATTACCATGTCGTCCTACCTCAAGCGCAACTGTTCGCAGCGCACGCTCTTCCTTACAGCTGTAGGATGCTTTATTGCCGCCACCGTGGCGTGCTCTCTTTCGCCGACATTCTCTGTGCTCATGATTGGTCGTATGGTACAGGGCATTGGCACGGGTATTGCTCTCCCCTTGATGTTCAACATCATTATGGGTGAGGCGCCTAAAGAGCAGATTGGTACTTTTATGGGCATCGGAATGCTTGTGGCTGCCATAGCTCCCGCCGTGGGTCCTGTGCTAGGCGGCTTCATTGTCGATATGTTTGGTTGGCGGTATATATTCCTTTCGCTTATGCCACTTCTGCTTCTCTCGCTCTATGTCGGTTGGCGACTTATCAAGCGCACCGAGCCTTCGGATCGTTCCCATTTCCATTTATTCGATTTCCTGCTTATCGCCATTGGCTACACCACTTTCATCCTTGCCCTTGTACAGGCTTCGTCGGCCGGCTGGGTGAGTGTTGAGGTCGTTTCGCTTATCGTTGTGGCCGTTGCGTCGCTTGCGTGGTTCTTCCGCAAGATGAGGAGTGAGAGCAGCCCCCTTCTCCGCGTCGAGGTGCTCGGCTACACTAAGTTCATTCTCGCCATGCTGGCTATCCTCATAGGTCAGTTTGCCGTCCTCGCCATAGGTTTTGTAATACCCAACTATTCGCAGATTACCAATGGTACGTCTGCATTTTTGGCTGGAGGATTGCTCGTTCCTGGCTGCATTGTCGGCGCCATCATATCGCCCCTCAGTGGCCGACTTCTCGATAAGGTAGGCGCGCCTCTTCCGCTCATCTCGGGCTTCTGCTTCATGCTCATCTCCCTCATTCTTTTCTCTGTCTGGGGCTCATCGCTCACCACCCCGATGTTCTACGCCTTCTACGTGGTTTACACCATTGGTCAAGGCCTCGGTTGTCCAACGGTGGTAACATTCGGACTCTCGCAGCTCCCCAAGGATCTCGTGGCCGATGGCAACGCCATGATTAACAGTTTCCAGCAACTTGCAGGTGCCATGGGCACGGCTGTGGCGTCTACCATAGTGGCCTCAAGTCAGCGTGCGGCCGATGCCTCCCTCTTTGCGGAGTCCACTGCCCTCGGCAGCCGCAACGCTTTCATCTTCCTCGCCTTCCTTATGGCTGTGGCCTTTACTCTTTGCGTCGTTATGACTCGTAAGAGCAAAGGGTAGGGGACAGCTTTCCTCTTCCGATTTTATAAACAGAGCTCCGCCGTCCTTCGCAATTTTGCGTCGGGCGGCGGAGTGTTTTTTTTGTCTCTGCCTGAGAATCCAACAAGAGCGAAGCGAAATCCGTGGCAAGCGCAGCGATCGACTCAAAACACCTGTATTTGCAGTGGTAATCTGTGATATCAGTGGGCGAAAAGCATCACTACTTGCCCAATATCTCATTTCCCGCAACAAAACTTTGATTAGATATCTTTTAACCTTACATTTGTAAAGCCTTCTATTATGTTGAATTTTGTACAATTTATCACCCGATGACGCCAAAGTAAAAATGTCCCCAATGCAATCACGAGTTTGGGCAAGGCGCGAACTTTTGTCCCAATTGTGGCTATGATATCAAAAGTAATTTCGACCAAAGCCCCGTTTGCCCTCACTGTCATACGTCTTATCCCAATGGCAATCGGTTCTGCCCGAACGATGGTTTCCGTTTGGTTGCTGGTACTGTTTCCCCAGACGATTACAGATAATCAGTCGATTATCCAACCTTTAGCCTTTCTTTTTTTATCTATTTGGATGCGCAAATCCGCTTATTGGGGGTACTTGCGAAACTTTAGTTTATTTAGCTCGGGAAGGTCACAGTCAATTGTCAATTAGCAGATTGGATGTTGCCGGGGGCGCCATAGCGTGGAGGCTTCGGCAATTCTCTGTCGTTAAATATATTTTGTGAATTGTCCGCCGCATTATTATTTTCGCGTAACGTAAAAGTCATAATGCCATAAACGACTATGATACAGGTAAATCCTTTCCTTGTCGAAGGCTATCTCTCGCCCGAGTATTTTTGTGACAGGGTAGAGGAGACGGCTCTGCTTATGCGGCATGTAACCAGCCGGTGCAATGTCGCTTTGATTGCCCCGCGCCGTCTCGGTAAGTCTGGCCTTATTCATAACTGTTTTCAGCAGAGCGAGATGCAAGAGAATTATTATTGCATATACATCGATATATACGATAGCAAGAACCTTAGCGAGTTCGTGTATATGCTCGGCAAAGGCATCCTTGCGGCCCTTATGCCTAAGGGGCGGAAGGTGTGGGAGTCTTTCCTTGGCATACTCCAGTCGCTCAAGTCTACCATATCGTTCGACATCAATGGCAATCCCGAGTGGAGCATAGGTGTTGGCGACATTCAGACCCCCGACCTCACGCTCGATGAGATTTTCACATATCTCGAGCGTGCCGATAAACCATGCCTTGTCGCCATCGATGAGTTCCAAGTCATTGCCACATATCCCGAGAAGACCGTCGAGGCGACCTTGCGAAAGCGTATTCAGGGCTGCCACAATGCCAATTTTATATTCTCTGGCTCTAAGCGTCACATGATGGCGCTGATGTTTACTTCGCAATCCCGGCCTTTTTATCACAGCTCGAGCATCATGGGACTCGAACCAATCAATGAGCAGACATACCTTGACTTCGCCAACCGTCATCTTGCCAAGATTAATAAACAGATATCTGCCGAGGCGTTCCACGGGCTATATGCTCGTTTCGATGGCGTGACGTGGTACATTCAGTATGTTCTGAATATGCTCTTCACTACTATGACATCCCACGACGTACTCGATGTTTCTGACGTGAATTATGCCATCCGCGGCATAATTTCACAGCATAAGTTTGCCTATCAGGCTTTGATGTTTCTCTTGACGGCCAGGCAGAAGCAACTTCTCTTTGCCATTGCCAAGGAAAATCGTCCCGATTCCATTCTCGCCCAGGCTTTCCTAAAAAAATACAGTCTCGGCGCCAGCGTGGTTCAAGGTGCCGCCAAGGTTCTCCTCGAAAAAGATTTTCTGACGCAGGACGATGGCGGCTATGGACTTTGCGACAAGTTTATGCGTGAGTGGATTTGTGGTGGTGAATGAGGAATTGATGCAAAATCATAACCTTCTACCCCTTCCTAACTTCCCATTCCCAATAAATTTCAATATATTTGCCAACAAACCATAGCAAAAAGCAAATGCACCACCACCTGACACGCTTCTTGACCCTGGCCGCGGCCATCTGTCTTGCGTCCATCTCTGTCTCGGCGCAAAAATTCTCCGACTTCTTCGAGGACGAGACCCTGCGTATCGACTACACCCTCGCCGGCAACAGCGAGCAGCAGTCCATTTTCTTCGACGAATTGAGTTCCACGCCACGTTGGTATGGCCGCCGCGTCAATCTCTCCACAGTCCCCTTCGAGGGTAATGGCCAGGTTATAATCACCGATGCCGCCACCGACTCCGTCATCTACCGCACTTTCTTCTCGACCCTCTTCCAAGAGTGGGTCTTCTATGACGAGGCCAAGGTTATGAACCGCTCTTTCGAGGGCGTCGCCATTGTACCTATGCCTAAGAAAGCTGCCAAGGCCACAATACGTCTTTTCAACCATCATCGCCAGGTGGTAGCCGAGTCCTCGCGGCCCATCGACCCTGCCGATATCCTTATCCGTCAGCGCGGTAAGGTGGGTGTCACCCCCTTTGAGTACATCCAGCGTGCCAAGGACACCACCAACTGCATCCGCGTGGCCTTCCTTGCCGAGGGCTTCACTGCCGACCAGATGCAACATTTTCTCGATAAGGCCCATGAGGCCACCGAGGCCATCTTTGCCCACCCGCCCTTTAGCGAGTTGCGCAACCGCTTCGAGATCGTGGCCGTCAAGTCTGTCTCCGAGGAGAGTGGCGTGAGCCGCCCTGGCAAAGGCTTATGGCTCAATACGCTCCTTGGCTCACACTTCGATTCGTTCTACTCCGACCGTTACCTCACGACGCTCCACCTTCGCGACATCCACAATGCGTTGGCTGGCACGCCGTATGATAATATCATAGTGCTTGTCAACACCCCTGTCTACGGTGGTGGCGGAGTCCTCAATTTCTACACCATCTCATCCACCGACAACGAGTGGTTCCGTCCCGTCCTCGTCCATGAGTTTGGCCATGGTTTCGCAGGCCTCACCGATGAGTATGCGTATGAGAATGACACCCCGCCAATGTATCCCGTCGACGTGGAGCCTTGGGAGCCCAACATTACGACGCTTGTGGACTACGCCTCGAAGTGGAAAGATATGGAGGGCCAGAAGAACAGCTGCGGCACGGTAGGCGTCTACGAAGGTGCCGGCTACAGCCTCAAGGGCGTCTATCGCCCAACGCCCCACTGCCGTATGCGTGACAATCAGACCCCCGACTTCTGTCCCGTCTGTCAGCGTGCCATCCGTCAAGTGATTGACTTCTACACCATTCAGAAGTAGCAGGAAACGACACAATATTACGTAGCAATAATAAACTCCGCCTCAAGACCCTTGGGTTCTTGGGGCGGAGTTTTGGGTTCGTTTGTCTTACGGTTATTTGGGATACTGTCAAAAGGTTGTGTAGTGACTTTATGTGTCCTTCGTTCTGTTTGATGGGGTCGTAGAAATGGTATTTGTTGTGGTATAACATTTGAGTCCAATATTCCGAGTTTTCGCCTCCCGTTATTCGTCCCTTGTATCTAATGTCGTTCGACGATGCCAATCATGCCCCCGTGGCAAAACTCGACCATGCCAACACCCTGCAAGTCAAGGCTGGTGATACTTTCCTCCTCAGTGCCGAGAATTGCGAGGACCCCGATGGCGACAACCTCTCATACCTCTGGATCTACTATCCCGAGGCGGGCACGTACCGCCAACCCATAAACATATTGGGCTTCCAAAACATCCACCATATCTAAGTCGAGGCACCCAAGGTGAGCCGCCCCGTCACTCTCCATTGCATCCTCAAGGTTACCGACAAGGGCACTCCAGCCCTCTCTTCCTATCAGCGAGTCATTGTCTTTGTGGAGCCGAGAGGAAGTTTGATCTTCGATTATTATCTTCTGTGCCGAAAAAGTGTGACATGATACAAATTTTCGGCGCAAAACGGAGGAGACGTCACTTAAGTGTTTGCCAAATGCTCTCCAGCGAAAGCTAAGTCTTGGTGCCCCCGCTGTAAAACGAGCTAAAAAAAATATGATATCCTTCCCCGTGCACTCTCGTCCGAATAAAAATCCCTACTTTTGCGGCGCTAAACCAAACTTCAAAACCTAAAACACACTTGGATGAATATGCACATTACGAGAATTATTTTCACGTTCCTTGCCGCCCTTTTGTGCGGAATGGTGCAAGCTCAAGATGAGTCCGTGGTACTGCAGGTCGAACTCAACAATGGTGATGTTGTTGAGGGGGCGCTGAGCACGAGTGGACATTTTAAATATCCCTTTTGCCAAAATGAGAGTACCGAGGTTACAGTCCTCGACAAAGAGAGCGGAAAAAAGCAAACTTTTGCTTCTACGGATGTTAAAGAGGTTAGAGTGTATAATGAAGAGGACTCAACATGGGTTAAATGGGTCCCTATGATAGCTCAGAAAATTTTCCCTACTCCCTTGCGGAAGACTCCTAAGGTGTTAAAGTCCCCAATTTTTTTCCATCCCATTTATGAGGGTAAGCATGTTAGTGCCTATGTCCGCTTTTCCGCAAGCAGTGTGAACTTTGCTGCTAACATGTGGTCTCACAATACTTGGGTATTTTACTATTATAAGGTTCATAATGAAGATATTGCAATGGCGTATACTTGTGCTTCGGATGGAAATATTGAAATAACTGTAGAAGGTACACTGAAGCGTGTATTTAAGGATCGTCCTGAGATGACAGAGATAGTAGAAAATACCACGAAGGCGGAGATGTGCGAAGACCCGACTTCGATTATTAAGAAATTCGACGCCGTTCTGGATGTGTCGTCATTCAAGGCGGAGTAGTACTTCTGTCCCTCTTTCCCCAAAAATAAAAAGAGTGCGCTGAGAGGAAAATTACACCTCTCAGCGCACTCTTTTTTTGCGATAAAAACTGCAAACTGTTAACTGCAAACTGTTAACTGTCTAGCCTCCACCATATTCCGCAATGCCTCGATAGTCTCAGGCCAACGACGCGTCTTGAGGCCGCAGTCGGGGTTAACCCATAGACGTTCGCGCGGAATCATCGTCTCTGCCTTGCGGAGCAGGCCCACGATCTCCTCCACGGTCGGGACGCGTGCCGAGTGGATGTCGTAGACTCCCGGGCCAATCTCATACGGGTAACCGTTCTTCGCGAAAGCGTCCAGCAACACCATCTGCGAGCGGCTGCACTCTATCGTTATCACGTCGGCGTCCATGGCTATTATCTGGTCCATAATGCCATTGAACTCGCTGTAGCACATGTGGGTATGAATCTGAGTCTCATCCTTGGCTACGCCCGCAGTGATGCGGAAACTCTCGACTGCCCACTTGTAATAGTCCGCCTGACGGCTCTTGCGTATGGGGCTTCCCTCGCGGAATGCGGCCTCGTCAATCTGTATGATGCCTATGCCCGCTTTCTCAAGGTCGGCCACCTCGTCGCGTATGGCCAGCGCTATCTGGTGGCACGTCTCCGACAGCGGTTGGTCGTTGCGCACGAAACTCCATTTCTGGATTGTCACGGGACCAGTGATCATACCCTTCATAGGCTTCCTGGTCTGGCTCTGCGCAAAAGTAATCCAGTCAACCGTCATAGGGCGCGGACGGGCAACGTCGCCGTAGATTACGGGCGGCTTTACGCATCGCGACCCGTAGCTCTGCACCCATCCGTTTTGCGTAAATGCGAAGCCATCCAGCTGCTCACCGAAATACTCCACCATGTCGTTGCGCTCAAACTCGCCGTGTACCAATACGTCCAGTCCCAACTCCTCTTGCGTGCGGATGCACTTTGCCGTCTCGTTGCGCAGGAACTCGTCATATTGCTCGCGCGTGACCTCTCCCTTGCGGAATCGGCTGCGCCATTGGCGAATTTCAGGTGTCTGTGGGAAAGATCCGATGGTTGTGGTGGGCAGTGTAGGCAACTGCAACTTTGCGCGCTGTGCCACGCTGCGTACGGAATATGGGCTCTTGCGGCTCTTGTCGGCCTCCGTAATGCTTGCCACGCGGCGCTTCACGTCGTCGCGGTGGATGTGTGGCGATGTGCGTTTGTCCGCCATATCGCGGCGGTTCTCATCGAGGGCTGCCAATGCGCTCTTGCTCGCACCGCCATTGGATATGTCGGCCAATACTCTTAACTCGTCCACTTTCTGGCGTGCGAAGGCCATCCATCGCTTTACGGCTGCCGGCAGGCTCTGCTCATTCTTCTCGTTGGCGAGGTCTACGGGGCTGTGGAGGAGCGAGCAACTCGTTGAGAGCATCACGCGCTCTTTGCCAAGTTGCTCTACTGCTTTTGCAATTAGTTCGAGAGACTTGTCGAAGTCGTTCTTCCATATGTTGCGTCCCTCTACTATGCCGATGCTGAGGCCCACATTTTCGGGCAGGGCGGCCAGTACGTCGTCATATTGTGCTGGGGCGGCTACCAGGTCCACGTGCAAGAATGCCTCGCCCAGGCTTGCCGCCAATGCCGAGTTGTCGTACAGCCCGTCAAAATACGTGGCTATAATGGTTTTCAGTGGATTGCGGCTGCCGAGGTAGTCGTAGCACTGCTTGTAGAGTGCCACTTCGCTCTCCGTGAGGTCGCGCACCAGGCATGGTTCATCTATCTGGATCCATTCCGCCCCTAACTGTGCCAGCGAGTTGAGAATTTCAGCATACACGGGCAGCAGTTTTTTCGCCAATGCGCTGAGGCTCACGTCTTTCTCTTTCGCTTTGCCCATGATGAGGTAAGATGCGGGACCGACAATTACGGGCTTGGTCTTGACGCCCGCCTCGAGGGCCTCCTTATAGTCTCGGGCTGGCTTGTTGTCGTAGAGCTCGAAGGTGGTGTCGGTTGTGAACTCGGGCACTATGTAGTGGTAGTTGGTGTCGAACCACTTAGTCATCTCCATGGCTATAACGTCGTTGCCGTTGCTCTGCAATCCGTGGGCCATGGCGAAGTAAAGGTTAAGTTTGTCGCCGCGCAGGTTGTCGTAGCGGTGCGGTATGGCCCCTACGGTCATCGTCATGTCGAGGATGTGGTCGTAGAGCGAGAAGTCGTTCGACGGTATGAGGTCGATGCCGGCTGCCTTCATCATCTGCCAGTTCTCGCGCTTTATTTGTCGTGTCACTTGTCGCAGAGCCGTTGCGTCGATGTCGCCTTTCCAAAACGACTCGATGGCTTTCTTGAGCTCGCGATGCGCTCCCATTCTGGGGTAGCCCAATACGTTGGTTAACATTGCCAATATTTTTATTTCTCTGTTTTTGTACTGGCAAAGTTATGTATTGTGGAATTATTTCCTATGTATATAAATCTGATTGGTAAATTATACCACAAACTAAAACAAACGTAAATCCACCTTGGGATAATATTCTCCACAATGCCCGTATATGCCCAAATCCGTTCTACCAATTCATATGGCCACGTAATTCAAGACAATGAAAAAGACAACATTCACTGCGCTCTCCGCAATGTTTTGTAGTTGGGAGTGCGGCTTGCATTTTTTATACACCCAATTTTGGGGCGTGCGGTTCGTTTTGTTTGGCTCTACTGCGCCATCTTCAAACTGCCATTTTGAAAAATGGTTCAATTTTTCAAAGTGACACTTTGAAGATATGGTTTGTTTTTCAAAGTTGAATTTTGAATTATGATAGACAAGCTCACTCTCAAACAGATAATGGTATCCAACCAACGTAGCATAGCCGGCTATGCTATCACTCGGCGCAAGTTGCCAAGCGATGACTTCCCGAGGCGAGTCTTGATGGGCGTGCGCCGAGCTGGCAAATCGTTTATGCTCTACCAAAAAATGCAGGAGATGCTAGAGTCTGGGCCCGGTTGGGATGAGATGCTCTACTTGGGATGAGTTGGCCATTCAGGTGTCTTACAGCGTCACAAAATCGTCCGATACTTTTGTCCGTGAGGTGGAAGCCTTACGTAAACTGCCAAAGGTTCTGAGTTGCAAACGACGGATAATCATCACGTTCGATGAGTCTGATGAGATTAAAGACGAGTTCGGCAGCATCGAGGTCTTGCCTTTTTGGCGGTGGGAACTACAGGGCTAGAATACTCATTCTAAATTCATTGTAAACTTGCAGTAAACTTCGAATAGGGATAATCTGACCTATTTTAGCCTACTTAAACATAACAAGTTATCGAGCCGCACATCCCAAGAGTTTGGGGTGTGCGGCTCGGCTTCGTTTGTGAAATTTCATTTTGACTTTTAATATAAAAATGCGTCGTATTTTATGTTTTTTTTAACTTTGTGGTGCTGTTATCAACAACAGCAATCAACTTATCTCGTTACCGGTGCCTTTTTAGGAGCACATAGATGTATTGACTTTCAACGGCAAGATCCGTCAGCCCCTGTTATTGATGTTAAGAGGAGGGCATGGTATGCTTGAAAAGTTGATTCATTGAGTGCTCCAAGACTAATGTCACAATTAATTTAACTATGAAGAAAACAAATCTGGCAGCCATGGTTGCGGCTGCCGCAGTCGCTGCAATCGCGTTCGTCTTCACATCATGCGGTAGTAGTGGCAACCATGAAGCTGCCAACGCTGCGGAATCCGACTCTTTAAAGGTTGTCCCTGGCGTAGCGGTTGACCTTGGTCTTCCCAGCGGGACGCTTTGGGCTGACCGCAACGTGGGTGCTACGGAAAATATCGACTACGGCTGGTATTTCGCTTGGGGCGAGACTGTGCCTAAAAGGGGTTATGATTGGTGCTCTTACAACTACTCTGAATCTTG
>CAVGTO010000073.1:0-10106 GCA_963631865.1 Eggerthellaceae bacterium
TGGCACTGCCACTTTCACGCACAACGTAGACCGCAACTCTTGGGGCGTCTATCTGATTGAGGTATCGGACATTGAGAAAGGTCACTCCACTGGCACTCTCGCTTATTTCGATTGGCCAGAGATGACCAACAGGAACGACACGGAATATGACTCCGCCACAAAACTATACGTCTCCACCGACAAGGAGGAATATAGTGTAGGCGACTCCATCAAAGTATCGTTTCCCTCTTCCAAGGGGGCGAAAGCCATTGTCAACATATGCCGCGGCACGACTATATTGAGCTCACAACTTGTAAATTGCGGATCAAGCAAGACTAGCGTCTCCGCTCTTGCAACAGACGAGATGCGCCCCAACGTCTACGCTATTGTGAGCCTAGTACAGCCATATGCCAATTCGAAGAACGACACTCCATTGCGCCTCTATGGCATTGTCCGAGCAAAGGTATCCTCGACAGCAAGCCACCTCTATCCGCAACTGACAGCCAAGGAAGAAGTGCGACCAGAGCAAAAAATGAGCGTAACAGTAAGCGAGAAATCTGGCCGCCCAATGGCATACACGCTTGCTGTTGTGGACGAAGGCCTGCTGGACCTCACTCATTTCAAGACTCCCAGGCCTTGGGATACATTCAATGCCACAGAAGCTCTTGGTATCAGAATGTGGGATATGTACAGTCTCGTTGCCGGAGCATATGGCGGTAAGATTGAACAAATGTTCAGCATCGGAGGTGACGAATCACTCTTCAATGCCAACAAAGCCATCGTCAACCGCTTCACTCCTATGGTCTACTTCGACGGCCCGTTCTCTATCGAAAAGAGCGAGCAGAAGACACACAACATCGACGTGCCCAACTACACGGGCCGCGTCCGCGTGATGGTTGTAGCTTCCGACGGCTCAGCTGTTGGCGAGGCTGAGAAGAGCGTCAAAGTGACCAAACCTCTTATGATGCTGGGCACTATGCCACGCCAGATTGGCATCGGCGACAAGTCGTCAATCTCCGCCTCAGTCTTCACAGATAAGGCAATGGGCAACGTCACTGTTTCCGTCAATGTGAAAGATGGAGTCAAAGTCATCGGCAGCAGCAAGAAGACTGTGACCATCAACTCGGCGACATGCATGGTTGTACCCTTCGAAATTGAGGCTGGCAATGCCGAGGGCGAGGCAACGGTAAGCTTCACGTGCTCGGCAAAGGGCGAATCGGCTAATTACACGACTAAGCTCAAGGTCCGCAAGGAGGTGACAGCAGTAGCGCATACAGAAGAAGTTGAGATAAAACCAGGCTCGTCTTGGTCATCCAAGGCATACAAGTTTGATCCGACAAGCACAGTCGGCAGCACTATGCTGGAACTTTCAACCCAAAAGCCACTGAACCTCAGCGGCAGAGTCAATGCGCTAATACGTTATCCCCATGGTTGCGCAGAGCAGACGACATCCAAAATCTTAGCTCAACTCTACCTCAGTGAGTTCTCCGACATAACCAAAGAGCTGCAGAAAGAGATAGAGAGCAACATCAAGTCGGGCATCAGCAAACTGTCTAGGCACGCCACGTCTAGCGGTGGTGTTGCATACTGGGAAGGAAGCAGCGTCCCGACACTCCATTGGTCGGCTTACGTATACCTATTCTACACCGAGGCCGAGACCAAAGGCTACTACGTAGAGACCAGCGTCAAGTCGGCCCTCCAATCCTACCTTAGGAAAGAGGTACGCACATGGAACGGAAAATCCACTAGCGAGGCGCGCGACGTAGCCTTCGCCCTCTACGCCCTTGCGAATGCTAACTTGCCGGAATCAGGCGCAATGAACAGACTGAAAGAGCTGTTGCCAAGCATCGAGGCTCAGACTAAAGACACATACTATAAATCTAAAGTCCTCGAAGCCTACAACTGGCTAGCCGCAGCTTATGCATGCCTTGGTACGAAGAGCGTAGCAAAGGACCTCGCATACAAAGGCGCGCAATACTCAGACAAACCGACTAGGCTGATTGTAGACTGCCGCACGGGCGACTCAAATGCGAAGACCGTAGCTGAGCAGATTCGTAAGAATTTGGTAGGCGATAACTACTGGATGTCGACCTACGAGACTGGTCTTTCCATAATGGCATGGCATCAGTTCGCAAAGAACAGCAGTCAAAGTTTCAAAACCAAGGCTAACGTCACCATTGACGGAGGAACGACAGAGAATATCTCGACGGGTAAAATGGCTTGGACAAAGACTCTCACCGAAGGGAAAAACCATACAGCCAAGATTACCAACACAGGCACGGGTGACCTTTACATCATGATGACCACAGAGGAGCGAGCATCCCAATCGGCAGTGCCAGCGAACGCCAGCGGCTTGCAAGTGACCATGTCCGGCATGCCAGCATCGGCAAAAGCGGGAGACACGTTCAAGGTGCAAATCTCAGTAATGAACCCGACGGAAGAAGATTATGAGAATGTAGCCATCTCGTTCATTGTCCCTGCCGGCGTTGAGATTTCGGGTGTCGACACGAAGTACGATACAAACAATTGCAAGATCAGCAATACAGATACTCGCGACGACCGCGTATATGCATACGTCGACAATCTCAGTGGCTTGGAAAAGACAACTTTCGAGGTGACACTAAGCGCAACCTACGTAGGCGACTACTACTCCCCGGCTGTCGACGCACGACTTATGTACAATGACAAGATCCAAGGCAACACAGCCAGTGGCAGGTTCGTCATTAAGTAAGCCACCGCTTATTAAGCACTGAATTTTAGATTTTTATTGGCGTCTGGGCTTCAATTTCGACGGAAGCCCAGACGCCTTTTCCGTTAGCAAATCTTGGTTAGTATTTTGAAAGGTTAACTACCTATTCTTGGTACAGCAACAATTGAGACGACAAGACAAACACAGCGGGCGGAGAACATATTTCACTATGTTCTCCGCCCGCTGCGATGTTTTGGAGAGTCAACTCTTTGCGCACTCAGGCGCACGGATGAGGACTTACTTGTTGTTCTTGACGTAGAGGTCGATTGCCGTAGTCATCGAAGGAGCCTCGGGGGTCGGCACTTGGATGTCGAGACGGAGACCCGCGTCGGTCACGGCCTTGCAGGTGAGGGGACCGAAAGCGGCAATAAGCTGCTGACCCTGCTCATAATCCGGGAAATTCTCCTTGAGGGAGGTGATGTTGGCCGGGCTGAAGAGAGCAATCATATCGTAGCTCTTGATATCGAGGTCCTTGATGTCGGCGCTCACGGTGCGATAGAAAGTTGCGATTTTGTAGGTGAGCTTTGCCTTGTCCATAAGGAGAGGGATATCCGGGCGATAAGAATCGGGCTGCGGCACGAGATACTTCTCGTCCTTGTGCTTCTTCATGATATCAACGAGCTCGGGGAACTTGCTGACGCCATGGAAGACTTTGCGCTTGCGATAGACGATGTATTTCTGCAAATAGACGGCTATGGACTCCGAGATGCAGAAATATTTCATCATCTCGGGGATAGCCACACGGAGCTCCTTGCAGAGGGCGAAGAAATGGTCGACAGCCGTCTTGGTAGTGAAGACGATGGCCGTATAGGCAAGGATGTCGACTCGCTGCTTGCGAAAAGTCTTTGTGTCAAGACCCTCAATCTCCACGAACGAACGGAAATCGAACGTGAGACCGTCACTCTGCGCAATCTCGAAGTAGGGGGACTTGGGGTCAGTCGGCGTAGGCTGCGACACGAGAATTTTCTGTACTTTCAATGCGGTAGAAATTTTCTGTAGTTCGACTTTATGAGCCCTCCAAAGCGACAATGGCCATATTGGGAGCCGAGGCTTGCCGCCAACACGTGACGGCTCGGGGCAAAGGTTTGGGGAGAAACTATTTGTTTATTAATTAGTTGCTACACTATTATAACTTGATGTCGAAGAGTATGTCTGCCATCTTGGTGATGCAGATGATGGGTGTCGCTTCGACGATGCAAAGGTACAAAATGAAGTAAAGAATTGTAGGCAAATCGGTCAGATTTATTCGCATTGTCTTACCAATGCGAAGCAATGTGACAGCGATTATTACAAATCCGGAATAAAGAGTTAAACAAACGCATCCGTAGTTCGAGACGAAAGGCATCAGCAGAGCGCAAGGCGAAAGCAGAATACCAATAATCGAACGAGCGGAACGCCTGTAGAGCGTGAGAGTCCGAAGCCGCGCCTCGGTGCGGAAGGCGAAACCTATGACGGAGTCGGAGAGCAAGCGAAGAAAATAATATGCCACAATGGCAGCCGCAACGACTCCTACAGCATAGTAAACAGCAGAGCCAGAGAGCAATCCAGCCCCCAAGGCCACAACAGCCTCCACTATGACAATGGAAAGCATAAGGACGTAGACGCAATTGAGCAAGAAGAAGAGCAATCCCTTGCGCGAAGCCTGTGACTGCTCGAGTCTCTTCCACCCAATAGAGCCGCCAAGGAAGCCGAACAAATCCTGCAAGAACGTACGTCCCGAGAAGCGGATGACACTAAGCACGGCCACGACGAAAAGGAAAGACAACACAGCCGCCCCCGAATAGGGATTGAGAGGAGTCTCACCGCGTGGAGTCGGCTCAATTAGAGTGGCAGACTCACCACACTGCGCAGATAGGCCCAATGTATCGGTTTCCGAGCACAGACTGTCCTGGCGAACCACCTCAGCCGCATAGGCCTTTTGCAGACTTGAGCGATGGAGAGAAAGAGCAAAATCCTGCTCTGGCTCACATATCTGAGCAAAAGTAGTGTCGCGGGCAAAGAGGTAGACGGAATCGGAGTGAGACACGGCAGACGGGGCCTCAACTTGGCGCAATTGCTTTGCGCGGCGTGGCGCGGCGGGAGCTTTCGCCACCGTCGTCACTTGCTGAGTACCGATATCTTGGGTTGTTCGTGCCATTGTCTATAACGTCGCGAGTCTTGGCTTATTGCGTCGTTTGTCTGAGAAATGCGTTTATTTCCTTACCTGAGCATCAGTGAGCTTGATGGGCTCGGCAGCGGGAGCGTTGATTGCCGCGATAACGTCATCGATAGTCTTGGCCTCGGTTATAACGTCGAGGTGGCGACTTGTCATAAGGTTCTCGTCAACCATCAGCTTAAGTTGAGCAAAAGTATGGTCGAAGAAACCTCGGGAATTGAGGATGACTATTGGCTTCTGGTGAAGACCGAGCTTCTTGTCGGACGCAGCCTCGAAGAGCTCATCCATAGTGCCGGTGCTGCCAGGGAGTACGATAATGGCATCCGAGAGGCGTATCATCATCTGCTTACGCTCGGACATGTCATCGGTATGACGCATATCCGCCACACCTTTGTGCTGCCACTCGACTTCGACCATAAAATGGGGAATGACACCCGTAACTGAGCCACCACAATCGAGAGCGCCGTCTGCCACTGCACCCATGAGGCCAGTGCCACCGCCGCCATA
This sequence comes from Eggerthellaceae bacterium, assembly GCA_963631865.1. Taxonomy (GTDB): domain Bacteria; phylum Bacteroidota; class Bacteroidia; order Bacteroidales; family Marinilabiliaceae; genus W3P20-009. The sequence goes on from CAVGTO010000073.1 coordinate 5,391, forward strand.
GACGACGCCCCACCCCTCGGCGACAAGACGTTCACCAAGTTGGCGAGCCTCGGCCATATAATACGGCGAAGCTTTCTCGCTCGAAGCGCAAAAGACGCAAGCCTTTTTCATCGTTTCTTGCCTAATTTATTAAAAGGTATCTGATACTCAAGGGTATACGTAAAGCCAAAGGCCACGTTATTGTCGTATTTGCCATAGCCAGCAATAGCATAGGGCTTAAGGTCGTCCGAATGAGCCGAAGCCAAGAGGAAACGGCAGCGGAGAGTCCAACCCATATAGAAATTACGGAGGACCTCGCAACGTATTCCGCCCACGACATCAATCGAATGGGAGTTGACGGCCGAACTGCTGACGCTGCCCGAGTAATCGCCCCAATAGCTATCGACAATGGTAAAATGGTCGCTCTCATGGGTCTGCCAAGCGTATGCGTAACGGAGACCTACGAAGATGTTATCGTTGAACGGGAAATCCTCAGAATTGAAAATATCGTAGTCTACGCCGACGCGGATAAACGTACCGTTGGACTTATAATTGTAGTCGTCAGTATTATACTTGATGTGCTCGAAACCGACCTCGGCATTTGCGAACCACCGATTCTTGATGCCATACCTGCCAATAAAGGCAAAACCCGTACGCTCATCCTTGATAAGCCTCATAATGAAAGGCGCAATGTCGATGCCGAGCGAGAGCCCTTGGTCCTTGACGACCTCGAAACGAGGCTCTTTGCGCACCTCAACCTCATCATCGCCAGAACTTTGTGTTGTCTGTGACGACGAGCTCGAACTACTGTTGGAGACCTGAGCCGCCATCTCTGTAGGGCAGAGGAAGGACAGAGAGAGCAACGCAGCCGCGAAGAGACTAATAGACGAAGATTTGCACATTCTCACGGCTCTCGTTGTATTTGACTTTATTGTAGACTATGGCTACGGAATCTATAAAAGTGGAAGTGTAACCAATGGAGTCCAGCGTAATCTCCATGGCTATTCCGGCGGTACCGGAAACTGGCACAAGCTGCTTGTGGTAACGGAAGAAGAGGTCGTCCTCAAGAGTCTGGGTGCGGAAGACGAACTCGGTGGTGTCATGCGCGAGACGCATATTGAGATAGAGGCTGCCGGTGGAGGAGACATCGTAGAGCAGAGAGTCCTCACGGCCAACGCCATAGACCTGGACTTCGGATAGTGTCGTGTCGTTGTGAGTGTGCATCGAGTAGAGTCCTACTTGCACGGTATGCTGGTAGGAGAGCTGGACGTCGTCATCGTTATTACACGAAGCGAGCATTGCCGCAGCAAAGATTGGGGCCAGGAAGACGGCCGAGGTCAGTCGATGCGTATTCATTTCGGGCGCGAATTTACTACTTTTTTGCGTATCTCGCCGTTTATGCCTTCTTTATTCAGTCCACGGAATGGCGCGGATTGCGTAGATTTACACAACTATTGCTGTTTGATTTCGACGGCAAATGCAACGTGCATTGCATAAAATTCTCTCGAATCGTATCCGATTTAAGAAATATTACACAAAGAAGCCGTCCATAAGAGACAGAAAGCACTAATTTCGCTATTTGTAATGCATAAAAAAGGCGGATATACCTTTTGAGATTTGCCTCCTCTGTGGCATACACACTTATCAAGGCCCAATGGCATATGCACTACAGGACTTACGATGGAAAGAAAACACTTGAACATAAACGAAGATCAAATGAACACCAAAAAGATGTTGATCCTTGGTGTTGCAGCCACTTCCGTAGTTGGTTGCTCACCGACGGAGAAAGGTGCCAATGGTGATGGCGTAGCCCATTTCACCGAGGCTGACTGCGACACCACCGTCCGCCTGGCGGACGACTTCTACCAGTACACCAACGGTGGTTGGATTGCCCAGCACCCCATTCCGGGTGACCGCGCACGCTATGGCGCCTTCGACATGCTCTACGAGCAGAGCGTAGACAGGCTCCATGAGATTGTAGAGGAGGCGCAGAAGTCCAACGCCGCGAAGGGCACTCCCGCCCAGAAGATTGGCGACCTCTATAAGCTCGGTATGGACACTGCCCGCCGCGACGCAGAGGGGCTCACCCCCATCAAGCAGTACATTGACAACGCACAGACAGCCGACTACGCTGACGCCAAAGGCTTCGCCACCCTCATCGGCACGATGCACCGCTTCATCAGCAGCCCGTTCTTCTCGTTTGGCAGCACTCCTGACTATGAGAACAGCTCTATGAACATCTCGCAGGTATGGCAGGCAGGCATCGGCCTCCCCGACCGCGACTATTACTTCGACGAGAGCGAGCATGGACAGGACATCGTCAATGGCTATAAGGATATGGTTGCCAAGATTCTCGTAATCTCTGGCGTAGCCGATGAGAGCAATGCGGCAGAACGCGCCGAGGCCATCTACGCTTTCGAGAAGAAACTCGCAGCTGAGATGAACACCAAGGTCGAGAACCGCGACCCGCAGGCCATCGCCAACAAGGTTGACCTTGCATCTTTCGAGGCAAAGGCCCCTGGCTTCGACTGGAACACCTACTTCGCTACCGTTGGCGCCGACACTGCAAACATCAGGGCCATCAACCTCAGCCAGCCTAAGTTCTTCAGCAAGGTTTTCGGCATCGTAAAGGCAGAGAAGAAAGCTACCGTGGCAGACTACCTGACCGTCAAGACCGTCATGGGCTTCAGCAACTGCCTCTCCAGCGATCTCTACGCCATCACTTTCGACTTCTACAGCCGTAAGCTCAGTGGCGTCGAGGAGATGCGACCTCTTTGGAAGCGCACTCTTGGCACCGTCGAGGGCTGCATGGGAGAGGAACTCGGTAAGCTCTTCGTACAGAAATATTTCCCCGAGAGTGCAAAGCAGCGTATGCAGGAGCTTATCGAGCAACTTCGCATCGCTTTCGGTCAGCGCATCGAGAACCTCGCATGGATGAGCGACAGCACCAAGGCTCAGGCCAAGGACAAGCTCGCCGCCATCAGCGTAAAGGTTGGTTACCCCGACAAGTGGAAGGAGTATCACTTCGACATCGACACAACCAAGACCTTTGCTGAGAACCTCATAGCAGTCAGCGAGGCCGAGAACACCGAGGACATGGCAAAGATTGGCCAGCCCGTCGACAAAGACGAGTGGTACATGACCCCTCAGACCGTCAACGCATACTACAATCCCGAAGGCAACGAGATCGTCTTCCCCGCCGCTATTCTCCAGCCACCTTTCTTCTATGCTGATGGCGACGACGCCGTCAACTACGGCGCCATTGGCGTAGTCATCGGCCACGAGATGACCCACGGCTTCGACGACCAGGGTAGCCAGTTCGACAAGGACGGCAACCTCAAGAGCTGGTGGACTGATGAGGATCGCACCAAGTTCGACGCCGCAACAACCCGCCTCGCTGACTACTTCTCCAACCTCGTAGTCATCGACAGCCTCAAGGGCAACGGTCGCCTCACCCTCGGCGAGAATATCGCCGACCTCGGTGGCCTCAACATTGCTCACCAGGCATTCCGCAACACCCTCAACGGCAAGGCAGAGCCTGCGCCTATCGACGGTCAGACCGCTGAGCAGCGATTCATTCTCGGTTACTCCCGCATTTGGGCAGGCGCCATCCGCAAGGATGCTCTCATCCAGCAGGTTATGACTGACCCCCACTCGACTGGTCGTCTCCGCGTCAATGGTCAGCTTCCTCTGCTCGACTTCTTCTATCAGAACTTCGACGTCAAGGAGGGTGATCAGATGTTCCTCGCACCCGAGGATCGCATCGTCATCTGGTAATATTCTTCGAGCTTTAGCAGCTTGAGATTTTAAATCCATCCGCCAGGCGGAGGAGAGGTTTCTTTACGAGTCTCTTCTCCGCTTGACTTTTTTATGGCATTTTGTTTAGTGCGCCATTTTGACTACATTCGTAGAGTTTAAAACACCAAAGCAGTATAATGACAATAAGAAGCACAGCTGTCTTGGTTGCCGCATTGGCAATGGCGACCATATCGTCCGCAGCCCAGACACGCCACGTACTGACCTACGAAAGTCCCGCCTCGTGCTGGAACGAAGCCCTGCCGATAGGCAACGGTCGCCTCGGCGCAATGATATTCGGCACGCCAGGCAACGAGAAGATACAACTCAACGAAGAGACCATATGGGCAGGCGGGCCAAACACAAATGCCAATCCCGACGCCCGCCAATGGATGCCACATATAAGGGAACTCCTTGCTAATGGAAAATATAAAGAGGCTCAAGACATTGCCAATGCGCACGTCCTCAGTCAGACCAACCACGGCATGTCATACCTTCCCTTTGGCTACCTCGAAATAGAGACAGTCACCACCGTAACCAACGCCACGGATTACCGTCGCGAACTAAACATTGACTCAGCCTACGCCCGAGCAAGCTATAAAATAGGCAACGTAACCTACACCCGCGAATACATCGCGCCACTCGGCTCAAACACCGTAATGGTGCACCTCACAGCCGACAAACCAGGCCAGATAAGCATAAACGCCCATTTGACATCCCAACTGTCTGACATTGCCACGGGCATTGACGGCACGCCATACATAACATGCCATACTCCATCCCACGAAGGCACGGAAGGCAAAGTAAACGTAGCCGCCACAATGACAGCCGAGGCAAAAGGCGGAGACGTATCATATGATGCGAATAAGATTGCCATTAACGGAGCCGACGAAGCCACAATATTCGTAGCCATCCGCACAAACGTAGTCAACTACCACGACC
>CAVGTO010000074.1:0-10079 GCA_963631865.1 Eggerthellaceae bacterium
CTCCTCGATGAGTTGGCCCGCGAGTTTGTCTGCGAGGCTCACCGTCGCGACGACCTCATCCGCTTCAAGATCAACGGCTCCAACCTCAACGTCTGGAACGGCAAGAGCTGGTTCTGCAAAGATGCTACCTCCGACCGTCATCAGGATATCTTCCCCATCCCGAAGTCCGCTATGGACGGCAACATCAATCTTGTCCAGAACCCAGGCTACTAAGAGAGTCTGCTAAGTCTCTTATCTATTTGGCATTAATGTTTGGTCGAAGGTTTATATTGGTTTGAGTTCCGCTCCGATGCTCGGGTTCTATTCATCTCCCGGGCATCGGCGGAATACTCAAAAAAGAAACAATATTCTCCCTCACGTCAACTGCAAAAACATACACGCAATTCATTATGAACAAGATATTATACGCCATAGCAGCCCTCGCCCTTACCACGGGTTTCACGGCTTGCAACGACGACGACCCCACTGAAGCCGTAAGCAAACACGTCTACGGCGATGACGAGGCCCCTTATCTCCGCACCGATGTCGATGCCACCATCAACATCAAGTCCGAGTTCCGCAAAGGCCACGTGGCCGCTAAGACCTACAGCCTCAAGGACTACGCCTCCACCATCCAAAGCAAACTCGGCATGACGGTCGACGATATGCTTGCTGGTGTTGCCGACAGCAGCATCGTCTTCTATAACATCAATACTTCCCGTGGCTGCTGGAACAAGGCCGCTCAGAACATTACCAATGGCTGGGGCTACGATGCCTCAGGTTTGATTTCCGATAAAGACCAGGCGGGCTACGTTACTCTCGATGCGGCCAACAAGGCTCTTGTGGTCAACGTCCCCGCAGAGTCAGCAGCTGGCATCTCTTTCTCTGTCAGCGTCGGTTTCGCCATCGTTAATGGCCGCGACTACGACAAGTACGTCCGTTTCACTATTGCGTTCGCTGTCTCCGACCCAGGCACTGTCATCACTGCCGTTTCTCTTGAGTCTGCCGACTATAGCTATACCCCGATTAACTTCACAGACGCAACCGTCTCTGCTGCTATCGAGGCTTGCTTCGGCATTACTGCTTCCGAGTTCAACAAGACTGTCCAGGACGCCGAGGGTGACATTGCCATGTATATGGTCGATGCCGACGGTAATTGGCTGACTGACTATACTTATACCGCAAACGGCATCGGTTACTGGTGCGATGCAAATGGTGTGCCTATGGCTTGGGCTGACGGTCCAGTCTACTACGTCGAGACATTCGATGGCGGCTTCAATATCGGTCGCTACACCGGCATCGCTTCTTCTGTCTACAAGATCCATTTTGTCTACGTCAGCAAGTCTGACAATAGCAAGTTCGTTGAGTTTGTCATTACCGCAACTCTCCAATAATTGTCGCCTATGAAGAGTATTCTGAAAATTGCCGCCAATGGTGCTCTTGGAGCTATCTTGGCTACTACCCCTGTCTTTTTCACTGCCTGTGACGAGGACGATGAGGTGATTGTCTACGACATCTCGGCCGACGGCTCGCAGCTTACCAAGTCCGTTGCTTGGGACGAGGTGGAGTCCTCCATCTCTTTCCACGCCACTGCCGATTGGACTGCTTCTGTCTCTAAGACAACAAGTTGGATTACTATAACTGTTCCCTCAGGCGAGGCTGGTGAAGTCAAGATGCCTTTCCTCCTCACCGAGAATGATGAGGATTCTGAGCGTTCTGCTACCGTGACCATCAAGTGTGGCGAGAAGGTCATTACCATCACTGTAACTCAGGAGGGTAACCCCAACGCTGCCCACATTATGGATGCCTCTACTATCAAGGACTACGATAAGTATATCATTCCTAGCTCCAGCAACGAGGGTTTCCAAAAAGGTGCTGAGGGCATGCTTCGTTCGGATGCCAAGTGGTCTTGGTGGCGCATGAAGCAGAGTGAGCACTTCTTTGTGTTCTGGGAGCCTGGCTTTGGAGACGATCCTAATGCCGAGACTGTCCCCGAGGCTCTCCGCGTGGATGTGGACGACCTCCTGGAGAAGGCCGAGGCTTTCTTCAAGACCAACGTTACAAATCTCGGCATGGCCACCCTCGGTGAGGGCAAGTCTGTGCTCGACAACTATAAGATGCAGATCTACCTGCTCTATCAGACTGAGTGGCTTGCTACTGGCTCTGGTTATGATGACGTTATCGGTGCCCTCTGGGTCAACCCGTCAACCTGCAAACCCGTTGGCTCGACCATTGGTCACGAGATTGGTCACTCTTTCCAATACCAAGTCTCCGCCGATAAACTCTATACGGGCGAGGCTGCTTACGATGGCGACATCCTCCCCGTCGGTTTCCGTTACGGCTTTGGTGAGAATGGTGCTGGCGGATGCGCCTATTGGGAACAGTGCGCTCAGTGGCAGAGCTTCCAAGATTATCCCGAAGAGGCCTTCACTCAGGATGCCAATGTCCAGGTTTGGCTCTCTAACCACCATCGTCACTTCAATCACGAATGGCAGCGTTACGCCAGCTACTGGTTCCAGTACTACTTCACCCAGAAGCAGGGCCTCAACGCTTACGCCAAGATCTGGAAGGAGAGCAAATATCCCGAGGACCCCATCGAGACCTACACCCGTCTCTACTGCAATGGCGACCTCAACACCCTCTGGTCCGATATGTATGAGTACGCATCGCATTGTGCCAACTACGATTTCGATGCCGTTCACGAGTATCTCGGCAGCAATCCTAATGCTACCAACTACTCCACCAAGCTCTACAAGACCGATGCCGGCTACCAAATCTCTTACGAGAACTGCCCTGGCACTACGGGCTTCAACCTCATCCCGCTCAACGTCCCTGCTGCCGGCACTACTGTAACTGCCGAACTCACAGGCCTTGAGCCAGGTTCCGCCCTCGCTTCTGCCGATCCGGGCTCCATCATCGATGGCGATGGCAACCAGAAGAGCACCACTACTACCTACAACAAGCAGAGCAATACCGCATACGGTTTCCGCTTTGGCTTTGTGGCTGTTAAGGCCGACGGCACTAGTGAGTACTCCGAGATGCAGGCCGGCAAGAGTGGCACGGCTTCTATCAGCGTTCCTGCTAACACAGAGAGCCTCTACCTCTGCGTCCTTGGCGCTCCCGATACATACAACCGTCATGAGTGGGACGACGATATGAGCGACGACGAGCAGTGGCCTTACACCGTCAAATTCTCTGGCTCTGACCTCCTCGGCAATGTCGAACTTGAGGCTGGTGACCCATATGACGTGACCATCTCTCTCTCTGCTGATCTCGACTATACCTCTACAAGCTACGGCCTCAAGACCTACAACCTTCTCAGCGAGGGCGTTATGGCCAAGATTGCTCAGGCTCTCAAGCTCCAGCCAGCTGAGATTGCCAGCGCAACCCTCGATGCCGCTACAGCTTCCGCGGCCTATGCTGCCGATGCTTCTTGGACTCCTTCTGAGGGTCAGGTTGCTGTGGGTATCACCAACCCCGATGGCACAATCTCTTACGCATACAGTGCCAATGGAATTGGCTTCTGGATTGAGAAAGATGGTACTGGCAGCTCTTGGGGCTCGTCGCCCATCTACTTCGAGTACACTTCTGGCGCCTACTCGCTCACCATTGGTCACGTCCCCGGTGGCTCTGAGCAAGGTGTGACTTACGTCATCAAGCCCACCTTTGTCTACAACTATGGCGGTACGATTTACAAGGCCGTAGTTGAAATCAGCATGAATTTCTGATTATCTTGATTTTGTTCCCCGCAAAGGCGCTTGGCTCTTGAGCCTTGTTTCCTTTGCGGGGTTTTTCTTATTTTCGCATATCCTAAGAGCGTACACCACATTTATCTTATGAAACACATTTATCTTACCCTCATAATGCTTCTGCTGCCAATCTTAGCCTCGGCTCAGCAAAAGCAGATTTTCATCCCGGATACGCTCAAGTCTGTCGATTTCAATAACACGCAATCTCATTGGTCATGGAGCCATAGCGCTCAGACGGAGAACATAGTATACTTTTGGCAACGCGATTTCGGCTTCGATCCATATTCGGCTCCCGAGCTCGATGGCCATAAGATGTCTTTCGACCTAGGCAATCTGCAAGTCCGTCTTGAGTCGTTCTACCGCTTTTTCCGCGATTCGCTTAAGTTTACCCTTCCTGGCAGCATTGCCGACAAGTATAAGATGATGGTCATGATTGACTATTCACTCGAGGGTACGGCCTATGGTGGCACTTACGACGATTTTATTGGCGCCCTCTGGGTGTCACCTCTTCGTATTCAGGACAAAAAACTCAATTGCCTTGCCCACGAGCTTGGCCATAGTTTCCAACTTCAGATTATGGCCGATAAGACAGGCGAAGCTTGGGGTGGCAGCGGCTTCTTCGAGATGACTTCCCAATGGATGCTCTGGCTTGTCAATCCTGATTGGCTGACTGATGAAAATTATCATTTTGAGGCCTTTAGGAAGCTAACCCACAAAGGCTTCCTGCATCTCGATAATATCTACCACTCTCCTTACGTCATTGAGTGGTGGGCCGAGAAATATGGCATTACCTCTATTGCCGACCTCTATCGCGAAGGCAAGGAGGGTGAAGACCCCGCAATGACTTATATGCGCCATAATGGCTTGTCCCAAAGTCAGTTCTGCGACGATATGTTCTTATGCTATCAGCATCTCCTTAACTTCGATTTCCGCCATGCCCGCCAAGAGACTCGTCCCTACGCTCTGACTTTCTCCACTCCTATGGATATCCTCGCCAACGGTTGGATGTCTCCCGACACAGCTTATATGCCCGAGAATTACGGCTTCAATGCCATAAAACTATCCGTCCCCGCTCCCGGCAAAAAAGTGACTGCTCAATTCCATTCTCTTGCGCAGAAAAACAAGACCGCAGGCCATCGCTACGCTTTCGTTGCCGTGACCACCCACGATGAGCCCATCTACGGCCAGCCAGCCCAATCCCCTAAAGGCAAAATAACATTCATCGCCCCCAATGATAAACCACTTAAAGCCCTTTACCTCCTCGTTATGGGCGCGCCAACAACCCACGATATGGCCCCGTCGTCCCGTACTTTCCCTTATAAGGTCAAGGTGGTGAGTGAATAAAATTCTGTGACACACTACAATAAAGCAATGAAACAACATATACTGTCCATCTTCGCCCTTGCGGCTTTAATCCCCGTAACCTCTCACGCCCAAGGCACCTTGGTAGATTATAACCGTGCCTACGAAGTCCGCCGTGCTTTTGCTTCCGACTCCGTCCTCAATTGGGCTCGACATGTCGATTGGAAAGACTCGACTCATATCTTGACCTACGAGGTGATGACTCCCGATGGTCGCCGTTTCTTGACTCTCAATGCCGAGAATGGCGAGGAGATGAGTTTCGACACTTTTGAGGCTCGTGCTAAAGCCCTTGGGCAAACGCCCCCTCCCGCTCCCGAACCCTGCTTCGGCCGTGTAAAGGAAACGCATTGGATGGAGGTGGATGAGGAACAAGAACTTACTCCCGTCCCTTCGCCCGATGGCAAGCAAGTTGCTTATATCGAGGGGTATAATGTAGTCGTCCGCTCTGCCACGGATCCTCGTGGCCCGAAGCGCGTCCTTACGCAGGATGGCACAATCTCGCTCTACTATTCCAACCGCATCCAGTGGAGCCCCGACGGCTCTAAACTTCTTGTTTGCCGTCGCCGCCCCGTCGAGAAGCGATACGTCTATTACGTCGAGTCCTCTCCCGAAGATCAACTTCAGCCTATTCTCCACAAGCAGGAGTATGCCAAGCCAGGAGACGAACTGCCGCAGCATTTCCCGACAATTATCGACCTCCAGACGGGTAAACAAGTAGCAGCCGACCCTCACGCCATTGAGAATCAGTATGAACTTGAGTGGCTTCGGTGGGCTGAGGACAGCAAGTCGGTCACTATGGAGTATAACCAGCGTGGCCACCATCTTTATCGGGTTCTCTCTATGGATGCCGCCACGGGGTCTCTCCGCACCGTCGTAGAGGAGAAATCCGATAAGTTTGTCAATTACGCCCGCATGTGGCGTCAGTTTATCAAGGGCGGCAAGCAACTCCTTTGGACCAGTGAACGCGACAACTGGAATCATATCTATCTCTTCGATGTCGCCACTGGCCGTCTTATCCGCCAAGTGACTAAAGGCGAATGGTGCGTCCGCGAGGTGCTCAATGTCGATGAGGAGAAGGGTGATATTTTCTTTGCCGCAAGCGGTGTGAACAAAGGTGAGGACCCTTATAATATCCACTACTACAAGGTAGGCATAGATGGTCGCCACTTTACAGAGCTCACTCCCGAGACGGGCAACCACACAGCCTCTTTCAGTAGCGACTACCTCTACATCGCCGATACTTATTCTTCTCCTGCCGATGCTCCCGTATCCACTCTTCGCAGTGCCACGGACGGCAAACTGATTAAGACGATAGCCAAGGCCGACATCTCGAAACTTCAAAAAGCTGGTTGGGTGGCTCCCGAAGTCTTTGTGGCCAAAGGCCGTGATGGTCAGACGGATATGTGGGGTATTATCCAACGCCCCACCAATTTCGACCCCAATAAGAAATATCCAATAATTGAGTATATCTACGCTGGCCCTGGCGATGCTTACACCCCCAAGAGCTTTTATTCCTACAACTGGAGTATGACATCTCTTGCCGAACTCGGTTTCATTGTCGTCCAACTCGATGCTATGGGTACGGCTTGGAGAGGCAAGAAATTCGAGGAAGTCTGCTATAAGAACCTCAAGGACGCGGGTTTCCCCGATCGTGAACTTTGGATTCGTGCGGCGGCCGAGAAATATGCCTATATGGATACCAGCCGTATCGGCATCTTCGGAGCTTCGGCGGGCGGACAGGAGAGCACTACGGCAGTGCTTCTCCATGGCGATTTCTATAAGGCTGCCTACAGCTCGTGTGGTTGTCATGACAACCGAATGGATAAGATTTGGTGGAATGAGCTTTGGATGAGCTATCCCATCGATTCCAGTTACGTTGAGTGCAGTAATGTCTACAATGCCCACCGTCTCCGTCGGCCGCTGATGCTCGTCGTAGGTGAGCTCGATGACAATGTCGATCCATCCAGTACCATGCAGGTTGTCAATGCCCTCATCAAGGCTGGCCGTGACTTTGAACTCGTTGTTGTTCCTGGTATCCATCATACTATGGGTGAGGAATTTGGAGAACGTAAGCGTTTCGATTTCTTCGTGCGCAACCTTATTGGAGTCACGCCTCCCGCTTGGGACGACATCAAACGTTAGAAAAATATTTACCTCGTAACATATGCCCAACCGCCTGATACATATCCTCCTCATCGCCATATTCCTCTTCTCGTCCGCCATGTCTGTGGCCGACGAGCGGCGCTACATAACCACCGAGGACGGTCTGCCATCCAACGCCGTGCGCTCCATTGTCCAGGATGCCGATGGCTTTGTGTGGTTCGGAACTGATGCCGGACTGTGTCGCTATGACGGCATAAATGCGCGACTTATGGTCAACACTCTTCAGGGGAACGACCAGTACGTCAGTGCGTTGTGCGTCTGGGACAGTCGGCTGCTTGTAGGCTCAAGTAGCGGCGCATATGTCTACGACAGCGGATCGGAACTCTTCTATTCTCTCAATGACAGTATCCGAGGTCTTGTGACCACATTCAGTGTCGATGCCGACGATAATGTCTGGGTGGCTACTATGAATAATGGCCTCTTCTGCTATCTCTCTCATTCCGAAGTTGTAAAGCATTACGAGTTTAGAGAGACGGAGGGCGTTGTGGCCACGGTCTTTATAGATGCCTCCAATCAGGTTTGGGTGCTTACCCGTCATTCTGGCGATAATTTTTTCCGCTTAAATCGAGCTCGCAATGTGTTTGAGGCTGTGGAAATTCCCGATGGACTTAGCGAGGGCGGTATGTGCGTTGCGCAAGCTCAAGATGGCGAGATCTTGCTTGGCACGTGGTCCGATGGCTTGGTATCTGTGTCTGGCAATGGCGATGTGCGTCGTCTGCTCAATCCGCAAGAAGATGGGGTGGGAACTCATATCCATGCCATGCGTTCCGTTGGCGAGTCGTGCGTCCTTGTCGGTTGCGATGAGGGGCTTGTTTCTTTCGACCTCAAGAGTGGTTCGTGGAGCCGCAATACTCCCTATGGCGTCGCTTCCGATGCCACTCGCCGCTTTGTCTATAGCCTTATGGCCGATAGCGAAGGCGGATTCTGGGTCGGCTCTTTCTACGATGGCGTCTCTTATTTCTCGCCTGCAGGACAGCGCTTTACGCCTATTCAAGCTTCAGACGGTGGTCTGCGTGGCCGCATCGTGAGCCGTTTCGCCGAGGACTATAGGCATCGTATGTGGATTGCTTCCGACGATGGAGGTCTCAATTGTTACGACATCCAGGCTGGGCGTTTCGTTTCGTATCCTGGTCAAGAAAGATTGTCGCAACTCAATGTCCATGGCCTTTTGCCCGATGGCGATTTTCTTTGGGTCGGTACATATGGCTGTGGACTTATCCGCCTCAATGTCAAGACGGGAGCTATGACTAATTATATGCTCGATGAGGGTGCGTCGAACTCCAGTTGCTACGCCATAATGCGCGATACGCGTGGCCGTCTGTGGGCTACGTCGATGAACAGCGTCCATCTCTTCAACGAGTCCAATGGGCAATTCTCTGTTGTCCGCAATCTAAACAGTATGGCTGTCGATATTGTCGAGGACGACTACGAGAATATCTGGTTCGCAACTCAAGGTTGTGGTCTGTGGCGATACTCAGCATCGGGCGAGTGGTCCCTGTTCGATGATTCTATGGGTGCCGATTATTTCCCGAGCAGCCAGATTAATTGTGTCCGTGTTGGCTCTTCGGGGCAACTCTATGTCGCCACTCAGAATGGTCTCTGTGAGTTCGTCCCCGAGACTGGCTCTTTCCGTATTGTGAATATCGATGTGCCGAAGCATGACTTTAGCGGCATGACTGTCTATCAGGATGACTTGTGGCTCACATCGCCAGAGGGGGTGATCCGTTATTCTCCCAATGGTGATATTCAGGTCTTTAATCGCCACGATGGTCTCCAAGATCTTCAGTTTCAGCCTAATGCCTGCCATGTGGCTTCAAATGGCCAAATATGGCTCGGCCTTACCAATGGCATAGCTACTTTCTGTCCTCATCGTCTCAAAGTTAATAAAGCTGAGCCTCCCGTTTTCCTGACCTCCGTAAGTCTGCTCGATAAGGAACTAAAACCAGGCTCTGACAAGATGCCAAATCCTCTTAGGCAGGGCGGCGACATCACTCTTAGTCATGACGACGTGATGTTCACCGTCAATTATGCTGCCCTCAGCTACGTCTCGCCCGAGAAAAACCAATATGCCTACATTCTCGAGGGTTTCGACCGCAATTGGCATTACGTAGGTGCGACAACTTCCGCCACTTATACCAACATTCCGCCTGGTGAGTATAGGTTCCGCGTCAGGGCAACGAACAACGACGGTCTTTGGTCGTCGCAAGAAGCGTGCCTCAACATCGAGGTGCGCCCTCCTTTCTATTGGTCTTGGCCGGCTCGCATCCTCTATGTTCTTTTGATTGGAGCCATCTGCTACATCTATGTGCGTCGACTTATTTCTCGCAATGAACAGCGGCATCGAGAGGAACTTAAAGCCATGAGCGACAAGAAAGATCAGGAGGTGCGCGACGCACGCTTGCGTTTCTTCACTACCATCTCGCATGAGATTCGCACACCTGTCTCGCTCATCATAGGTCCTCTCGAAAACCTTATGGAAGAGTGGGGTAGGATAAGCAGTCATGTAAAAGGCTCAGAGTCGGTAACGGCAACTCTCGACGTCATAAACCGTAACGCCCATCGCCTCCTCGACCTTATCAACCAAATTCTCGACTTCAATAAGGTTCAGCAGGAGAACCATAAACTTCATTTCCGATCTGTCGGCATAGCACAGCTTATGAAGTCCGTGGCTGTCCGTTTCGAGCCGACACTCAAGCTCCGCAATATAGAGTTTTCTGTATCATATCCTTCGGATGATTTCTGTGCTACGGTCGATGAGGAGGGCGTTACAAAGGTTCTTAGTAACCTTATGACTAACGCTATGAAGTATACGCATAGCCGTGTCTC
>CAVGTO010000075.1:0-9779 GCA_963631865.1 Eggerthellaceae bacterium
AATAAGAGGGCAGCCCTTGTCTGACTTATTGGATTACAACTGTAATTACTACTTAACGGCGTTGATGTACTTCTCAACACCTTGAGCGACGGGGCTCATAGGATACTCGTCCTTGATGGACTGATAAGCAGCAACAGCCTCATCGGTCTTACCGAGCTTCTCATAGAGATTACCAAGCTTCTCGAGGAAAACGGGAGCAGTAACCTTATTCTTCATACCAACAGCCTTCTTGAACTGAGAGACAGCCGCCTCATCGTTGCCGAGCTCGACCTCAGCGTCACCAATGAGACCGACGGCATAGCTGTTGAGAATCCCATCGTCGGAAGAGAAGTCTGAGAGGTACTTCTTAGCATTCTCATACTCACCGAGGTTGAGGTAGCAAACGCCTGCATAGTAGCAAGCAAGTTCACCAGCAGGGGTTGAAGAGAACTCATCAATAATCTGGAGGAAACCGCTGTTGATGCCATCGCCATTGAGAGCGAGAGCGAAGCTATCAGCCTCGAAATAGTACTGAGCCTGAAAAACTTGAGCCTGAGCCTCTTTCTTGTTAGGCTCAACGACTTGGGTCTTGTAAACCCAGCCGAGGGCGAAGATTACGATGAGTGCTACGAAGCCGATGGCAATGGGTTTCTGGTAGTCCTCAAAGAACTGCTCGAAACGGTTGAGGCTATTTTGAACCTGCGCAAAGCCCTCGTCGGTAGCTTTTACTTGCTTTTCTTCAATCTCCTTTGACATGTCTGTCTTTTATTGTGGTGTTTGTGTTTTACGCTTAATTGGGCGCAAATTTATGATTTTTGCTTGTATTTATGAAATCGGCGTTACTAATAATTGACATTTTTTTGCGGGAGGAGTGCAGATTGGCATGAAAAATCCACATTGAAAGCCGACGAAAGATTGCCAGCGGTGAGGATTTCTGGAGTATCGCCAAAGCAACTCACGCAGCCATTTTTCATAATCACAGCATGGTCTGACCATTGGAGTGCGGCATTGACATCGTGTAGCACGGCCACAGCTGCAATTTTCTTTTGGTGCACCACCTTTAATATATTTGAGAGAATATTTTGGGCATTGGCAGGGTCGAGATTGGAAGTCGGCTCATCGAGTAGCAGCAGACGAGGCTCTTGGACAATAGAACGGGCCAGACTTGCCATTTGGCGTTGGCCATCGCTGAGGGTTCGCATCTCCTTGTCTTTGAGACCTTCTATGCCAAACATAGCCAACACATTGATAGCCATTATACGATCATTCACACTATCAGTGAGCGAGAGTAAACCACGATGAGGCGTCCTGCCTAACAAGACGTATTGCAAAACAGTAAGAGACGGCACGATGTGCGCCACAGACATAAGAGCCACGGAGCGAGCCACAGCCATCACACTTAGAGAATACGCATTTGCGCCACCTATATGATAATCGCCACCATGCCAAGGCAAGGCACAGGCCAAAGCTCGCAGAAGGGAACTCTTACCGGCTCCATTGGGGCCCACAACGGCAGTAAGCGAACCAGCAGAAAAAGAGACAGACACGTCGCAAAGGACTTTCTCCCCCACCCTATAGCCTCCCGAGAAATGGGAAAGTGACGCAACAATCAACTCATTCGCTTCCATCGGACAGTTAAATAAGCGAACATAATTCCGCCTAAGACAGCGCATACGGCTCCGGCCGGCAATTCTCGGGGATAAATGACAGTTTTGGACACGAGGTCGCAGACAACCAAAGTGAGTGCACCTACCAAGCCACAGGCAGGCAACACCACGCGGTAATCACCGCCCAAAAGCCGACGCACAAAATGTGGCACAGCCATACCGACGAAAGCCACGACGCCAGCAGCCGAGACTGACACCGCCGCAAGCAACGTGGCAATGACGAAGAACGTCAAAGCCGCATTGGACGGCGAAACGCCAAGCGACCGAGCCTCGTCATCGCCTAGAGCCAACACATTGAGAACGTTGCCAGCCAAAGGCGACAACAGGGTAGCCAAAGCCGCCACGCACACAACGCCCCACGCCATAGACTTATCGACGCCATCGAAAGAGCCGACGGTCCAAGAAACAACTTGGCTAAGATCCTCACGAGAAGCGACAGAAAGAATCACAGTGGTTGCCGCAGAAGAGACGAAACTAACCATAATGCCACACATAAGCATAGCCCCCGTATCATCCCCCACCGCTCGCCGCATAACGAGCACCAAGGCAAGCGATAGCAAGCCTCCGAGGGCAGCGCCGATAGTAACGCCTGCGCCTCCAAGAACAGCCACAGCACCAGAAACGAAAGCGACGGCCACACCTACGACAGCACCGCCAGAGATACCCATAGTGTAAGGTTCAACGAGCGGATTTCGGAAAACGCCCTGCATCAGCGCACCCGCCACAGAGAGCAACGTCCCCACGCCAAGAGCGCAGAGCATACGAGGCATACGCAGCTTGGAAACGACGACACTGGCCATCTCGGCATCGACATCATCTAGACCTTCCGACAAGTAGACGAAGCATGCGATAAACAAGAGAGCCACAACCGCGACTATCAGGACTATTCGCCTCACTGAAATCAAAGTTACTCGATATTACTTATTAATAGCATCGACAATAGCGCTCAATGCGGTGCGAAAAAAGACGGGAGTAGGGCAACAGAGAATATTCTCATCCACCAAAACAATCTTTGCTTTGGTTAGTTTTTGCCAGAGAGCAGCCTCACCATCACCAAGCCCACCGAGAGAGGATATAACAATAAGGTCAGGTTTGCGAGAGAGAACAGACTCGCGAGAGCAAGCACCTTCGCCAACCTTAAGTACATTCTTTGCGCCTAGATGGACGGCAATGTCATTTATAAAATAGTCTGGCGTGGCGCCCCAAATAGGTTTCGTTCCGATTTGGAAATAAACACCTGCGTTGTTCGTATTCTTAACAGAAGCGACAATAGCGGCGACATTAGCACGCTCTTTAGCAACGAGAACCTCTGCCTGTGTTTTATGGCCTGTCAATTCACCTATTGTAATTGCTTGATTACAAATCTCATCAAAATCTTTAGGCGTCGGAAGAGAGACTATATTTATCTTAAGAGATTTTAGACGAGTCACCACATTTGCGGCCGTAAAAGGAGAGACAATAACCACATCTGGAGAAAGAGACATTATGGCCTCGACATTCACCGTCATAGCGTCGCCGACAACTTTGGACTTTGCACCGTCGGCAGGTTGAGGGCAGTAAGATGTCCTACCTATTATATTGGCGTCAGCTCCAATTTGGGCAGCGGTATAGGTAGCCGACGGGAGGAGGGACACCACTCTTTGGGCATCGGCGCCAAGAGTTGCCAAGGCTACGAGAGATATTATTAGAACCTTGATGTAGTTCATATACGTATATTTGCTGAATTATGGAGAGCGAACGCAAAGGTAAAAAAATTGGTGTTTTTTAGAGACAATACTCAATCAATTGAGTAAAATTACTCAGCTGATTGCATATCGGGATGCCTTGGGAAAAGTGTAGTTTTCAGTCCTCCAAAACCTTGGAAAAGTGTAACGGCGGCGGAAAAGAGGGGGAAAACGGCGGGGGTGTCATTTTCATAACCTCACGAAAATAGTAGGAAAAGCCACAATTTGCCACACCTCGGCAAATTACCAGCAAATTAAAATCGGAAGGTTCAATAACTGAAAATCAGCGTTTTGCACATTTCAGAAGCTGGACGGAAAAGCACCGCGGCAAATTGAATTGCCACAAGGAAGCCACAATTTACCGCTATGGTACACAAAAAACGGACGACGCGTTTACGCCGCCCGCTGGTTGTCTTATCTGTGGCTCGGAGGTTACTCCAGGCCCGCCGCTTTCAGTTTCCGATACTCCTCAGCAGTGCACGGCACGAATATGAAAGCCTCAGTGAAGATCTGGTAAATCTCCGTCCAATTGCTCTCCCTATCCACGAACAACTCGTTCAATTTGTCAACAGCCGCGTTATGCTGGACGTGTGGCACGTAGGCCAGAGTATCGTCCCCAAAACGCGCCCATTCCGTCGCTATGGCCATTGAGAATTAGGAAACGGCTGTCTTTGTATAGCATAGGATTTCCCTCAAGATTTGCCTCCCTCGCAAGTATACATATTCGGTTGTTCACCGTGTCAATGGCATTATTGCCCTAATCGTTGGGGTTGGTCACTATTGGACATATTCCATTTCCGCAACCGCCATCAGCGTACTGCTCCAAAAGCACAAGACTATCGCCGCGGCAAATTTCCGAGACTGTCAGAGCCTCACTTGAGAGCGCCTTGCTCGTCTTGTCCTGGCCGTTGATGTAAATGTACGCATTGTCGGGAAGTTTGCCGCTGTCATCATCGCAGGAGGAGAATGCGAAGAGGGCGGGGAGTGCCGCGAGCGCGGCGAAAACGAAACGTTTTATCATAATCTTTAGTTTTTTAGCACCCGCGATTTAGGGAATTTTCCCCGAACGCGGATGCCTTTGTCCTAAAATATAATATGTTCCGTAATCGTAGAAGAAAATCATAGCATAGTCCACATTCGTCAATGGTGGCCGCGTTGGTCGTGGCGTGCGAAAAGAAGTGGTAAGTACCGCTCTTGGTCATGTCGCCCGCGTCCTGCTCGCCCACGAGGCTCGCCTTCGTTCCGATCGCCACGGTCTTTGTCGTTGTCGAGACGGTGGAAGCCACGGCTTTCGCTATGCTTCCTACGCTCTCTGAGGAGACGACAGTTTTGTATGAGCCGTTGACCAAAGACATCGCGTTATCCGCTATGTTAAGATATTTGGTGCTCGTCCCTTGACTTATCACCACGTCATTCATCTCTACGTGCCCGCTGTTCTGCACACGGAATTTAGCCGACCGCATCGCCGCGTCGGTGTTCGCGCTCGCTCCCGCCCAAATCATCGGGAGGGTGTTGTTCACGGCCGCCGATGTTCCCGACATTCCAGCGACCACCGTGCCGCTCGCGTTCTTCACGCCTATGTACTTGCTCAGCACAAGGCCGCCCGTGAGGTCGGTGGTCGATGCCGCCTAAAACTTGCAGAGGACGGCAGCGGTGGCGAGGCGTACTATTATGGCAAACTCGGCGAGGTCGTGAAGACCGTAAAGTCGATAATCCTTGCGGAATCGGATATTCGTACGTACATTTGGGAAGCTGATTACGACAGCTGGGACGGGAGAACTCTATGACTTACCCCGACGGAGAGATTGTAAATTATACCTATGATAAGTGCGGCAACCTGTTATCTGTCAAGACGACAAAGGACGGCGTTGTTACACCAATCATCGAAAGCCGCACAAGGCCTAAGAATAAACACAAATAACAGTTTCGGAACTTTGGACGATTGTGATGCGGATCCGCGGAAAAAGAATCTATACAAATTTGTTTTGCGCAAACGATTGTTTTAACTTTGTGGAGCGAAACAAGTACAGATGTCACTTCGTAAAATGCGCTTGGTCGCAGCGTAAGAGGTATTGCGCTAAAGTCCTAAACAATAAAGAAAACAAAACATACACATAATCATGGGTTTCATTGAGAATCTGAAAGAGAATGCTGCTAAGAACAAGCAGCGCATTGTTCTCCCCGAGGGTTACGAAGAGCGTACGCTTTGCGCAGCCGATCAAGTATTGGCAGAGGGATTTGCCGACATTATCCTCATCGACAGCGAGGCTAACGTGAAGGCTAACGCTGCAAAGCTCGGCCTCAAGAACCTCAACAAGGCCACCATCATTGACCCCAAGAACAACGCCAAGAAGGCAGAGTACGCAAACCTGCTCTATGAGCTCCGCAAGAACAAGGGTATGACCCTTGAACAGGCAGAGAAGCTTGCAGAGGATCCTCTCTACCTCGGCTGCCTCATGATCAAGGCTGGTGATGCCGACGGTGAGGTCAGCGGTGCCGACAACTCGACCGGCAACGTCCTCCGTCCCGCATTCCAAATCATCAAGACCAAGCCCGGCATCAGTGTCGTGAGTGGTGCTTTCTTGATGTTCCTCCAGACCAAGGAGTACGGCGAGAATGGCGTTATGGTATTCGCCGACTGTGCAGTAAACCCCGTAACCACCGCTCCGCAGCTTGCTGAGATTGCAGTAGCTACAGGCAAGACCGCCCGCGTCCTCGGTGGTTTCGAGCCTCGCATCGCGATGCTGAGCTTCTCGACCAAGGGCTCTGCTAAGGCTGAGGTTGTCGACAAGGTTGTCGAGGCTACCAAGCTCGCTAAGGAGATGGCTCCCGATATGCAGATTGATGGCGAGCTTCAGGCTGACGCAGCCCTCGTACCCAGCGTTGGAGCAAAGAAGGCTCCGGGCAGCACGATTGCCGGTCATGCCAATGTTCTCATCTTCCCCTCTCTTGAGGTTGGCAACATCGCTTACAAGCTCGTTCAGCGTCTTGGCGGCGCAGAGGCCATTGGTCCCGTCCTCCAGGGCATCGCAAAGCCTGTCAACGACCTTTCGCGCGGTTGCTCCGTCTCCGACATCGTCAAGATGATTGCCATCACTGCAAATCAGGCACAGGACAAGTAAGTCCTACGCACATATGCGACAATAAATGACAAGCGGCAGCAACGACGAGCGCAAGCCCGCCTAAGTTGCCGCTTGTCTTTTTTCCGTTTAAAGATTCTCGGACTTTGCCCGCAAAAAGACAAGCCCGCAATAAAAAATAAGATAGCACTATGAAGAACATCCTGGTCCTCAACTGCGGCAGCTCCTCTATCAAGTACAAGCTGTTCGAGATGACCTCCAAGAAAGTTGTCGCCAATGGCGGCATCGAGAAGATTGGCATGCCCGGCGCATTCATCAAGTTCTCATTGCCCAATGGCGAGAAGAAGATTGAGGAGATGCCCATCCCCGAGCACACCAAGGGCGTTGAGATTATCTTCTCTAAGCTCACCGACCCCAACTACGGCGTACTCAAGAGCCTCAACGAGCTCGACGCTGTAGGTCACCGCATGCTCCACGGCGGCGACAAGATTACCAAGAGCTCCATCCTCACCAAGGAGGTCCTCGACATCTTCGAGGCATGCTCAGACATGGGTCCTCTTCACAATCCCGCAAACCTCAAGGGTGTAAACGCCGTCAAGGCCATCCTTCCTAACATTCCCCAAGTAGGCGTCTTCGACACGGCATTCCACCAGACGATGCCTGACTACGCATACATGTACCCCCTGCCCTACGAACTCTACGAGAAGTATGGCATCCGTCGTTACGGCTTCCACGGCACCAGCCACAAGTACGTATCGCGCCGCGTATGTGAATTCCTCGGCGTCAGCCCCATCGGCAAGAAGATCATCACCTGCCACATTGGCAACGGTGGTTCAATCTCCGCTATCGTCGACGGCAAGTGCGTAGATACCAGTATGGGTCTCACTCCTCTCGAGGGCCTTATGATGGGTACCCGTTGCGGCGACATCGATCCGGCGATCATCCCCTACCTCATGCACCACACCGACATGACCATTGAGGAGATTGACACCATGATGAACAAGAAGTCCGGCCTCCTCGGCATATCTGGCACCACCAGCGACATGCGCGAGATTCAGGCAGCCCGCGACAATGGCGACAAGCGTGCAGCCCTTGCTCAGGATATGTATTACTACCGCGTCCGCAAGTACATCGGCTCTTACGCAGCAGCTATGGGTGGCGTAGACATCCTCCTCTTCACTGGCGGCGTCGGCGAGAACAAGGTTGACTGCCGTGCCACCGCATGCCGTGGCCTTGAATTCATGGGCATCGAGCTCGACCTCGAGAAGAACAAGACCATTCAGGGCGAAGAGGCCATCATCTCAACCCCGAACAGCAAGGTCACCGTTTGCGTCATCCCGACCGACGAGGAACTTATGATCGCAATGGACACCGACGAGCTTACCAAGTAAGCAACCATCAGAGTTACTAAGCAAAAAGTCAGCGCTGACTTGCAAATGCAGGTCAGCGCTGACTTTTTATCTTGAATATCAATCACCCCACTATATCACGCCATACACCTTTTAATGCCTCCCAGACATCGGACAGAGCAGATTTAAGGAGAGAAACTTCCTCGCCAAAGGTGTCGTTAGCGAACTCAGCACATTGTTCTCCCACATAATCCGAGACAGAGTCATAAAGAGGATGCAGCTCGGGATGGGCCTCCCACTCTTCATTGAATTTCCGCTTAAGTTCTTTGCACTCATTGGTAGATTCGCTGCCAAGCTTATAAAGTTCAAAGAGGCCGCTGTATGTCACGGAAGAGTGCCATCGACGGAAGTCGTCTGATGAGTTATAGATACCACTATGCTTCATCGATGCGTACATCTGAGCAAATAGAGGTTCACGGATAGATATTGCAGTCACCCGCGCTGCGCTTAAGGGCTCAAATACGGATGTCTCAGGAATGGAAGAGTCGGAGAGATCCTCAATTGCGTCACACGAAGTGTATGCAAAGAGGATGAAAACGCAAAAGAGGAAGGGGAGAAGACGTTTCATTTTACAAAGGATTCTGCTTACTCCATTCGGCAAAGCGCTTGAGCGCTGTCAATGGCGTATCGCCGAGCCAAGAATAGCCATTACGTCTCTCATACCTAACCTCACTGAATTCGGAACGCTTAATTCCGTCACGGTCACAGTAGTAAGGCTTTTCGGTGTCGAGGTCGTAGTAGCGAGCCCAGTTGACAACAGTAGTATCGGAGGTCTGAACAATTCGGCGATCCCGCTTGCCGTCGGCATTGGTGAAATATTCAAATTGCACACCATGCAAAGCATGAGAGTTGAGCCAATCTATTGCGGAATAGACTGATTGTCGCACTTCCTGAGACGGATTTGGGAGATCCATAAGGAGCATAAGGATGCCGACAGTCTCACCGTGAGCCGTAAAAGATGGTAGTTCATAAGCCCTGGCTTTTGCAGGCGCGAGAGTCTTTTCGTCATGTTGCTGACACCAGACAGTCAACTTGCCATCTTTGCGGATTTGGCAATCGAGAATGCATTGTACTCCCTTGTCGAAAGCAGTTCGGCAACGTTGGGCGAGAGAGTCGTCTATAAGGTTGTCAGAATCAAAAGGTTTGCGACGATTGAAGACATCGGACAAGAGACGCATTACGTTTACCATTGCATCATCGTTGAACGTAATATGGTCAGCATAAGGAGGCACGCCATCATATCCAGCGCCACGGGATGGCCAAAATTGAGGCCAACCGCCGTTGGCATATTGGATGTCCACGAGGTATGAGACACCACGGCGCACAGACTCTGCATAACGTGAGTCACCCGTGATGTTGTAAAACTTTGCAAGGAAGAGAATTTCGGCAGTCGTGGCACCATTGTCTATTGTCGAGCCTATGCCAGTTGTTGCCATTGCTTTTCGCACGTCGGCACGCTCCTCGATGTCTTTTTCCGTAGGTGACGAAGACTGCCACTGATGATTTTTGGGCCAACCACCACTTGGAAACTGATAAGCCATGACGGTATCGGCAGTAGCCTTTAGGAAATCGGCATCATATTTCTTCAACGACTTAGAATGAGCCAGATGATTGAAACTGACATTATTCTGAGCCGAAGCAAACACCGCAAACGGCGCAAGCAAGAAAGTTATGCCCAAAACTCTTATTATAGACATACTCAAGAAACGTTATCGACTATTACTGCACAAGGAATAAAAACGCAGCAAAACTTGTTCTTACAAAAACCGAGCTAAGACATACGCCCAACGCAAGATATGCAATACTCATCGGGATTGAACCAACGAGCAGCAGCATCACGAATCTCCTCAGGCGAGATGTTGCGAACCACATTGTAGAACTCCTCGAAGCGCGACATAGGCACATCATCCACCAAGAGAC
>CAVGTO010000076.1:0-9759 GCA_963631865.1 Eggerthellaceae bacterium
GTTCATCTCTGGCCATGCGTGACTTGCCATACGAGGTTCGCCACCATTAGTGCCACGGCCATAGACGAGAGGGAACTTGGTGAAACCCGTAATCTTCAGCTGGTCGAAGATGTAATCCAAGCGTTCGGTTAGCGCCTGGTTGTATGTTATGAATACTGCTTTCATTGTGCTTTGATAATTAAAAGATTGCGGGTGCTCTTGCCCTTCCTTACATTATTGGGGAGCGAGAGTCCCCGCAATCTTATTCAGTATTTAGCTTACTTGCTCTCGCCAATCTGCTGGCGGCGGCTGGCGGGGAGGTCGCGCTCGGGATCGAAATCCGCCATGAAGCGGTACTCCTTGCGGTCATCCTTCTTCTTGTCGCGGCTGCCGCTCTTATCTACTGAAGCGTAGACGGCGGGGACGATGAGCATAGTAATGATGGTCGAGAAGACCATACCGCCGATGACGGCCACACCCATAGGCTGCCAAGTCTCGGAGCCCTCACTTGTCGAGAGTGCCATTGGAAGCATACCGAGCATTGTGGTGAGAGAGGTCATAAGCACAGGGCGCAAACGGCTGCGGCAAGAGAGCGCGATAGCATCGAAGAGGTTGACGCCACGCTCACGCATCAAGTTGATGTAGTCGATGAGCACGATACCGTTCTTTGTAACGATACCGATAAGCATCATCGCACCGAGAGCCGCCACGACAGAGAGGTTCACATTGCATATAAGGAGGGCGAGGATAACGCCCGTGAATGCGAACGGGATGGCAAGCATGATGATGCCAGGCATCACAAAGCTCTCGAACTCGGCCGCCATAACCAGGTAGACGAGAAGCAGAGACAAGATGACAAGCAAACCAAGCGCGCCGAACGACTCTTGCTGATCCTCATACGAGCCACCAATGTAGGTAGAGTACTCCGAAGGGACATCCATCGTGTCGATAACCTTTTGGCAAGCGACGGCGATATCGCCCATCGCATAGCCAGAGGCAGGGGTCACAGACACCTTGAGCATACGCTGCTTACTCTTGCGCTCGATAGAAGGCGGGTTGTAGCCCTCGACGATGTCGCCAAGTTCCTTGAGACGGACCTTTTGGCCATAGCCGTCGGTGATGAGCATATTCTCGATGTCGGCAATCTTAGAACGGTATTTCTCCTCAAGACGGACGATGATGTCGTACTCCTCACCCTCCTCCTTAAATTTGGAGTTACGGTTGCCGTAGACATAAGTACGAATGAGCGCACCGACGCCAGAAGTTGTCAGGCCATGGCGGGCCAATTTCTCACGATCGAGGTAGACTTGGAGCTCAGTCTTGTCATCGCCACGGCTGATAAGGATATCCTCGGCACCGGGGATGCTCTTGAGCCTATCCTTGAGCTCAGCAGCGAAACGGCTGGTACCAGGGAAGTCGTGACCGAAAATCTCAATGTCCACTGTATTGCCCGTAGTACCATTCTGACCTGTGGTAACCTCGTAGTCGAGAATCTCAGGGAAGGTATTGATAATGGCACGGATAGAATCCGCCATGACGAAGACAGAACGGTCGCGGTCCTTCATATCGACGGTACGCAGACGCATATTGAAGACGTTGTTGCCCGTGGTGCTCATCATGGACGAGAACGAAGCCTCCTCCTCAGAGCCATAAGATGCCGAGATGATAGTGACCTCAGGAATCTTGACACGGATGGCCGAGTCGACCTTCATTGCCATTGCCTTAGTGACCTCGACTCGCTGACCTTGCTGCATCTTGGCGTAGACGTTGATGTTGTTCTGGTCGTTCTGCGGGAAGAACTCGGTATGGAGATACGGGGTAAGGAAGAGCGAGAGGAAGAAGAGGGAGAGCATCGACACGATGGTGATGGCGCGATGGCCGAGCACCCAACGGATGATGCGCTCGTAGCCGGCATCCAACTTCTCAAGCCATCTCTGACTCCAACGGTAGAAACTGAAACGGGTGTCCTTCTCATCCTCCTCCTTGTCGCGGAGCTTGAGGAACTTGGAGCAGAGCATAGGCGTAAGCGAGATTGCAGTAAGGGTAGACGTGCTCACGCAGATACATATAATCCAGCCGAGAGGCTTGAAGAAGATACCCATGATACCAGGAATCATGGTGAGTGGGAAGAAGACGGCGATGGTGACAAGTGTGGTCACTATGACGGAGGTCCACACCTCATTGGTACCATACTTGGCGGCCTCCTTGGGTCGCGAGCCACGGTCTACGTGCTTCGTGACGTTCTCGAGCACCACAATGGCATCGTCCACGACCATACCGATGGCAATGGAGAGAGACATAAGTGTGATGGTATTCAACGAGCCATCCGCCACGGCGAGGTAGATAAAGGCTACGATAAGCGAGATAGGGATTGTAAGCGCAATGACGAACGTAGAGCGCCAACGGCCCAGGAAGACGAAGACGACAATGACGACGAAGAGGAGGGCGTAGAAAAGAGTCTCCTTAAGGTTGTCGATTGCTTTGATGATGAAGTCGGAGTTATCCGTAATCATCGTGAACTTGATATCGCTGGGGAGGGACTTGGCCGCCTTCTCAATCTCGGCGCGCGCCTCACTAGCCACAGCCACGGCGTTTGCGTCGGACTGCTTGGTCACGAGTAGCACGGCGCCATTCTGACGGTTGACCTGAGTCTCAAGAGTGATATCCTTAAGCGTGTCGCGGACGGTTGCTATGTCAGAGAGTTTGATGGTACGGTCGCCCACAGCGAGCGAGATATCCTTAATCTCGTCGCTCTCATCAAACTCGCCCTCAATGCGGAGAGAATAGTCTTCGATGCCGACTTTGACGTTACCTGCCGAGACATCCTTGTTCTCGGCATAGATAGCGTTGCCGACTTGACTGAGGGTAAGATTGTAGGCGTCGAGCTTATTGGGGTCGAGGTCAACATAGACAACGCGCTCGGCGATACCAGAGACGTAAGCCGAAGCCACACCGTCCACACGGTTGAGGTTCATAATGACCTTGTCGTCCAAAATCTTGTAGAGGCCAGAATATGACTGCTCGGCCGTGACAGCGTAGACGAGCGTAGGCATCATAGATGTCGAGATACGCATAATCGTCGGGCGGTCGATATCGTCGGGGAGGTTATTCATAGCCTTATCCACGGCGTCGCGCACATCGTTGCTGGCATTATCGAGGTCGATGCCCCACTCGAACTCTAGGGTCACGACACCCAGGTTCTCATAAGAAGTGGAGGTCATCTCCTTGAGGTCGTCCACCGAGTTGAGCTGATCCTCGAGCTGCTTGGTGACGTTTTGCTCAATATCCGTTGCGTTGGCTCCCGGGTAAGTGGCCATGACCGTGATGTACGGAGGGTCCATCTTAGGGTATTGGTCTATAGGGAGCTTTATATAGCTGTAGATGCCGATGACGATGACGGCCACGAAGACCATCAGGGTCGAGATAGGCTTCTCTACCGCAGTTGTAAAAATGCTCATTTTAGTTCACCGTTTTTCTTGTTCTCGGTCTGCCAAAGGGCGAGAGCTACTTGCCCTACCCCATTGGCTTGTCTTTTGTAGATCCGCAGGTTAATCCACCTTGATGTTGAGCTTGCGGCCATCGACGAGTTTAGCCTGGCCGGTGCTTACGATGAGGTCGCCATCGTTAATCTCGCCATCAAGAGCTTGGACCTCGACCTTGTCATCATATCGGTTGAGAATCTTGACGGAAACTCGCTTAGCGCGGCCATCCCTCGCAAGGAAGATATAGCGGTCATTAGAGCCCTGGACCTTGAGCACGGCGAGACTCTGGACAAGCATGGTCTCGGCTTTGCCAGTGGAGAATGTCACTGTGCCATACATACCCGAGTGGAGTTCCTCCTTAGAGTTGTCGAAAAGGAGCTCGACAGAGAAAGTACGGGTCTTTGAATCAATGCTCGGATAGACGATATTGACACGGCCGGGGAACTCGCGGTCGCCATAGACATCGCTCTTGAGGCTGACAGTCATTCCCTTCTTAACCTCGAGGTAATACTTCTCTGATATATTAACGATGGCCTTCATAGGGTTGACCTCCTCGATAGAGATGATAGAGGGCTTGCTTGCGCCACCATACGCTCCGCCCATATAGAGCTCGCCTTCCTCCATATACTTGCCAGTGACCACGCCATTGAAAGGAGCCACGAGACGGGTGTTCTCCTTGAGAGTCTCAATGGCTTTCTTGGCCACCTCATAGCTCGTCACAGCCTGATCGTAGTTTTGCTGGCTGATGGAACCTGTCTCCATGAGCTTTACTGCGCGGTTGTACTCGGTCTCAATGTTCTTGAGCTGAAGTTCCTGCTGAGTGAGGGTGTTGGAGTCCATCTCGACAAGGACCTGCCCCTTGTGGATGCGGTCGCCCACCTCTACGTTGATTTTCTTGATGCGGGTGCCAGAGAGCGTAGGGGCATAATAGACTTCCTGGTTTGCCTCAAGGTTGGCAGTATACTCAATCTTACGGTCTACAGTGACGGTGCGGATGGTATCGACACGGACGAGGGTACTCTCCTCCTCAGTAGTTTGAGCCTCTTGGCTTTCGCCACACGACGTCATGAAGGGCATGGCGGCTACGGCCATTGCCAGACATGCAAAACTCTTTTTCATCGGTTATTTTATATCTTGTGTTGTTTTTTCTTAGAGTAAGTTGTAGAGCTTGAGGATCTTGGTCTGAGCCATAAGGAGATCAAGAGCCGCGCTGGCGTAAGTGCTCTCGGCGCTCAAGTAATTAGTGTTGGCCTGCGTAAGGTCGAGGCTTGAGAGTGCGCCTTGGTTGTACTTGTTGCGGTAATTATCGAGTACTCGGCGCGCCACTTCGAGGTTCTCCTTTTGGAGGTCGTAGGCATCCTGCGCGGTCTGGAGGTCGAAAGCGTATTGCTCGGCGTTCTGAGCGAGGTTATCTTCCAAGAGGGCGATATTGGTCTCATTCTTGCGCACGTCAATCTTAGCCTGTTGGAGTTGGGAATGGCGCTGGAAACCGCTGAAGATTGGGATAGTGAGGGTCAGATTGCCGACATGGTCAAAGTTCATAAAGCCGCCCTTGAAAGCGTTGGAATACTGGTAGCTTGCCGTAAGGGTCGGGATATAGGCGAACTTGCGTATCTTGACAGTCTCCTCGGTCACCTCACGGTTAATGAGGAGTTGCTGATACTCGACGTTCTTATTGATATCGAAGCTTGCCGTGTTGAGCTCGGCATTGGTGGCAGCGAGGAACTGGTCGAGAGACTGAGCCACGGTAATCTTGGTGTTGATATCCACGCCCATTTGGAGGACGAGGAGACGCTTGGTGCTCTCGAGACTACGATTGAGGGAGAGAAGAGAATTCTTGAGAGTAGAGAGATTGATTTCAATCTGGTCAACATCGGTCTTCTCGACTGTGCCAGCCTCATAGCAGTGACGGGTATGGGCAGCGATGTCCTCCATGTCGGCGAGGTTGGCCTTGATAATCTCGACATTACGCTCGTAAACGAGTACGGCGTAATAGGTGTCGGCGACGTTGGCCTTGACGTCGAGCTCCGTCTGACGGATGGTCTGCTCAGTGAGACGCTGAGCAATCTTAGCCACCTTGACGGATGCGATTTGCTGCATCGAGAAAGTCCAAGAAGCTGTGGCGGCGAGGGTGAGAGAGTTTTCCATCTCAATAGCCATACCGCTAAACTCCATCTCCTTGCCGAAATAAGTTGTCCCGGTCAGGCTGGCACTAACTTGCGGCAGTCCTTGCGAACGCGCCTCACGTACTTTCTGATAGTAGGTCTCGCGGTCCATCGAACTTGTCTTGAGCTGCTTGTTGTATTGCAGAGCCTTGTCGATGGCGGTTTGCAGGTCCACGGCCATTGCGGAAGCCTGCTCGGAAGCGGTGTTTTGTGCCGTTGCCGTCTGTTCTTGCGCTTGGCAGGCCATGCATACTGCTATGGCGGCTGCCAACGTGGCAAATCTCAGATTCATTTTTATTGTTCTATCTTGTGTTTTTGTTTTCTATCTTTTTGCTTTACTGTTTGCTAAGTTTCTCAAGGCATTCATCCAAAAGCTTAATACCCTTCTCCGTCGCCATTCCTCGGATAAATATGGAACACATTTGCTTGAAGACGTATGAGCTACTCCAACCGCACTTACCGACGCAAGCCCTTAGTTTGCCTTTGTCGCCATCAACTATGACGTACGATACGAGTTTCGCATCCACCTCCTTACGCAGCAAGCCATCCGCCTTGCCCTTCTCGATGAGAGCCTCGGTTCGTTGACGAAGTTCCTCAAATCCTCGCATCACGGAGTCCTTCACAACAGTGTAATTAAACTTCTCGAGATCGGCAAAGAACTGAGGCGTGACGTTCTGAGCAAAAGAGATGGTATCGTAGACCGAGCGTATAATAAATTCAATAAAAGATATTGATCCGTCCGTCATATTATAAAGCTCAGTAGTACGCTTGCTCAGCATCTCGTTTATACACGCCACAAGCAGAGCATCCTTACTGTCGTAATGCTCATATAACGTGCGTTTGGAAATGCCGACACTGCGAGCGACGTCGTCCATCGAGACGGATTTAATGCCCTTGGCGAAGAACAAGTCTACAGCAGAGTTTAGAATCTTCTCATCGAGTTCCATTAATCAGAGGTTGGTCTTTTGTTTGCACCCGCTAATTTATGGAGAAAACTTAAAAACGCAAAACGGTTTTTGGGTTTTTAGTTTTATTCACAATAGGTATGTTATATAGTCCGCGAAGAGTGCACTATAGCACATAAAAGCAAATCGCCACCCACCTTTTTAGGTGAATGGCGATTGAGCTTTATAAGAAGAGTAGACCTATTCGGTAGAAGACCGCTGAGACGCCCCAAGCAACGAGGGTCGTCTCGGCCGCAAGGAAGAGCGCCCATTTCCACGAACCCGTCTCACCCTTCACAGCGGCAACTGTGGCGAGGCAAGGGAAGTAGAGAAGGATGAAGAGGAGGTAAGCGTAGGCGTTGAGGGGAGTCATACCGTCGGCCTCCATCTTTTGGCGGAGAACGGCATACTTGTCATGCTCCTCACCGACGGACTGTGCGGCCTCAAGATTATCGTCGTCGGCGAAACTATCGTCGTCGGCATAGAGGACGCCAAGTGTCGAAGCCACAATCTCCTTAGCGCCGACACCAGCAATAATGCTGACATCCTGCTTCCACGAGAAACCTTGCGGACGAAACAGGGGCTCGATAGTCTGACCTATGCGGCCAATGAAACTCCGCTCCTGCTGAGCCTGTCGGTCGAGTTCCTCATTATGAGGGAAATAGCCAAGAGCCCAAACTATAATACTAGCCACAAGGATGATGCCACCCATCTTCTTGAGATACTGGCGACCGCGCTCCCACGTATGGCGTGCAATGGCCTTTGCCGTCGGGAAACGGAAGGGTGGAAGCTCCATTACGAAAGGCGTATCCTCATCCTTCATAAAGAAACGGCAGAAGACACGGCTGAGAAGAATGGCCACAATAATGCCAACAATATAGATTGAGACAATGACGGGAGCCTGCCAACGGGTGGCAAAGAAAGTGCCGACAATCATAATGTAGATAGGCAGACGGGCAGAGCAACTCATAAAGGGCAGCACGAGCATAGTGACCAATCGACTACGACGGCTCTCGATGGTACGCGTAGCCATGACGGCCGGCACGTTGCAACCGAAACCCATAATTAGGGGGATGAACGACTTGCCGTGGAGCCCCATCTTATGCATAAACTTATCCATAATGAAAGCCGCACGAGCCATGTATCCCGAGTCCTCCATAAGGGAGATAAAGAAATAGAGGATAAGTATCTGCGGTAAGAAGACGATGACCGAGCCGACGCCGGCCAATGCGCCATCGATAATCATATCGCGCACAGGACCTTCAGGCAGAAGTCCGCCAAGCCATTCACCTAGCCACTCGACCCCGGCCTCAATCCAGTCCATCGGGAACTGGCCAAGGGTAAACGTCACCTCAAACATAAGGAACAGTAGCAGGAAGAAGAAGGGAAAGCCCCAAACTCGGTGGGTGACAAGGGCATCTATAATATGCGTAATCTTATACGCCCCTAGTTTCTCACCCATAATATAGCCAGCCTCGGCAAGCGCACCGCTTATGAAGCCATATTTGGCATCCATAATGGCGGTCTCGCTGTCGGTATGGAGATCGTCCTTGACCTGTTGCTCAGCCTTGTCGCGCTCTGCCAAAATCAGCTCGTGGTTGGGTAGCTCTTTGACAATGCGCTCAACCTCCGAGTCGTTCTCAAGAAGCTTGATGGAAAGATAACGGGTGGAGTATTTAGTGCGTATTTGCTCGTCGGCCTTGAGTGTCGCTTGGACGCTTGATATTGCGGCCTCAACGTACTGACCATGATTGACATGGATGTGACGGGCGACGTTATTGCGCGGGTGGTTGCCCGACGCGAAATCCTCATCGTGGTCGCCAACCTCCTTTTGGTCGCCCAGGCTGTCGTGCCACTTTCGGATGTCCTTTGCAACTTCCGGATTGATGTCGCCATGCTCATCGAGGAAGTCGAGACCCTCATACATGTTGATGATGACATGAAAAAGGGTCTTTACGCCCTCACCAGTCTTGAAGACTGTAGGAATCATAGGGACGCCGAGTAGCTGACCGAGTTTAGCACGGTCGAGTTTATCTCCTCGGCTCTCAAGCTCATCGTACATATTGAGTGCGCAAACCACACGAAGGTTCATATCGATGAGCTGGGTAGTGAGATAGAGATTGCGCTCTATGTTGCTGGCGTCTATGACGTTGAGTATAACATCAGGTGTCTTCTCGACAATCTGCTTGCGGACATACATTTCCTCGGGACTGTAGGCCGTGAGGGAATACGTGCCTGGGAGATCGACAAGGTTGAATTCGTAGCCCTCGAAAGCGGCATGGCCTTCCTTTGCATCGACTGTCACTCCAGAGTAGTTGCCCACACGCTCGTGCGCACCAGAAGCAAAATTAAAAAGGGAAGTCTTTCCGCAATTGGGGTTACCGACGAGGGCTACGTTTATCGTACGTCTCTTGCGTAGCGCAGCCTCACGAAGTTTCTCCTCGTCAGTCTGAACACGTTCACAATCATCGTGCTCTACGGCAATTGGTGATTGGTCTTGCGCTTGACTCTTATCATTATTTTCGAGGGCTTCAGCCTCGGCTGGGGTCATAACCTCAATCATACTGGCCTCATCACGGCGAAGCGATATCTCATAGCCCATCAAACGGTACTTGATAGGGTCGCGCAGAGGAGCCGAGAGCAGCACCTCAACCATATTGCCACGAATGAAGCCCATCTCTACGATGCGCTTACGGAAACCGCCGTGGCCCGTAACCTTAACGACGACAGCCTTGTCGCCTGTCTTTAATTCAGAAAGTCTCATGTATATCCTCTTAAGCCGAGAAGGGAAGAGATGCAACTTGCCTTATATCTTTCCACTATCGGATTACGAAGGCAAAGTAACAAAACGCCCAATGCAAGTAAGTTGCAAAGGAGACATTATTTTAATTCATTACAAAATTACACAAAAGAGGGATAGATTTAGGTAAAATAAGACTAAATAGCGGGGACGGAATTGTAAATATAAAAAGAAAAGCGGCTTCCACCCGCTATCAAAGGTGGAAGCCGCTTTGTTTATTGACTAAGCCAATTCCCTTCGTTAAAGGGCAGGCTGACGCTTTAAGAGCAAAAGCCTATTATGCGTTTGCGTTCTTGTTCTTGCGAACCATAATCTCGTAGGCGATAGGCGTAGCGAGGAGCATGGAGCTGAAGGTACCAACGAACATACCGATGAACATTGCGAAGACG
>CAVGTO010000077.1:0-9700 GCA_963631865.1 Eggerthellaceae bacterium
TCCACGAGCTGGAGGAGGAGAACCGACGCCTCAAGAAGATGTACTCCGAGCTGGCTCTCGACAACATGATATTGAAGGAGGTCCTCGAAAAAAAGATATGACGCCATAACGCACTTGTACGAAATGCCGTTGCGGTTGTACGAAACATATGTTTGGCGTATGTAACAAGACTTGGCTGCGTTATGGACGGAATGATTTTGGACGAAAAAATTGCGCAGATTACCCATAACCACGCACATATAGAGAGTGACGTTATGAGCTCTGCAAGCAGAATGGAATGCGCACATCTATGCAAAACGGCTTCTCCCGCAACCGATTTAACGTTATTTGAAAGCGGTGATAATCAATTGGTTTAAAAAGAGAAGGAAGTATTATTCAAAAATAGTCGAAATATATTTGCGTGATATGGATAAAAATGTCTATTTTTAACCAATCTAATCTATGCTTACGCAAAGAAAAAACATGGAAAAGAAACCCATCAGAGAAACTGTCAAAGAGCTGTTCACCAAATATCTCGAAGCCCAGGGACACCGCAAGACGCCCGAGCGTTTCGCCATTCTTGATGAGATATACAGCCGTCAAGGTCACTTCGACATCGAGGAGCTCTACTCTTTTATGAAAGAGAAGAACTACCGCGTTAGTCGTGCCACATTATACAACACCATCGATCTGCTCTTGGAATGCCGCCTCGTCTTTAAGCACCAGTTCGGCAAAAACCAGGCGCAATACGAGCGCGCATACGACGCCAAGCCCCACGACCACCTTATATGCCTTGCTTGCGGATCGGTGTCGGAGGTGCAGGACACCCAGATTTCCGGCCTTATCGAGCAGGCTGCGAACCAGGAGCAATTCCAGGTATCGCACCACTCACTCTACATCTATGGCATCTGCAAGAAGTGCACCAGCAAAAACAAGAAGCTGAGTGAGCTCCCAGAGAGCACGGACGACAGCGTACCGCCAATGCCGGCATAGGCGACAGACAAAACCAGACACACTAATATAATGCGCCGTAGAGCCCGAGGTGACAAACATCACCCCGGGTTTATTTGTGCATATCCACTACGCTGACCTACAATTGCGAAAATACCGTTCACAATTATTAAAGGCAAGAGAGGAAACGGACGCAAGCAGAATTGCGTAAGAGAGTCGCAACGGAGCCGAAAGGGAAGAGCAGGAGCTGCCGCCACGGAGGCAAACTGTAGGAATATTCGGCAAAAAGTGCTTATTTTGCGAAGATTTGTGATTACGAAAACGATAACAGTTCAACACAAGAAACAAATATGATACAAGCAGTTGGCCAAGAGGCCGAAGTACTGACCGACGCAGCCGGCGAAGTAGTGGAGGAGCAGACTCTTAACGTCATTGACCTCTTCTTTGCGGGCGGATGGATTATGTGGGTCCTGCTCGCAATGTCTATCTACGCCGTCTATATCTTCTTCGAGCGTTACGTCGCGCTCAGCAATGCGCTCAAGGAGGATAAGAACTTTATGAATAAGATTAGAGATTACATCCACAGCGGCAACCTCGACAGCGCGAAGACTCTTTGCGAGAGCACCGACAATCCTGTGGCACGCCTTGTAGCTAAGGGCATCAGCCGCATCGGACGTCCACTGAGCGACATCCAGACGACAGTCGAGAACACAGGCAACATTGAGGTGGCAAACCTCGAGAAGGGCCTCGCATCGCTGGCATCAATCTCTGGTGGAGCGCCTATGATTGGCTTCCTCGGCACGGTGACCGGTATGGTACAGGCCTTCTTCCAGATGGCAGCAGCAGGCAATAATATTGAAGTAAGTTCATTGGCAGGCGGCATTTATACCGCACTCGTAACCACTGTGGGCGGCCTCATCGTGGGCATCATAGCCTACTTTGCATACAACTACCTTGTGAGCCGCGTGGACCGCGTAGTGGCCACTCTTGAGGCGCGCACCATGGAGTTTATGGACCTGCTCAACGATCCGACTGCATAACAAAAATAAGGAGGGACCATAAATGGCACTGAAAAGAGGATCGAAAGTAAGCTCGGCCTTCAGCATGTCGTCGATGACCGACATTATCTTCCTCCTGCTCATCTTCTTCATGCTGACGTCCACGCTCGTGCATCCCAATGCGCTCAAGCTCGTCTTGCCGCAAAGCAAGAACCAGACGTCGGCCAAGCCACAGACCTCGGTGTCTATCACGGCCGACTTGCGCTATTACATTGAGACGAAGCGCGTAAGCTACGACGAGTTAGAGTCCGCGCTCACCGCCAAGCTAGGTGAGCAGCCCGAGACGTATATCGCACTCCACGTAGACGAGACCGTCCCGATGCGCGAGGTGGTGAAGGTGATGAACATAGCGAAGAAGCACAAGTATAAACTCATCCTGGCGACGAGGGCCAAATGATGAAGAACAACTCTGAACGCAGATACAGAGGCCACGGCCTGGTGGGCACCATAATATTCCACGTCATCCTGATCCTGCTCATGATCTACGGAAAAATGACAGCGACGAAGGAGAGCGAGGAAGCCTTGCTCGTCAACTACGCTTACGACGAAGGCGGTGGCGCAGGCAACGAAGGCGCTGAGCCAGCCCCGGCGGAAGCCACAAACGAGGCGGAGGAAGAGCCAGCACCGGCCGAGCCCACCCCCGCAGAGCCGCAGCCCGCTGAGCAAGAAGCCGTCAAGGCCGACGGCGAGAGCACGAGCACGCAGGACTTCGAGGAGGCGGCAGCCCTAGCCGAGGCCAAAAAGAAAGCAGAGGCTGAAGCCAAAGCCCGTCGCGACGCCGAGATAAAGGCCCGAGAAGAGGCAGCCGCCAAGGCTAAAGCAGAGGCTGAGGCCAAGGCTAAAGCGGAAGCCGAAGCAAAGGCTAAAGCCGCCGCAGAAGCAAAGGCGAAGGCGGAAGCCGAGGCGAAAGCAAAAGCTGAGGCAGAGGCAAAAGCGAGAGCAGAAGCCAGGGCTAAAGCGCAGGCTGAGGCAAGAGCTAAAGCAAGCAGTGCCATCGGCCGCGGACTCGGCAACACCAATGGCACAGGCACCTCTGGCGACGGCACAGGCAGCTCTGGCCAAGGTGGCGCGACATCAGGCGGTATGGGCAACGGTGTAGGCAACGGATCGGGCAATGGAGGCGGCAACTCCTTCTCACTCGCAGGCCGCAGCCTAGTAGGCTCACTGCCAGTACCGACAGTTAACGTACAGACACCCGGTAAGGTGGTTGTAGAAATCACAGTTGACAAGTCGGGCAAAGTAGTGTCCGCCCATGTAACGCCAAAGGGCACAACCATCCAGCATGCCCCGACATGGCGAGCTGACGAGCAGGCGGCACTGAAAGCCAAATTCAACGCAGACCCGTCTAAGCCGGCCACCCAGACCGGCACCATAACATACAACCACAAAGTGAACTAAAAGAGCGCGACGCCCCGACATGTCAAAAAAGCGTGCCAGGGCGTCGCCCCCCCCATACGACAAACACACTGATGCAGACCACACTGATAATACTATTCTGCCTCGCCACGCCACTTCTCGTGATGTGGTTAACGTGGCGCAGCACCTTGCTGCGCAAAGTCGGCGAGATAATAATAGCGTACATCATTGGCTGCGGCGTTGGTCTTACGGGGATATTGCCTGATGGCGCCCAGGAAGTGCTGACACTTGTCGCAACGGCATCCATACCCATAGCAATACCACTTATGTTGCTCTCGTCGGACGTGCGCTCATGGGTCCATTTGGCGCCTCAATTTGCCAAGTCCACGGTTTGCGGCATTGTGGGATGCGCCATTGCCATAGCCATAGGATTTTTCCTCTTTGGAGGCGGAGATCCCGAGAATGCCAAGGTGGGCGGAATGCTAACCGGCTTATACACAGGAGGCACGGCAAATCAGGCATCGCTCAAGGTGGCATTGGGCATCTCGGACAAGACATATTTGCTCAGCCATAGCTATTCGATACTTGCATCGGCCATATACCTTATCATTGTAATCATCTTCGGGCGCAAGATTTTGAGTCCTATTCTCCCCGCCTTCGAGGGAGACAAGGAGACAGGGGACGAGTCGGCCCTCGAAGACCACAGCAATGAGCTCTTTTACGGACTCTTCCGCGAGGAAAACCTCAGAGATCTTGGCCGAGCATTGGGGCTCACCATTGCCATCGTGATTATCGGTGCTGGCGTGGCTTTTGTGGCAAAGACGATTGTGGCAGCTTGCGGCAGCAAGGCGGACGTATTCCAAGCAGCCTTTATCCTGGCCATATCCTTACTGTCGGTTCTTGCGGCCACACGTAAGCGAGTGAGGGAAATAAAGAGGACATTCGAGGCCGGAACGTTCTTCATATTGGTGTTCAGCATTGCCGTGTCGGCACAAGTGAACACTTCGATGTTCAAGGACATCAACCCGGACTTTTTCGCCTTCATAACAGTGGCCACACTTGGCGCGCTCGTGATGCACGTCGTGCTCAGCGCCATTGTCAGGATAGACACCGACACCACACTCGTGACGTCTATAGCTTTGCTTTGCTCGCCACCTTTCGTGCCCGTCATGGCAGGCGCACTTGGCAACAAGGCGGTAATTGGTCCAGGCATTGCCGTTGGCCTTATTGGCTATGCCATAGGCACATACATAGGTTTTGGAGTGGCACATGCGTTGCTTCTGTTCACTTAGATGTGGGACAGGAGTGACTTTTTTTATTTTGTTGGAGAGACGATGAACGCCCCGAAACAGACAACAGACATAGACTCGGCACTGCAGTTGCGCCGTGAGCCGTTGTGCTACCTCACGGCTGACGAACGGACAAGGCTACGGAAGCGGTGTACGGTGCAGACATTGCCGCGAGCGACCAAGGTATACACCATTGGCGAAAAAGCCGACAAGATATACTACATTGTAAGCGGCAAAGTAAAGACGACCCAAGAGGGCATAAGCGGACGAGATCAGATAGTGAAACTCTCAGGCCCGATGGACGTGATTGGCTACCGCGCCGCACTGGCAGGAGAACGCCATTCGGCCACGACTCAAACCATAGAGGAGACGACACTCATAATCGTGCCCCGCGCAGACGTCCTGGAAATGATGCGCGAGAACCCCGAGATTGCGGCCTACGTCATAAAGAGCCTCGCGCGAGAGCTACGCCTCAGCCGCCTACGCAGCGTATCGCTATCGCAAAAGCAGATACGCGGCCGACTGGCGGAAGGGTTGCTCTTCCTCCGCGACAAATACGGATATGCGGCCAGCTCGCGAAAGATAAACATCAGCATGACGAGAGAGGACTTGGCCTCGCTATCCAACATGACGACAGCCAACGCCATCCGCACCCTCAGCGCATTCGCCGACGAAGGCATCGTGGAGGTGAACGGCCGCGAGATAACGATAAAAGACGAGCAGGCGATAGAGAAAATATCTAAGCTCGGGTAGTCAAAGTTGGACGATGCTCTCAAGATAGGGAGTAAAATTCAGAACTGGCAGAACCGGCAAAACAAACAAATTCAAGAAGCAGAAAGGTGAAAATTCTCGATAAGTACATAGTCAAGAAGTTCCTCGGCACGTATTTCTTTATCGTGGTCATAATATTGGCCATAGTCATCGTGTTCGACCTTGTTGAGAAAGTGGATGACTTTATGGATAGCCACGCCCCGCTGAGCGCCATCATATTCGACTACTATAAGAACCTCTGTCCATACTATGCGAATATGCTGTCGCCACTGCTGGTCTTCATAGCCGTGATATTCTTCACGTCGAAAATGGCGGGGCAGACGGAGATTGTAGCCATACTCGCGAGTGGAGTCAGTTTCAAGCGGCTGATGTTCCCCTATTTCATTGGCGCGGCAATCATTGCCATAATAACATTCATCTTGGCAAGTTACGTCATCCCACTTGCGAACCGCACACGTATCCAATTCGAGAACACATACGTAAAGAGTAAGAAAGAGACGGGACTATCGGATATGCACATGCAGATTTCGCCGGGCGTATATGTCTACATGGGTCGTTACTACTCATTCCGAGAGAGCGGCGACAGATTCGACATACAGAAATTCGACGGAAAGAAGATGGTAAGTCGTCTCTCCGCACGCACCATAACCTACGACTCGATAAGCAACAAATGGCATCTGCGCGACTACCGACAGTGGGACTTTGCGCCAGACGGCATCCACCATACTATAACCTCAGGCGCAGCCATAGACAGCACCATCAACATCCGCCCGTCGGACTTCAAGAAAGAGCGCAAGAGTTACGAGATGATGACGTCGGCCGAGCTCACCGAGCACATCAACGAGCTCGAAGAGCGCAACATAGGCAATACCGAGGAGTTTGCCATAGAGCTCTACAAACGCCGCGCCACGCCATTCGCTTCGTTCATCCTGACACTTATCGGCGTGAGCCTCTCGTCGCGTAAGACGCGCGGCGGCATGGGCAAGTATATCGGTATCGGCCTGGTGCTCAGTTTCGTATATATACTCTTCCTCACGGTGAGCCAGACGTTCGCCATAAATGGCAATATGCCGCCACTGCTTGCCGTGTGGTTGCCCAACATCGTATTCGGCATCATTGGCGCCGTACTCTACGTCAAGGCTCCGAAATAAAAAAAAGAGATAGCTATGCGTACACTCCATTTCTCGGCAATCGCAGTGGCTTTGGTTACTGCCATCGTCGCAACACTATTCGCAGCTTGCGATAAGAGCGACATCCGCCTCGACCATATCTACCTGACGGCCGAGACGGAGAAGATAGCCCCGGGCGACAGCGTACAAGTGAGCGTTCACGCATATCCCGAACGGGCAAACACAGGATACCCAGATGCGGAAATAGTATGGTCGTCTTCTGACACTACAGTAGCTACAGTAAGCCAGCAAGGTTTGGTGACGGCACTCAAATATGGCCATACGACGATAAAAGTAACCTATGGCAAGATGAGTGCCGAAAAGACGCTCACCATATCCAGCTTGGCAGGCTTTGCGGATGCGGCACTCGAGAAATTCCTGATAAACAGCTTCGATAAGAACGGCGACGGAGTACTCGAAGGCTATGAGACGGCGTCGTATACGGGCATCGACCTCACGGGCCTGGTCAACTACGCAGGCACGGACACTGTGGACATGAGCGGCCTTGGCAGCTTTGTAAACATCCAGACCATGCGCATCGAGCGCATCAACATGAAGAACCTGGACCTCAGCACATTCGACGCACTTCGCGAGGTGCACCTCGACGCATGTGGCATAGAGAGCATCGACCTCCGCAATGCAAAGCACTTGACCGATGTGCGCATTATGGCATGCACGAATCTTCGTGAAGTGCTTATGGGCAGCTATGAGGAGTACGGAGCTAATAACCTGCGGACGTTCCAATGCTCGCGCTGCAACATCAGCAGTCTCGACCTCACGCGGTGCGGAGCTACTCTGTGGGACATCGACGTGGCAGGCAACCCGTTGCTTACGTCGTTGGACTTGAGCGTGGACACAATGCTGCACTCGGCGGTCTACACTTGCGGAACAACAGGCATCACGTGGCCCGTGGATGTTGCTCTCGACGAGATTATCCAGGAATGCCAGTAAAAAATAATTCCGCAAAAAATTATTCGGCCATGAGTTTATGGACCATATTGATGTCGTCATCGGTTTCTATGACAACGATGTCGAAGATGTGATTGAAGCCTACAAACTGTTCAAAAGGCACTGAACACGCTATTTTTCAATCGGTTTCGTTTTCCACTCCCCGATAGTGCCGGTCTTGGAAGAGAAGGAGCACCCGATTTTAAAGAGCTTGCGGGAGTCAGAAGCATACTCATTGGCGTAGCCCTTATCCTCTATTTGCTTTAGGGCCTCGTCGGCAGAGCCATCGAGTTTGAACTCGAAGATATAGATGTACTTGTCGGTCTCTATTACACAATCCACCCGGCCTTGGCTTTGGCACTTCTCGGTGTAGATGACGTATGTACTTGCAATTCGGAGGATGAGATAGAGTGTGAAGTGGAAATAACGCTCCATCTCGTGCTCCTCGCTTGAACGACGGACGGAATAGGGAACACTAGCGAGAAAGGACGTCATATTGGTTCGGAAAGTCTCAAGGTCACCGATGCGCAGACTTTTCATCGCATTTTGAACCCAAGTACGCGGTTCCTCCTTTGTTTTGAGATAGTTGCTCGCCACTAAAACAAGGAAGCCGCGTCGGACTTCATCGTTCGGATAACCGAGGAGGAATGTGTTGTCAATCTTGTCGTAATCCTTTATTGTCAAGTAACCACTCTGGAAAATCATAGGGAGCGGCACTTCCTTGTCGGCACGATAATCAACAAATTGCGAACGGTCATAATACACACTGGTCAGTTTGTCTATATCCTCATTAAAATCTTCGAGGAGACGAATGAGGTATGTTGGAGTGCCAGATGAGAACCAATAATCATCAACCAAGCACTGATCCAACGCATTCAGCAAACTGAAAGGATTGTAGACACCGATAAGACGGCGGCTAAAATGGTAGCCGTCGTACCTTTTGCGAAGCATTTGACGAGTCTCGTCTACCGACAAACATTCTGCCACCGCCATTCGTCCCACCGGTTCAGAGAAATATTTGTCTATTTCCTCTTCCGTGATGCCACACACAGTATCATATTGGTCATCCATACTGATATCCTTCGGCTGGTTGAGACCACTGAACACGCTGACCTGCGCAAACTTGGTGACGCCAGTCAAGAAGACAAATTGTAGGTCGTCATCGGCTTTCTTGAAAGTAGAGTAGAAGGCTTTTAGGACGTCACGATTTCGGTCCTCAACTTTCAATGTATTGCCACCGCAATTGACAATAAGCTCTGACCCCATAACGTCGAGTAGAGGCTTGTCATATTCATCAACGAGGACCACGCAACGCAACCCAGTCTGGCGGTGCGCCGCCGCGAGGACTTTTGCGAAACGTCCACCGAGACTCAAATCAGGGTCAGCTTTTACTCCATACATATCCTCACAATCCCTTACATAGCTGAGAATGTTTCGGGCTAGGGCATCAGGCTCATCATAATCTATATCGCTGAAGTCGATACGGAAAACCGGGTACTTTTTCCACTCCGTTTCCAATTTCTCTATGGCGAGTCCTTTGAACAAGTCCTTGCGACCCTCGAAATAGCAGCCTAGCGTAGACACAAGCAAGCTCTTGCCGAACCGCCTCGGACGGCTCAGAAAGTAAATTTTGCCACTATGAGCAAGGGTATACACAAAGTCAGTCTTATCGACGTAAACATAACCATCGGTTATGATGCACTCGAAAGATTGGATGCCTATAGGAAACTTCATATCAGTAACAGCTTTCAGTTAACGGTCCACGGTTTATGTCGGTTCACAGTGCACAATTTACAGTGAACTGTTAGCAAAGCGTTGCTTGCGTGAGTTCCGGAATTGGGAACTTATAATAGCTAACTGCCGACTATCATGGATCGCCTTTGCAAATATAGCAAAAGGGTTGACTGATTACAATATAAGCAATAGAGGTTAACGACCGTATCAGCTAATAAAAACTTAAAACGAGGACTCGATTTGCGACCCGTTGGCACGGTATTTGTATAATTACAGTCAGGTGATTTTTCATAGTTTTAGAGTTTTATT
Organism: Eggerthellaceae bacterium; assembly: GCA_963631865.1. Classification (GTDB taxonomy): domain Bacteria; phylum Bacteroidota; class Bacteroidia; order Bacteroidales; family Marinilabiliaceae; genus W3P20-009. The sequence goes on from CAVGTO010000077.1 coordinate 9,565, forward strand.
TGGTTTAATGATTTACGTCGGCAAGTTGTGAAACTCGCCGACGTTTATTTTTTATACCGCGCATAAAGCGATATTCGAGTTGACAACGCACCTACTATCACAAGAAAAAAGAGTATATTTGGCCAAAAACATACAA
>CAVGTO010000078.1:0-5640 GCA_963631865.1 Eggerthellaceae bacterium
CAAGAAGGTCGGTCTCAATCTGAGCATAGCACTCGGAGAGGCTAGCTCTTGTAATGCCGTCAACTTCACTCGGCATCAAAAGCCCCATGACCATTGGCACACCACCAAAGTTCTTGACGAGGTCGAAGTACTCGAAAGCGCGAATAAACTTGGCCTCGGCAATGTACTGCTTCTGAAGGCTCTCGTCCACAAAAGTGGCTGCGGGAATCTTCTCGATGGCGATATTGCACTGGAGGATGCCCTTGTAGCGATATTGCCAGAAGTTCTGACAGCAGTTGCCAGCATTGACGGTATTGCCGGTGTAGTGCGCCACGTCGCGGTACTCGCCGGGATCCTGAGTAGTGTTGCCCATCCACTCATCATCGGTGCACATATCACCGCAGACGTAGAACTTGTAGATTTGCCACCAGTCGTCGTAAGCGAGACTTTGGTAACAGCCGGTGAGCTGCTTAGCGCACTGAGACTCATCGACGAAGTAGTTGTCCATGCCCTGCGAACCGAGGAGGGGTTCGTCGAGGAAGTCGGAGCAGGAGGCGAGAGCGAGGGCCGCCATTCCGGCAAGGATATATCGTTTCATATTTATGTCGTGATTAATTAGAAGTTAAGGTTGATGCCGATGAGGAAGGTACGAGGGTTGGGGTAACCAGTGTCGTCGATGCCGGCCTCGGTCACGCTGGAGCCCATACTAGCCTGCTCAGGATCCTCACCCGAGTAGCCAGTAATGGTGAACGGGTTTTGAGCCGAGAAAGAGATGCGCGCCTTGAGCTTGTCGTTGAAAATGCTCTGCGGCAAGGTATAACCGAGCTGGAGGAGCTTGCAGCGGAAATAAGAACCGTCCTCTACGAAGATGGAGCTCGGGCGCTTGAAGTTCATATTGGAGTCGTTGACAGAGAGGCGGGGGATGCTGTTGCTGGTGCCCTCGCCATGCCAAGCTTTCTCGAGAGTGCCGGCGTAGACATTCTGACCGTTGACGCCGCTGTAGCGACCGAAGTTCTTATTGAAGATATCGTTGCCACATGTGCCGTAGAAGTTGGCCGTAAAGTCGATACCCTTCCACTCGACGCCGAGGTTGACACCAATCATGAGGTCGGGATACGGGTCGCCGATGTAGGTCTTATCGTTCTCGTCGATAGTGCCATCGTGGTTGAGGTCGACGTAGCGGATATCACCAGCCTGAGCATTGGGCTGCATTGCGGTACCGAACTCATTGGTATAACTCTTGACCTCGGTCTCGTTTTGGAAGAGGCCGTCGGCAACGTAGCCGTAGAACTGGCTGAGGCGTCGGCCTTCCTCGTTGCGGATGATGTAGTCGCCATTGAAACTGCCAGAGTAGAGATAATCGCCATTAAGCTTTATTGCCTTGTTGCGAGTCTGGCTGAGGTTGACGCCTGCGCTGTAATGAACTTCGCCAGCCACGTCGCTCCAGTTGATGCCGAGCTCCCAACCTTTGGCCTCCATCTTACCTATGTTCTCCCACATCTGACCGTTCCACATCGGGTAGCCAAGGATGAGGAGATTCTCCTTCTTCATAAGCATATCGTGGCTGGTCTTCTGATAGTAGTCGGCAGTCACCTTGAGGCGATTGTCGAGAAGAGCGAGGTCGAGACCGACATTCCAATCCTCAACGGTCTCCCACTTAACTTGGCTATTGCCGATAGAGCCTACGGTAGAGCCTGTTACACGCTCGCCGTTGAAGACGTAGTCGGTGTTGGAGATAGAGCTCTCGTAAGCAGAATTGTCGATATTCTGGTTACCGACGCGGCCCCAACCTGCGCGGATCTTGATATCCTGGAAGATATCCTGATCTTGCATAAACTGCTCTCCAGAGAGACGCCAAGCGGCGGAGACAGCCGGGAAGGTGGCGTACTTATTGCCAGAGGGGAACTTTGAGCTACCATCGACGCGGACGGAAGCTGTGAGGTAATAACGCTCGTCGTAGTTATACATGATGCGGGCGAGATAAGAGATAAGGCTCGAGAAGGAGTCCTTGCCGTAGGCCTTCATATTGTTGGTGCCAGCACTCGGGTAGCGAAGGGTCTCATCGTTGGAAGGGATATCCTCGGCATAAGCACTTGCCCAATAGTCTTGGAAACGCTCCATCGTGAAGCCACCCATGAGATTGATGTTGTGCTTCTCGGCGAAGGTATGCATCCATGTGATGGTGCTCGTCCAGTTCCAGTCGGCCCAGTTTTCCATCTTGCGAGTAGCATTGTTGTTGGCGTTCTGCTCGAGATTGTCAATCTTGAAATCGACATTGTAAGTGTCAGTCACGCGGAAACGAGCATTGAGTCCGAACTGAGAGCGGATTGTGAGGCCCTCGATGGGAGTGATGCCAACAAACGGAGTAGCGAGGACGCCATATTCAAAAGCGCCGCTGTCCATACGGTCCACGCTAGCCACAGGGTTGTACTCCTGGTTGTTATGTGAACGCGCATAGTTGGAGTACTTGTTGCTGGTCCACTCGCTCTCGTCGCGCATGACTGGCGTGGTTGGATCCATTGCCATGATGGCGCCCATGAGACTTGGGGTGTCGTCCCACTGCTCATATTTGGGAGTAATGTCAATTCCAGCCTTCATGACCTTATTGAAATTCCACTCGTTGGAGAAACGGGCGGTGAACTTCTGCCATACGCCGTAGTCGTATTGCGAATTCTGGCGATAGTAGCCGATAGATGCGGAATATGTGTGACGGTCGTTGCCACCAGCAAAGCTGAAGTTGTAGTTCTGCTGCATAGCCACCTTATTGATCACCTCGTCCCACCAGTCGGTGCCCTCGGCATCGGTGATATCGTCCTTGCCATTCCAGACAGGCGTTGCGCCGTCATTGGTGTAGCGGGTCTTGATCACCTTTTCATACTCAGAGGCCTTAGCCATATCAGGTTTATGGAGAGTCTGGAAACCGACGGTTGCGGTGAGTGAGAACTTAGTCTTGCCCTGCGAACCACGCTTAGTGGTCACGAGGATGACGCCATTGGAGCCGCGGGTACCATAGATAGCGGAAGCCGAAGCGTCCTTGAGGACCTGCATACTCTCGATATCGTTCTGATTGAGGAAGTTGATATTAGTTCCGACTGGCATACCATCGACGACATAGAGAGGGTCGGAACCATTGACAGTAGTGACGCCACGGACAATGACACGAGGGCTAGCGCCAGGCGAACCGGCCGAACTTACCTGCACGCCATTAACCTGACCCTGGAGGGCGTTCATGACATTGCCGGTAGAGATTTTCTCAAGTTTCTCACCCTTGACGGCCGAGATGGAGCTGGTAAGGTCGCCCTTGCGGACGGCACCATAACCGATAACCACAACCTCATCGAGGTCGGAAGACTCATCGGTCAAAGTGGCGTTGACAGTGGTTTGGCCAGCCACGGGAATCTCCTGGCCCGTCATACCAATGAAAGCGAAGACGAGAGTGGAGTTGGCGTCGGCCTCGATGGAGTAGTTGCCATCGGCGTCGGCCACAGTACCCTGGGTTGTACCTTTAATCATGACCGTGGCGCCAGGGATTGGCTGATTGTTGGAGTCGACAATCTTGCCGACAATCCGGGTGCTCTGCGCCATAGCCATAAGAGATAGGCATGCCGCAAAGGCTGTTGTTATGATGCGTTTCATTTCGAATTGCCTGTTAAGTTGTTATTCGGATACGAGAGTGATCCTGGAGCGGAGGAGCGCGTAGTCGAACTCGAAGAGATATGTGCCGGAGACGGTCACCTCAACTTCTTTCATATTATCGCCGCCATTTAAGACGTTTGCCTCATTCTCATCGGAACCGTCGAAGCGCCAGTAAGGCTCGGGCCACCAGCCCCACCAGTGAGTCTGAGAGATAGTGTAGGAAACCTTGTCACCCTTGGTGAGACTCATCTCACGGTAAAGACGGTAGGGATTCGCCTTATCCTGGTTGAGGATGAAAGCGTCGTTGTTCTGATTGGTTGTCCAACTCGGCGTGTTGGGGAGGCCAGAGCCAGCGAGGCAAATCTGAGAAGGCTGATCGCCAGAGTTATCATTGAAGTTGACGGTCGTGGAGCCGTCGAGAGTGAGGGCTTCGGTGGTTGGAGTCCAATCCTCTACAGTGTACTCGCCCGAGATAGCGTCGAACGAAATCTCGTAATAACCGACCTTGTCCAGAATAATCTCCTGAGCCTTAGACGGGTCGAAAGTGAGGAGGCCTGTGGACTCATCTATGCCGAAGCAAATGGGTTCGAAGTCGGTCTTCTGAGGAATGAAGCGGATGCCAGTGCCTGCTGTCTGACAATAGTAGTGGGCCGTGTACTTATACTCGCCAGTGTGCTCAATGAGCATCGGAACGCCATAGAGATCGGAAGTAAGCTTAGAGGCATCGCTAACGTCGGCGAGGTACATCTTGGCGAAGTCGGGCATCTCGGAGACGGAAATGACACTCGTAATCTGGGTTGCGTTGCCCTTAGCATCGGTTACAGTGATTGTTGCGGGGTAATAACCTTCGGTTTCGGGAAGCGTGAAGACCTTAGTTAGTTTGTATTCGCGGCCAGAGATGGCAACGGACTCGCTGATGTTGAGGTCGGGGATGGAGACCTCGATTGATGCGAGTTCCTTGTTGTCTGTCACCGTGGTGTTGAGCGTCAGCTTAGGATTTTGAGTGAGGACAGTGATGGTGTCGGCGGGGGCGGAGGCGAAACGTGGGTTGGTCTCGTCGCCATCGCCCGTGATGGTCATTGTCTGCTCGGTCTTGTTGCCAAGGACGTCGGTGGCTGTAATTACGAGTGCGAAGGCATCGTCGTCAGTCCAATCCTCGCTGCAGGTGTAGCTGTAGTTGAGGTTGTATGACTTGTAGATTGTGTCGGCGTGGATGGAGAGGAGATCGATGGTCTTGTCGAGATGCATGCCCTCATTGCGGAGAGAGATTGAAGCGATGCCGTCCGCATCCTTAATAAGGCCTTTGATAGAGAACTTGGACCCTGGCTCGGCAGAGAAAGAGGCATCGGCCTCGATGGTCGGCGCCTGATTATCCACTGCGCTGAAGCCGTTCTCGTCGTCGTCGCAAGCCGTAAAGGCCGTGCCTGTCATTGCGGCTAGCACTGCAATAAACAATGAGCGATGTAAAGGTTTCATATCAGATATTGATTAGTTTGTTTTGTTAACTGAGAGACCATAACATTTTATGTTTGTTATGAGCACTTCGCAAAATTGCGCGTTAATTATGATTTATTAGGGATACAAAACGGTCGAAGCTGCGTAACAAATCTTGCATTGCAATATCCATACACCCCTAAAGGGCTAAAAACTATTACATTTGCGCATATCCACATTCAAAACAGCTGTAAAGTGAAAATGTCCAGCCTCCCCAAAACAGCCAAAGCTCTCGTAACAATCTTCGCAGCCACGCACCTCGCCACGACACAAGCCGCGGCGCAGACCTTCAGTGTCCATCCGCTGAGCATGGGCGACGGCCTCTCGTGCAACTACGTCGTCGACATTGAGCAAGACCGCGACGGATATCTCTGGTTCGCCACCGATGAAGGACTCAACAGATTCGACGGCTCACATTTTTACACCTATTACAAAGGCGACGCCGACGGACTGCCAAGCAGCGAGCTCAACTGCCTCCTTGCCGACAAGAAAGAGAACATAATGTGGATAGGCACAAAAAATGACGGCCTC
>CAVGTO010000078.1:5650-9524 GCA_963631865.1 Eggerthellaceae bacterium
CGGCCTCGTAGCACTCGATGCCACGACGGAGACATGCCACACCTATCGCCACGACGACAACAGCGAGACCAGCATAGCCACCAACGACATAACCCACCTGGCCCACTCGGCCGACGGCAACATATGGATTACCACCTATTGGCAAGGCCTCGAACACTTCGACCCCACAACAGGCATCTTCTCGCACTTCAATGCATCCAACGTATCGGGCATGCCAGACAACCAACTGTGGTGCGTTCTCGACCCAGGCGGATCTAGCGTACTCATAGGCCACGTCCGCTCAGGCATCAGCGTCGTCAACATCCAAAACCATACAGCTCGCAACTTCCAGCACTCTGACTCCGACCCCAACAGCATCTCCGGCAACGAAGTCAATTGCATCACCCGAGACCAGAATGGCCTCATCTGGGTAGGCACGGACCACGGCCTCGACCTCTTCGACATTGCCGCAGGCCGCTTCACGCACATAGCCGCCGACCGACTGAGCCACAGCCGAATATACGACATCCGACAACTTTCCGACGGGCGCATCCTCGTGGCTACAGAGATGTACGGCATTGCCGTAATATCTCCTCATAGTCTCATCCTCGACCGCAATTCTGCAAAAAGTTGCATCACCATCGGCGTAGGCGACACAGACGAGAACCTTACCGGCAACAGCGTCCGCACCCTCACACAAGACCAGTTTGGCAACGTTTGGGCTGGCCTCTACGGAGGCGGCATCAATTGCCTTACGACATCCACCCCACCCTTCATACAACCCGGCACCAACCGCATCACCGACACCCAGCGACACCTGCCACAGATGTCCGCCATGTGCGTGGTCATAGCCCCCGACAGCACAATCTGGACGGGATCCGATGGTGGTGGCGTAACACGCCGCGACACGGAGCTCCACCCCATTTCGTTCTACGAATATGAGGTGGGTACCAACGTCCATGCCGCACAGAAAGACAGTCAAGGCCGCATATGGTTCGGCTCGTTTGCCCAAGGAGCCCACGTCATGACCCTCGTGGGTGGCAAGCCGCAATTCCGCGCCATTGAAGGCACGGAGAATGAGGATGTGCGCTGCTTTGCCGAAAAAGAAGACGGAACGATGCTCCTCGGCACCAGCCACGGCATCTACGTAGTCAATATGGAGACTCTCACCGTCGTCGCACATCATCATGTTGGCAACGACCTCATCCGCACCATGGCATTCGACCGCCACGCACGCCTCTGGGTGGGCTACTTCGGTCATGGCATAGAAATCCTCTCACCCGACCTCGGCAACGTCATCCGCAATTTCCGTACGGACTTAACCGAGTCGCCTATGCTCTCCAACAGTGTCAACCACATCATCTGCGACTCCCGCGACGTCATTTGGGCAGCGACCAACGAAGGCGTCATGATTTTCGACATCAACCGAGGCGAGATGCGCATATACCAGATTGCTAATGAGCTGGCCAACAAGCACACCCGCGCCATTGCCGAGGATCACGATGGTAATATGTGGATTTCTACCAACCGCGGCATAAGCGTTGTCCGTCGCGACTCGAAGCTCGTCATCAACTTCGACAACCACAGTGGCATCAGCACCACCAACTTCAACGACGGATCTGTGGCCTTCACAGCATCTGGCGACATCCTCATGGGCTCGGCCCGCGGACTGTGCCGTTTCTCTGCTGCACGTGTACTCACACCAACCATCGCACCAGCACCTCACATAACTTCAATGAGCCTCGTGCGCAACTTCGATGAGCCGGACAGCATCATCAACCTCACCAATCGCAATGATGTGACGCTCAGCTACACCCAGAACACGTTCACCATAAATTTCGCCACGCAGGATTACACCACGAACCCCTACGTGGAGTATTGCTACACGATAAGCGGCCTCCAAAGTAAATACGCCATTGCCGAAGACGGATCCGTAACCCTTCGCGACCTTGCGCCAGGCAAATACGAATTGGCCGTCCACAGCCGACTGAGCAACCAGCCATGGAATGAAACGGCGGCCACCCTTACCATTACCATCACCCCGCCGACCTGGCTCTCATGGTGGGCCAAAACGCTATACGTCATTGTCATACTGACCGTGGCATTCATCATTATGCGCTCATGGCGAGCACGCATCCGCTTCAAATATCAAGTACGCGCCGAGCAGGACGACCATCAGCGTAAGGAGAAAATGAACGAGGAGCGACTGCGCTTCTTCACCAACATTACCCATGAGCTACGCACCCCGCTCACGCTCATCATAGGCCCCCTCGAAGACCTCAGTCAAGAGAAAGACATCCCCGAGGCCACGCGTCACAAGTTGGCTGTAATCCACCAAAGCGCACGACGCCTCTCGGACCTCATCAATCAGACTCTTGAGTTCCGCAAGACGGAGACTAACAACCGTAAACTCAAAGTCAAGAAAGCCAACATAGTAGACACGGTCCGCGAAGTGGCTCTCAAATACGAGGAGCTGTCGCAGAAGCCCGACGTCGCGTTCCGTTTTGTAGCCCCCGAGCCAGACATAGCCATCTATTTCGACCCCGAGGTTATCCGCGTCTGTGCTGACAATATAATCTCCAACGCAGTCAAGTACACCGACCGCGGCAGCATAGACGTATGTGTAGAGCGCAAGAAAGAAGATGGTAAGCACTTGGTAGAGATAGCTATAAGCGATACCGGCTGTGGCATCTCGTCCTTCGCCCTACCCCATATCTTCGAACGTTATTACCAAGAGCGTGGCGCACACCAGGCTTCGGGCACCGGCATTGGACTGGCTCTCACAAAAAACCTCATCGACCTCCACGGTGGCACAATCTCCGTCAAGAGTAAACTCGGCGAGGGCACAACCTTTGTCATAACACTCAAGGAGGACGAGATTTACCCCGATGCCATCCATTCGGCAATAGAGGAAGGACTGCAAAACGCCGAGACTGCTGGAACTGGCAATGAGGCAGACAACGAGACGGACGGCGAGACCAATAAGGCTGAAGCCAAACAACAAGACCGCCTAAGTCTCCTCGTCGTGGAGGACAACAAGGAAATCCTGGACTACATACGGTCCTCGTTCGCCGACGAGTATGAGGTCATAACGGCCACCAATGGCCGCGAAGGCCTCGCACTTGCCCTGGATAACGAGCCAGACATTATAATATCGGACATTATGATGCCGCAGATGGATGGCAACGAGATGACCCGCGCTCTCAAGAACGATATCCGAACAAGCCATATCCCCATCATCCTCCTGACAGCCAAGGACTCTCTAGACGACAAGGAGGAAGGCTACAAAGCCGGAGCCGACAGTTACCTTACGAAACCATTCACCACGTCACTTCTCCGCAGCCGCATCATCAACCTGCTCAACGCACGCCGCGGCTTCCAGAAAGCCATTGCACAAAATGGAACTCCCGACGAGATGCGCGAGAAACGTGAAGCCCTCAAGCAGAGCCTAAGCGACCTCGACAGACAATTCCTCGACAAGCTGGACAACGTGATTGAGCAGAACATAAGTGGCGATGTAGACGTGGACCTCCTGGCGCAGAGTATGGCCGTCAGCACCAGCACTCTCTACCGCAAGATGAAAGCGCTCACGGGAGGCTCCACCAACGAATATATACGCCGCCAAAAGATGCGCTATGCCGAGAAATTATTGCTCACAGGCAAATATACCATCTCGGAAATATCGTTTATGGTGGGCATGAACAGCGTGGCATATTTCCGCCGTTGTTTCAAAGACGAGTTTGGTCTCATTCCTTCCGAATACATCAAGAAGGTATCGAATAGCTAAGGGGGCGGCACATACCCGCCAACCTACGGACACAAACAGTTCATACGCACTCCGCCTCGACACTCTTTAGGCCGCTCTTACCTATATTTGTGGATATAGGAAAAAACT
>CAVGTO010000079.1:0-703 GCA_963631865.1 Eggerthellaceae bacterium
GGACAAACTCGTACGCCTCAAACCTCTGTATGAAATTGGAGACGCAAAGTACACAATCTACTTCCCGTTGAGCAAATAGAAAAAGGGACATAGATGAAAAGACGAGCCGCCGCAGAGCTAAAAATTCTGCGGCGGCTTGTTTATGTAGTATCGCGTCTACATATTTTTAGAACCTAACGAAGCATACGCCACAGGTGCCTGCCCCCGACTGATACAATAGTGTCCGAAACGGCATCGAAGACACATACCTCGTTCACAATACTGCGACGTGAGGTGCAACAAAGCTTGAGCATCCGCCTCGTCACGGGCAACCACACCCACGTCCGTCCACATTCGCAAAATAGAATTACGTTCCTTCGTTATGGCACGCAATACATCGATAGCCTCATCCTGCCGTGCCACATTACCGAAACGCCGTCCCATAGCAAAAGCATATGGCACAATGGCGTTTATCATCACCAGGCGTCGCGAGTCCTCACCTAGTTTCTTGTCAGACTCGGTATTAGACTCCAAACCAAGTCGATAATGCGTACGCCAATATTCGGAAGGGCTGACAGATAATATCTTATTGAGAGGCAAGGATAAGCAACTTGCAAAATTGCCAGGCAATGCACGAATTACGGCAGCCAACTGAACTAGACGAATATCAGGGAAATTCTGCGGACGCAGCCGCGCATATTTCCAGACGGACGGATCTATCGGC
>CAVGTO010000079.1:752-9485 GCA_963631865.1 Eggerthellaceae bacterium
CAAATTTCACTTTAAGCAAATCATATTCACGCCGAAGAGAAGTGATGTAGTCGTCATTAAGAGTCTCGTCACTCAGCAGGCCTGCCTGCCCTAACAGCAAAGCCTCAGTCTGAAGCACATCATTGTGTTTCACAAGGGCACGCAGAGGAGTTGAGCGGACAAGTATTTCCATTGGTTCGGCATTAACCTTATTGCCCATCGCTCGTGCTAGCACACAGAAAAAAGCTTGGTCTATGTCGCCCTTGAACATCTCAACGTACTCCAGGATACGGTCACTCTTAGCCTCCATTCGCTCTATGAGCAAAGAGTCGAGCCACGATGTCTTTATCGCTTCCGGCATCTTTGGAATCAAATCTGCGCAACGAATTTTAGACACCGAGACTCGGCTTTCGAGTTCTTCGTACCTTTGGAGCAACTCGGGGTCATAAGCCAAAACAACCTCAGGAATTTTGTCGCCCTTGCTATTTAAAACTTGGCGACCTGTGCTACGTCCTACAACATGTAATATGACGTTGTCATACGCAGGGTCAGTCTCATGACCATGGCGATACCAGTCGTCCGAGGTAAGGTGAATTTCAACATTTCCAGCCCAAGTAACGCCCTCAACCCTTATTTGCGCATTGAAAAAGTCCGGACCCGCATCTTGATTGATGCGACCAGGATTAAGAATTTCAACCACGGAACCATCAGTCGTCATCTGGTCAGCCGTATAGTAGAGCCGCTGCCCCCATATATATTGCAGAAAAGCCTCGCACATCATAGTCCTGAAGATAATTTGTATTATTACAGGGTCAGCTTTTCGAGCAAAGACTGGAGATTCTGTTTATACCCGTCTCCAACCGGTATACGTTCTCCAGCCACAACGACACTGTTGCGTTCCACACCTGTTATCATCTTGACATTGACGATGTAAGAACGGTGGATTCGCATGAAAGAGCGAGACGTAAGCCTGGCTTCCATTTGTTTGAGAGTCGAAAGGGTTAACACAGGTTTGGGTATGCCATCCATGTATATCTTGACATAATCCTTCAGGCCTTCAACATAGAGTATCTTTTCCACCTCAATTTTCACGAGTTTATATTCGCTCTTCACGAAGAAGAATGCCTCGTCCTCATTGACATCCGATGTGTGTGAACCATCCTCAGCATTAGCTTCAGAGGCCGCACGTTTCTCAAGTTCAATATACCGTTTGGCCTTATTGACAGCTCGCATAAACTCGTCGAAGTCAAAAGGTTTGAGCAAGTAGTCAATCGCATCTAGTTTAAATCCGTCGAGTGCATACTCACCATAGGCCGTTGTGAAGACTATCTTGGGAGCATTTTCGCCGCCAAGAGCCTTAGCCATCGATAAGCCAGAGAGTCCAGGCATCTGAATATCAAGGAAAACAAGATCTACCCCACCCTTGTCTATCACGGACAAGGCCTCTGAAGCCGAAGAACAGCAACCGACAAGAGAAAGGAACGGAACTTGACCCACGTAACTCGCCACAAGATCCTGAGCCAACGGCTCATCATCAACGACAAGAGTCTTAATCTGCAAATCCATCAAACAGTCAAATTATCTTCTACAGAACCAATTGGTATAACAATTCTTGACACGTAAACACCGTCATCCTCCAATGTCTGAGCAGAGAAAGTGTGCTTTTTGCCATAAATAATATCAAGCCTCTTACGAAGATTGGTAAGTCCGATACCCGAATGACTACGATCCTCAGCCTTATCGCTCTCCGCTATCTTATTCTTGACGCAGAAAGAGACTTCAGTATCAGAGACTTTCATCTCACAACTTATATCAGCCATTCCTCCAGGCTCCACACCATGCTTAAAAGCGTTCTCAATCAGCGGAATAAAAAGCAATGAAGGCACAGTAACATCCGCCACATCCTCGGGGAAAGATGTAACCACAGAAGCTTTAGGGCTAAGCCGCAACTTCATAAGAGATATGTAATTGCGCAAGAAATCGATCTCCTTAGCCAATGGTATGGATATGTTACTACTGTCATAAAGGACAAACCGCATCATCTTACTAAGGTTGTGGACTGCCCGTTGCGCTTCTGTCGGGGAACTACCTATGAGGGCATAGATGTTATTGAGGCAATTGAAAAAGAAATGTGGCTGAATTTGGTAACGCAGCAATGAAAGTTCTGACGTCAAAGTCTCATTTTCCAATTTTTTGCGCTCTATTTCAATCTCATAAAGGCCCGAAATGTACTTTATACCAAACGATGCGCTTATGGCCAACAATGTGAATATAAAGTCATTGAAGACAAAAAGAGAAATCAGGCCATCATGCTTACGGCCGTCTCCCGTAGGGATATCATCTAGCGCATCGAAGAAAGTATTAGCGCAATTGCGGAATACCATTGCGAAAACAAAAAGTGCTATATTGAAGAGAATAAATCTCCAATACTTGCGCTTGAAAAGCAACTTCTCAATACCCCAAAGAAAATTGCCATAGAAAGTTATCATAAGGCCGATAAGCATCACGCTGTTTCGCCGAGCAAAACGCATAGCGGCCTCATTCTCAAAACCATATAGCAGAGGTATGCCAAAAAGCACACCCCATACAACGATGTGAATAAGGATTACCGAATTCTCCTTTAATGATTCGATTATCTTCATAGACAACTAAGATATAAAAGACCACATAAAAGAAAGAATGCCTAAACCTAAGAGAAACATTACAGGCAACAAAATCAGCAGAGCGATTATAACGATTACCAGACAGCCCTTAGAACAACTGCCACCGTCGTCATCAAAACTCACTCCACCATTATCAGCCCCGTCGCCCCGCGGCATGATAATCCACATAGCCACATAAACGACAGGTATCCACAACTGTTGAAAAACCAAAGTCGCTACGGCAAGCAAAATACGAATCCAAATACTCTCGAAGTCATAATACTCCGCAAGTCCGCCACATACTCCAGCTAATACTTTGTCCGCAGTGCTTCTATGCAGCTTTCTGATTTTGGATTTAGCAGCATCTGCTTTGCTCTCTTCCGAAGTTGAATTTTCCCCTGCATTCGAATTGTAAGGCTCGTCAGCCGACGAGCCTTGGCCATCAGTAGTAAAGTCCTCGTCGTGCACATCGTCACCACCAGACATTCCGTCACCATTCGAACCTTTCGAACCGAGACCGAGACTAGCAAAAGCAGCATCTACGTCCGCATCTGTTAAGACATTCTCGGATGATATTTTCGACGAGAAATAGTCAGCAAGACGACTTTCGGCGTCACCGCTCACAAAATCTCGCATATTGTCGGGTACGGAAGCCAAGAGGTTTTTCAAAAGGCATTCTAAGCGCTCATAGCCTTTTTGAGATATATTGAATTGGCGATTGCCTAATGTTACAGAAACGTTCATCGCATTCTAGTAATGGGGTTATACAAAGATATGTATTTTTCGTCATAGCGAGTTAACGAAAAAAAGAAAGGGGAACGCAAACAATCTTAGTTCGCGCTCCCCTATTTTACATTTAGGAGTAATCTTCCCCCAAAATAAAGCCGCAGGATTAGAGACTCTCAAGCTGCTTAGCTATGCCTTCCTTAATCTGCTTGGCGCCCATATCATCAGGGTTGATTTCTAGTGCCTTCTCAGCAAGAGGGAGAGCCTCGTTGAACTTAGCCTTAGCCTCCTCCTTGAGCTCATTGAGCTTGCTCTCGTTGCTTGCATTGGCAGCGAACTTCTTGGTTACGTCTGCACCTTCGTTGAAGAGAGAGAGAGACTGGTCGCGATAGTACTTAGCGAGGTCCTTCTTCATAAGTGTATTGAACTTACCAGAAGTGTACTTCTCGAGGCTAGTCTGAAGCTGAGAGACATACTCATCGGTCTTACTCTGAGCACGGAGTGACTGAGCGATGCGGTATGCCGACTCGTCAGGTTTGTAGCCAAGAGTCTCGGTCTTAGCGAAATAAGTGATAGCCTTGTCGAGATTCTTAGTCTTCTGTGCGCAGAGACCAGCGTTGAAGATAGTCTTAGGGTTCAGAGAATCGCCCTTGATGGCGTATGCCTGCTCGTAAGACTCGAGAGCCTGCTGGAACTTCTTAGCCTGAACGAACTCATTGCCCTCGTTCTCATACTGATTTGCAGTCTTCTGATCCTGAGCATTGGCGCAAAGAGAAAGTGCTAATGCAGCGATAATAAATCCGAACTTTTTCATTTCTGTTTGATAACTCTTATAAAACTTAACATTATGCCTTTAGAGATACAAACACCGTGCCAAAACGGGCATCCCGATCGGGCACGGTGATATCTATTTAAACCTTTTATTTCAGCGAGCCGAGGATATTGTGATAGTCCTTCTCGATGACGACTGATTGCTTCTTTCCGTTGAGGAACTTGGCAAGTCGTTCCGGAATTTCAATCTTCTTACCTACGAAACGCTCAACAGTGTCGATGAACTTGGCGGGGTGAGCAGTCTCAAGGAAGAGGCCATTCTCGCCAGTCTGGAGGTTATCATTAAGGGCAGCATAACCGACAGCACCGTGCGGGTCGCAAGTATAACCATGCTCTGCGCTGACCTCGGCAATGGTCTTGCCAATAATCTCGTCAGAATAGCTGTAGCTCGATACAACCTTACGAAGTTCATCGACATTACGGCCGAAGAGTTCGTATACGCGTGCGAAATTCGATGGGTCACCGACATCCATTGCGTTGGCAAGGGTATGGAGACTTGGCAGAGGCTTGTACTCGCCAGTCTGGAGGAAATCGGGGAACACCTTGTTGGCATTAACGGCAGCGATGAAACGCTTGACAGGCATACCCATCTTGTAAGCTACAAGCCCCGCAGTGATGTCACCGAAGTTGCCACTTGGCACACAAATGACGAGGTTCTTCCACTGTTCCTTAGGTATCTGCGCAAGAGCGTGTACGTAGTAGACACTCTGCGGCAAGAAACGCGCAAGGTTGATAGAATTGGCAGAGGTAAGGATCTTCTGAGCATTGATATCCTTATCCATGAATGCCTCTTTTACCATACGCTGGCAATCGTCGAAGACACCCTTGACCTCGTACGCCGAAACATTCTGACCGAGGGTTGTGAACTGAAGCTCCTGGAGTTTAGACACAAGACCACTCGGATAGAGGATATGCACGAAGACATTAGGAACGCCAAGGAAACCGTTAGCAACAGCCGAGCCAGTGTCGCCACTCGTAGCCGCAAGGACATTAATGGGCTTACCACCGAAATCAGCGAAATAGCTCATGACACGCGCAAGGAAGCGCGCGCCTACATCCTTGAAAGCAAGCGTTGGTCCATGGAAAAGTTCAAGCGACGAGATGTTGTCCGAAACCTTGACAACAGGCACGGAAAAATTGAAAGCATCCTCAACCATCACCTTAAACTTATCCTCTGGGATGTCGGGGCAGAAGAAATGCTTAAGGAGTTCGAAACCAATCTCGCCCATGCTCTTGCCGGGAACCCAATCCCAGAAAGACTTAGGAAGTACGGGGATCGACTCTGGCATATAGAGTCCCTTGTCAGGAGCCAGACCCTTTAGCACGGCCGTCTTGAGGTCGGCGACATGCTCACGGTTATTTGTGCTGTAGAACTTCATTTTTGACTTGTTTCCGCCCGAAGGCGGCATTTGTATTTGGACTTTCGGATAGTCTTACTTGACCCTAATAGATTCAACTACACGTTGGCAACACGGATGATATCAGCAAAGACACCAGACGCAGTAACGTCTGCACCAGCGCCATAACCCTTAATCTCGAGGGGATGAACCTTATAGTTGTCTGAGTTGATAAGTACGATATTGTTTGTGTCGTCAAGGAAGTAGAGAGGATTATCCTCGGCCACATCCTTGAAGCCTACGGTTATCTTGCCATTGTCGAAGGTGGCAACATAACGCCTCATAAGTCCCTTAGCCTTGAGGTCCTCACTTACCTTTGCATACTCGGCATCGAGATCCGCAATCTTGGTCATGAAAGTTGCGACATCGGGAGTATCAAGATATTCCTGAGGAACAAAAGGTGTACAATCGATATCAGACATTTCGAGACCGTAACCAGCCTCTCGCGCAAGGATAAGAATCTTACGTGCAACATCTACGCCAGAGAGGTCAACCCTTGGATCGGGCTCACTGTAGCCCTTTGCCTTGGCCTCGGCCACAACCGCAGAGAGTTTACGACCCTGCGCAAGGGCATTGCTGATGAAGTTGAGAGTGCCACTGAGGACAGCTTGCATCTTGAGGATGTGGTCGCCAGAGCGCATAAGGTCTTTGATGGGGCCGATAATTGGGAGGGCCGCACCAACGTTGGTCTCATAGTTGAACTTGATGCCCTTGTCGCGAGCGGTGGTCTTGAGATGCAAGTAATGCTCGTAAGCAGAAGAACTTGCAATCTTGTTAGCAGTAACCACGTTTACATTGTTCTCGAGCATTGCGTCGTAGAGGGCAGCGACATCAGGACTTGCGGTGCAGTCTACAAAGACACTGCCAGCAAGATTGAGTTTCTTGATAGCCTCGGCGAACTCTGCATTCGGAAGATGCGCTCCCTCTGCCTCAAGACGTTGCTTAGCTGTGGCGGGAGCAATACCCTGCTCATCGATGAGGGTCTTGCGTGAATTGGCCACACCGACAATGCGGACAATCAGACGATACTCCTCACGAAGCTTATCCTCCTGAGCAGCGAGCTTCTCAAGAAGTTTGCCACCGACGGTGCCAAGACCAGTGAGGAAAACTTGAAGAACCTTGCAACGGCTGAGGAAGAAGGCATCGTGGACTGTATTGAGAGTCTTACGAAGGTCATCCTCCTTGACAACGAAGGAGATATTGACCTCACTAGCACCCTGCGCGATAGCGTAGATATTGATTCCGCTCTTGCCAACAGCGTCGAAGAGCTTACCGCTCACGCCAGTATTGTGCTTCATTCGATCGCCGACAACAGCGACTACAGCCATCTGACTCTTGACGTGAGTACACTGCGCATGGCCAGTTTCAATCTCCTTACGGAACTCTTCATTGATGACCTCGGCAGCTTTCTCTGCATCCTTAGTCTCTACAACAAAGCTTACAGTAAGCTCAGAAGAAGCCTGGGAAATGAGAATGACATTTACGAATGCGCCAGCAAGAGCCTTAAAGATACGCATCGAGACACCAGAAATACCTACCATACCAACCATCTGGAAGGTAAGGAGACTTACATTCTTGATGCTCGAGATGCCGCGGATCTTGCTGGACTTGTCACTGCTCTCCTTATCGTCGATAAGAGTGCCTGGACAAGTGGAATTAAAAGTATTCTTGATATAGATGGGAATTTTTTTCTTGAGAGCTGGGAGAATCGTTGGCGGGTAGATAACCTTCGCACCGAAATGCGAGAGTTCCATTGCCTCCTCGTAAGTAAGATGGTCGAGCATGTAAGCTCGGCTGATGATGCGAGGATCGGCGCTCATAAATCCGTCTACATCGGTCCAAATTTCAAGGACCTCAGCATCGACTGCAGCCGCAATGAGGGCGGCAGTATAATCTGAGCCACCGCGACCGAGCGTCGTAGGCTCGTTCTTCTCGTTTGTCGAGATAAAACCAGGCATAATGGTGTAGCCACTGGGCTTCTCGAATGCCTTGGCGATATTACTTGCCGTAAGGTCGTCGAGCACAAGGTTTCGACTACCAACGGAATAAGTCTTGATGAGAGGGCGGGAATCCACAAGATGCGAGCCCTGCATCAATTCACTGAGGATGAGAGATGAACATCTTTCGCCAAAACCGGAGATTGTCTCCAAGCTTCTACGGCTGAGTTCTTTGAGGAGCGATACACCCTTGAGCAGGCTAGACAAGTCGGCAAAAATCGGCGCAAGGAGAGCCTCGACATGCTGAGGATCGTCGAAAAGCTCGGAAATAATGGCTTTATGCTTATCGACAATAGCATTGAGATTTGCCATATAGTCCTCACCCGTGGCAGCCTTGTTGGCTGCACCGAGCAACATATCGGTGACACCGCTGACAGCCGATACGACTGCGATGGTTGGAGCCGGATGCTCCAGAATAATCCGTTTAACCTCCCGCATGCTCTTGGCAGTGCCCATTGAGGTGCCTCCGAATTTTAGGACCTGTATCATCTGTTTCTTTTAAGTTCTCTTGTGATAAAGTATATCTTCGATTTGCGAATTTAACTAAAAAAGAGCAACAAATGTCATCAAATGGATGATAAGTGATATTTTTAAGTCCAACACCTAATATTTCGCTAAAAAATCGGGTAAAGACATACATATTAACACTCACTTATCTGAAGAGAGCGCCAATGCCGCTTACCGCCATGTAAGCATACGCAACCTTTCGCACAGCCTCAGCGGAAAGTCGGCTAAAGATCTTGCCTCCAATCCACCCACCTATGAGCACAGCGACTATCGCAGCAAGCCAAGCTTGACCGACAGCAGCAGTAACAAAACCATTATGCCAACGGAAAGCAGCCATTACAATATTCCCAAGAAGGAAATAAGCCTGCGAAAGGGCCGCATACTCTTCTTTAGTCTCTGAAGTACTAAGAAAATAAATGACGGCAGGAGGGCCTTGCATACTGAAGAGACCTCCCATAATACCAGATATCACACCCATCGAGACCTGCACGCCAATTGTGGGTCGTAACTTTACACGGTCGTTAAAGAAGAAAAACCAGACACTTGCAATTATCAGCATAACGCCCAAAATCTTCTGCAGCAGGTCGCTCGGATGATGAGCCACAAAAACTATTGCAAACCAGGAGACGACAACGAGTGTCACAAGTATAGGTA
>CAVGTO010000080.1:0-9467 GCA_963631865.1 Eggerthellaceae bacterium
ATCCTGTGTGTAGACTATGTAGGCGTCTATCCCGTAGAGCGCCATCTGCTCGCGGAGCTTTATTATCTTGTCGTTGGTATTCATATTTCCTTAAGAGGGATTTTTATCACTAATCGCTAAAATAGTGATTTTTCTCTTACCATAGTAACCTCTCAATCCCTTATTTGAATTCTGCGTAAAATACACATCTATTAATTTTTGTGCAAATCTGTATTGTTCGTTCAGTTCGTTTTGCTACTTTTGTGATGTTACTCTGCATCGGGTAAAAGGCTTTATATCCTTTATATCAACAACAAAAGATATTTATTATGGAAAGAACTTGGCGATGGTTCGGCAAGAAAGATAAGATTACCCTCGATATGCTCCGTCAAATAGGCGTCGAGGGCATTGTCACTGCGCTCCACGACGTCCCCAATGGCGAAGTCTGGACTCGGGAACAAATCCATGACCTCCGCTCTTACATCGAGAGCTATGGCATGCGATGGTCCGTCGTGGAGAGCTTGCCTGTCAGCGAGAGCATAAAATACGCAGGTCCCGATCGCGACAAACTCATCGATAACTACATCACGAGTCTCCGTAACCTTGCTGCCGAAGGCGTGCGTAATGTCTGCTACAATTTTATGCCAGTCCTCGATTGGGCTCGCACAGACCTCTTGCACCCTAATGCCAACGGCACCAGCAATCTCTACTTCAGCCACGCTCAGTTCGCCTACTTTGACATCTGCATTCTCAAACGCCCCAGTGCCGAAAAGTCTTGGCCCGACAATGTCCTCGCCGAAGTTGAGAAACTCAAGAAGACTATGACTCCCGAGGATGACCATAACCTCGTGGACACCATAATTGTCAAGACCCAAGGCTTTGTATCTGGCAACATTAAGGAGGACGACGAGCACCCTGTTGAGCTCTTCCGCAATCTCCTTAGTCTCTACGATGGCATCACAGCCGACAAGCTCCGTGAGAATATGCGATATTTCCTCGCCGCCATCATGCCTGTCTGCGATGAGATGGATATATGCGTCTGCGTCCACCCAGACGACCCGCCTTTCCAAATCCTCGGTCTTCCGCGCATCGTTACGAGCGATTCCGACATCGATTGGTTCCTCCACGCTGTCGATAATCCTCATAACTGCCTAACTTTCTGTGCCGGCTCTCTCTCTGCTGGAGGCCATAATGACGTTGTCGCCTTGGCGCGCAAATATGCGTCACGTACCTCTTTCGTGCACCTTCGTTCGTGCCATATCTTCCCCAATGGCGACTTCACCGAGGCGAGCCACCTTGGCGGTCGGGCCAATCTCATCGAGCTCGTTCGCATCTTCGAGAAGACGGACCCGTCGCTCCCTATGCGTGTCGACCATGGCATGACAATGCTTGGCGATGAGACCCGTGGTTACAATGCGGGCTACAGTTTCCTCGGCCGTATGTTCGCTCTCGGTCAGGTGCAAGGCATCATTGCCACCGTGGATAATGAACTCGGCATCCCTTACAAGCAACCCGGACTTTTCTAAAAACTCAAATTCAAAATATTATTAGACAAGTAATGAACAACTTATTCGATATCCAAGGCCAAGTGGTCGTGATCACTGGCGGCACTGGCATCCTCGGTCGTTGCATAGCTAGGTACCTTGCCGAGAACGGTGCCAAGATTGTCATCATTGGTCGTAAGGCTGAAGTCGGTAACGCCATTGTGGCCGACATCGTCAAGGCTGGCGGTGTGGCTGAATTCTACAAGGGCGATGTTTTGGTCGAGGCTGAGATGCAGGCCATTTGCGATGCCGTTGTCGCCAAATATGGTCGCGTCGATTCTCTCCTCAACGCGGCTGGCGGCAATCAGCCCGGTGCTACCATCACGCCCGACCAGAATTTCTTCGACCTCAAACCTGAGGAGTTCCAAAAGGTCCTTAATCTCAATCTCACTGGCACTGTTATTCCTACTCAAGTCTTCCTCAAGCCGATGGTTGCCCAAGGCAAGGGTAGTGTGGTCAATTTCTCTTCTATGGCTGCTTTCCGCCCCATGACGCGTGTCTGTGGATACGCTGCTGCCAAGGCCGGCATCTCCAACTTCACCGCCTATATGGCCACCGAGTGCGCCAAGAAGTTTGGTGAGGGCATCCGCGTAAATGCCATCGCCCCCGGTTTCTTCATTACCGAGCAGAACCGCGCCCTCCTTACCAATCCCGACGGTTCGTTCACCCAGCGCGGCCAGGATGTCATTCGTCAGACTCCATTCGGACGTATGGGCGAGCCTGAGGAACTTTGTGGCACTATCCACTACCTTATCAGTGACGCCGCTAAGTTTGTCACGGGTACCGTTGCTGTCGTCGATGGCGGTTTCAACACTTTTGCGATGTAATGAACAGAAGTTATGCTATAGTTGGCACAGGTGGCGTAGGTGGCTATTTCGGTGGCCGCCTCGCCCTCGCTGGCCACGATGTCCGTTTCCTTCTCCACTCAGATTATGAGTACGTCTGTGAGTATGGTCTCACAGTTAAGTCTCATAATGGAGATTTCGCTTTACCTCATGTCCAGGCTTTCAACAGTGTCGAGGCCATAGGCCCCGTAGACGTGGTTGTGGTTTGCCTCAAGACTACTCGCGAAGATCTGCTCAAGACTCTCCTCCCGTCTCTTCTCAAGCCTACCACTCTTGTCATCCTTATTCAGAACGGCATAGGTGTCGAGGCTGAGGTCGAACGTCTTGTTTCTGGTGCGCAACTTGTTGCGGGTCTGGCTTTTATCTGCTCCGCTAAGGCGGGACCAGGCCTTATCGACCATCAG
This sequence comes from Eggerthellaceae bacterium, assembly GCA_963631865.1. Classification (GTDB taxonomy): domain Bacteria; phylum Bacteroidota; class Bacteroidia; order Bacteroidales; family Marinilabiliaceae; genus W3P20-009. The sequence continues at coordinate 2,773 of CAVGTO010000080.1, forward strand.
TTTTATGGCAACATCAACCTGGCCCCCTACAATGTGAAGCCCGAGAATATGCAGGCTCTCTCTGAGGTAGCAGATGAGTTCCGGGCGGCTGGTGTACCCATCAAACTTATGGATTATGCCTTAGCTCGTTGGAAGAAGGCCGTTTGGAATATGCCGTTCAATGGTCTGTCGGTGCTTTTCCGCTGTCAGACTGATGCGCTTGTCGCTGAGCCTGCTGTCGGACTTGTGCGAGACTTGATGCACGAGGTTGTGGGGGCTGCCCACGTCTGTGGAGCTCCGGATCTTGCCGAGTCGTTTATCGATGTTATGGTAGATTCCACACGTCAGATGCCTGCCTATTCTCCCAGCATGAGGCTAGACTACGATTTCCATCGCCCAATGGAAATAGATTTCTTATATCGTCGTCCTATAGCCATGGCTCGTGCTGCTGGTTTCGAGATGCCCAAGATGCAGATGCTTGAGCAGGCTCTTACTGCCATCGAGGTGCAGAAACTGTAAAAATAAATATTGAGATCGTTTCAGTTCTTGTCAAAAGAAGTATCTCAAAATTCCAGAATGCTGGCTTGCGATGCCCTCAACATGGCGTGGTGAGTTTGTCTGGCGGCGTGAGCCCCCGGTGGACTTATTTCGCAGAAGATAGGGTAACTCTTCTTAAAACCATAACAAGTCTGTTGTTTTCCTATCAATCCTTTTCGCAGTCTTGCGTTTTTTGGATAACTTTACATTTGTTTGTAGTTCTCTCCGAGCCCGCACTTAGTTCTTTCATATGCCGAGCGCATAATGCTCATACGCATAGGCGCTTTCTTAGTCCCCCAAGACTTGGTTTTTGTGGACAGGTGAGCTACTCAAGTAAGTTTTAGAGAACGAAAACAAGTAACCGGAAATAATGACAGAAATTATGAAGAAAAACGTGTCGCTTGGTGTCGATATTGGTGGCACCAACACGGCTATCGGTGTTGTAGACGCTGAGGGCAATGTCCTCGTCAAGACTAACATCTCCACCCCCAAGCATGGCGACGCCCAGCTGTATGTCAATGAGATGTCGCAGGCAATCCGCGACCTCATCTCCGACGTCAAGAAGCTCAATCCCGATGTCGAGTTTGCTGGCATAGGCCTCGGTGCTCCTAATGCAAATTTCTATAAGGGCACTATTGAGTACGCTCCCAACCTCTCTTTCAAGGGTATCGTGCCCCTCGTCGATATGCTTAAGGTGCAGTTCCCCGAGATGCCCAAAGTCGTTATGACCAACGATGCCAATGCTGCAACTATGGGCGAGATGGTCTATGGCGGTGCCAAAGGCATGAAGAACTTCGTTATGTACACTCTCGGCACTGGCGTAGGCTCTGGTCTCGTCGTCGACGGCAAACTCGTCTACGGTCACGATGGTTTCGCTGGCGAGTGTGGTCATACGATGCTCGTCCCAGGCGGTCGTCTCTGTGGTTGCGGTTGTCGTGGTCACCTTGAGGCTTATTGTTCAGCCATCGGTATGAAGCGTACGGCTTTCGAGCTCCTCGTAAGTGAGAATGCCAATGATAGCCTCCTCGCTCAGAAGTCATTCCAAGAGCTTGAGAGCAAGGATATCTACGATGCCGCTGTCAAGGGCGACAAGATAGCTCTCAAGGTTTTCGAGATTACCGGCGATTACCTCGCTCGCGGTATGGCCGACACCATTTGCCACACCAGCCCAGAGGCCATCTTCCTCTTTGGCGGCCCTACTGCCGCTGGCGATTTCCTCTTCGATCCTATCCGCAAGAGCCTCGATAAGTATCTCCTCCAGATTTTCCGAGGCAAGTGCAAGGTTCTTCCTTCCGCTCTCAAGCGTGGCGATGCCGCCATCGTTGGCGCTTCGGCTCTCGTAATGGATTAGTGCTATCCCGCCCCTTTTCTGTGGGGGGGGCAATAGAACTCGATAAAACAAAGCGTCGGTCTCGGATGTCATTCTGAGGCCGACGCTTTTTCTGTAGCAATAACCCATTTCCTCCAATATCCACGATAAGAACCAGAGCAACATAAAAAAGAGTCTCAACCAAGAAACTCTTGGTCAAGACCCCAATTAAATTCTAATGAACCTCAGTTTGCATCTATTGGGTAGTCAACGATTTCAAACCACAATGACTGCGAACTGAGCACTGTGAGCAGCGACTAGTTGTTCGCTGTCAATTGTATTACCCTACTACTCCAATCGTTAAGTTTGTTATAGTCAACGTCGTGGCTATAAGGTACCTCAAGACCGTTGTTCATAAGGTATGCTCCAGTGTAGCTCTTGCCTTCACTTTCGAGAGCCTTGTTGTCAATGCGGTTGAGCTCATGCACCGTATAGGTCTTTTCTGGGTCGAGACCCTGCATCTTGACGCGCGGGAAGTGCTCATTCTTCATTGTCTCAAGCTTATACCAGAAGTATACAGCCTCTTTCTTATCTTGGCTCACGTACATCAACGATGCCAAGTTGTCTCCCTCGTAAGGCGAGTGCAGACGGTAAAGGTCGCCAAATTGGATTACGGGACGAACTTTCTTGTAGTCGCTGATAACCTGCTGGCAGAATGTCTTTTCCTCTTCCGTCATATTCTTAGGCTGAATTTCCATTCCGAGTCGGCCACTCATGGCTACGTCGCAACGGAATTTCATACTCGTGGTGCGGAACACTGCATGGTTGGGCACTGCCGAGATGTGTTGCCCCATGGCAATGGCAGGGAAGAAATATGATGTGCCCCACTGCATATAGACGCGCTGCAGTGCGTCGGTGTTGTCCGATACCCAGAACTCGTCGAAGTAGGGTAGGAGGCCATAGTTGGCTCGTCCACCGCCCGATGCGCAATCCTGAATAATGACGTCGGGATACTTCTCGCGAATACGCTGGCAGAGCTTGATAAGTCCCTCGTGGTAAGCTATGTAGAGGTGACTCTGATCGTCTTTTGAGAGGTACTGGCTGCCGTGGTTCATTATCGGCGCATTAGCATCCCACTTGATGTATGCAATCTCAGGATATTTAGAGAGCAGGTTGTCAAAAATGGAGAATGCGAAGTCCTGTACCTTGGGGTTAGAAAGGTCGAGCACTACCTGCGTGCCGCCGCGTCCGAGTACGGGCTCGCGACCTGGACACTTGATTATCCAATCGGGATGCTTCTCATAAAGCTCTGCCGTGGTGTTTGTCATCTCGGGCTCAAGCCAGATGCCGAACTTTACGCCGTTCTTTTGGGCGTCGGCCAACAGGCGGTCTATGCCTTCGGGCAATTTGCGGGTGTCTGGAGTCCAATCGCCAAGTGCCGCATTGTCTGTATTGCGCTGATATTTAGTGCCAAACCAACCGTCGTCCATCACGAAGAGCTCGCCCCCCATCATTGCAATGTCCGCCATCATCTGATCCATCACCTCATGGTTGATGTTGAAGTAAACGCCCTCCCATGAGTTAAGCAATATCATACGCTCCTGATCCGCATGGCGGAGCATATACTCGCGCGCCCATCTGTGGTAGTTGCGGCTGGCTCCAGAGAGTCCCTCCTTGGTGAATGTATACGCTACGCGTGGCGTGGTGAATGTCTCTCCCTTTTTCAAGTGATACTCTGAGTTGTCGGGGCATATGCCGGCGAAATAAGTGTGGTACTCGCTTTCGTCAGTGTCGATTATTACATTGTAATTGCCCGAGTAACAGAGTACTGCGCCAATCACGTCACCCGTATTCTCTTGCGCAGGTCCGTCGAGGGAGAACATTACATCGCTCCTGTCTGTGGTGGCGTTGCGGAGTCCGTCTTTATTCTTTATTCTCAGCAGTCCGTACTCCAACTTGGTTTCTACATGCTGCGCCTCGGCGGCCCAAGAACCATGGAAATGTGTGAGGTGTACGTTGCCTCGGCGGATTGGCATGCTCGTCGAGTAGAATTGCGTGAGCGTTACGGTCTGTTTGCCGTTGTTCGTCACGTCCGTCCAGCACTCTATCATATCCACGTCGTCATACGCCTGGTAATACAGGTTGACAACTTCCGGGTAGAGTGGGTCTTTTAGCTTGATTGTCAGTTTCGTGCCTTTGCGAGGCTTGCCGTTGGGTGCTATGTCCGATACGCTCTCTTTTTTATACTCTTCGCAGAGCAACTGCGTGGACATGTTGCCATCGGCGTGGCGCATGGCGAAGGCTGTCTCGCTCATAGTATGCGTGGCGCCGTAAGATGGATACACCTGCAGATGGCTCCAGTTCGCTGTGGTTGCTGCTGGTAGGTTGGCAAGTTCGCTCGCCGACAGCTTGACTCCGTAGTAGACAAATGTGGGCTCTGCTCCTTTGTTGATGTCGAGCACGAGGCTTGTCCCTGGTGTCGAGAGCTCTACGTTCTCTGCCTGCATGCCTATGCCGAGACTCAGTAAGGCAAGCATGGTTGTCAGTTTCTTCATACTTCCGTTAGGGGGCTTGTAATTATGGTTCCGGTTATTTGTCTTTAGTAAACTAAAGATATGCAAATATACCTTTTCCGAACGGAACTTGCAAACTGTTCGCCCGCCTACTTACTCTATGAAGAAGTCTTTCGTCACGTGCAGTTTCTTTTTGGCTCGCGTGATGGCGGTGTACACCCACTGATACGCTTCTTTGACTGGGTTGAGAGTTATGTTTCGCCTGATGTCGAGGTACACTTCGTCCCATTCGCCGCCCTGCGCTTTGTGGCACGTCACGGCATATCCCCATGAGCATCGCAATGCATTGAGATACGGGTCGTCCATCATGTCTTTCTTGAACGTCTGAGGATTTTTCTTCGGCTCTATGCCTTTCTTCTTTTCGCTCATTATGAAGTCCACAAAGAGGTCGCGCTGTTGCATCTTATCCAGGTTTGGCTGCGACTGATACAGCGTGTCCTCTAGCAGTAGGGTGCTATGCTGTGCTCCTGTGGCTATGTCCTTTACTGTCACTCTCCTGAAGTGGAGCAGAGATTTCGTCCTTGCTGGCTCCTCCGCACCAACTTCCACAACCTCTATGATGTCGCCGTTTACAAGTGGCACCATATAGTTGTTCTGCACCACCATCAGCAGGTCGCCCTTTTGAACTACGCCCGTGCGTCCAAGTTCCTGACGTGCGTAGAGTGATACCTGATTGGCTTTCTTGTTGCTATACGTTATGTATATTGCGCTCTTGTTGCCATATGCTTTCAAGTGGTTCACGTAGTCTTCCTCCAGGTCGTCGGCCGTCCAGTGCACTTGCGTGTTGCGCCCTTTGAGCGGAAGCCTTGCTCCCCATACTTTTTGAGAGCCATATCCCGAGTCGTCGCTCGGTGCTTTCTGATACATTGCCCTTATCTTCTGTGCCGAATCCAAGAGCTGATTGTCTGCGGCTTGGCGTATAACCTCTGTGAGCTGCGCCTCTTTTGCCTTTACTCCAAGTGTATCAGTAAGGTATCTGACGTCCAATGCAGGCGAGAATGACTCCTCAATCGGTGGCAACTGACATGGGTCGCCCACGAAAAGGAAGCGGCTGCCATCCCTCTCATCATATTCCAAGAGGGCTTTCAATGTGCGTCCGTCGCCAAATTTAGCCTGTGTGCTGACCATCGGCTCTGTGTCCGATATCATAGATGCCTCATCTACAATATACAGTGTCTTGCCTTCGGCCTCTGGATTAATCATAGACTGCGAGAACACGGACAAAATCTCATTCTTATTGCCTAAGTTCTCTTCACTCAGTTCCTCGTCCTCGACACTCAGCCCTTTGTATTTATATATCAGTGAGTGAATTGTCTTAGCCGAGTTAGCCGTTGTCCTGCCACTTCCGACAGCCTTTTGTGTCAAGACTGCCGCAGCGCGTCCCGTCGAGGCTAACAGCTGATAGTCAATCTTCTTCTCCTCAAGGTGCTTTATCAGAAAGCCCATGAGTGTGGTCTTGCCCGTGCCAGCGTATCCCTTCAATATGAATACTCTCTCGCTCATGTCGCCATTGGCAAACTCAATCAGCCGTTTGAGTATCCTGTCTTGGCTGGCCGTGAGGATGATAGATGCCATCTCGTCTTAGTATTTTCTGAATTTGACAAACTAGAATATCGAGGTCTTGCTGCCGTGGGAATTTTCTACGACGGTGCGCTCTGTGGTTGAGGCTACGCAAGGAATCTCATGCTTCTGTAATTTGCTGATAATGCAAAAAGTCAATGTCATTTCACCCATTACATGAACCATGACGGATCCCATTTCTTCGTATGTGAATACCTGCGCCGCAACTTTAGTTGCAAGTTTTTCAATCTCTTTTTCGTCTGCATTAGCAGGAACATTGGGGAACGCGATGTCTACAATTTTACATCCCGCAGCTTTCTTTTGATCGTCAGACCAACTTGAGCTGGGGTGGTTGCTGATGTTTATGAGAACTTTAGCGCTTATTGATACTGTTGGAACTTGACACATGCATAGACGTTCACTAACATCAATCAAGCACTCCACATTTTCTCTCAGTCGAGTGCTTGACATAGGTGTGTCACGCATCCCCCAATGATTTATGTCATTCCGCACTTTCTCTTTGTTGTCATTGAAAATCTTGATGTCCTCGTCTTTCGCATTTGCGCATATACCTACAATTCTGTGTGCCAATGAATAACCTTGCTCCTTATCCATTTTTATTTTCAGAGCATAGGAGATCGCATCCCTAAGATTCTTTTCTTTCCCGTCATATCCTGTAATTCCAGTCCTAAAATGGGAAATGACACATTCTACAGCTGCTGTCGCTGCTTGCTGGT
>CAVGTO010000081.1:0-2848 GCA_963631865.1 Eggerthellaceae bacterium
GTAGATAAAAAGCCCCGAAAAATTTCGGTGTGAGTTGATAATACGCCTCAAAACATTTTGGTGTGGGTATATAAAGTGGCTTTTCAAATTTTGGTGGAAAAAGTTGATGCTGCTTTCTAATTATTGATACATAGTGGTTTACATTTCTTGCGTCCAAGTGGCGAGTGTAACTCCTGAAGTTTCTTCTTAAAACAGGCTTCCGTACCTATCGGGTATGGAAGCTTTTTTAGATTTTTATAGGCCGATATGAGCCGCCGTACGTATAGTATCTTTGTGATTGACAGTTATGTCCCTGAAGTGTTGCAAGAGTGATAAACATACCCTAACAATCAAGAGAAAGATGATATACGGATATATTCGAGTGAGTACGGATAAGCAGACTGTCGAAAATCAGCGATTCGAGATAACGCGTTTCTGCGAGCAACGGGAGATGGCTGTCGATGGCTGGATAGAGGAGACCATAAGCGGCACTAAGGCCTACGGCAAACGTAAACTTGGTCAGCTGCTCAATAACTTGCGGACGGGCGACATCGTGATATGCGCTGAGTTGTCGCGCCTGGGGCGCAATCTCTTTATGATAATGGAGATTCTCGGGCGGTGTATGAATCTCGGTTGCCGTGTTTGGACCATCAAGGAGGGCTATCGCCTTGGCGATGACATCCAAAGTAAAGTACTCGCTTTCGCCTTTGGTCTCTCAGCGGAGATTGAACGTAACCTCATCAGCCAGCGCACACGCGAGGCTTTGGCGCGGCGGCGTGCTGAGGGTGCGAGGCTTGGTCGCCGTCCCGGTTGCAAGAACCGTCATTCTAAACTTTCGGATTGTGAGGTGCTTGTCCGAGCGTGGTTGGCTGATGGCGTCAGCAAAGCCGAGGTGGCACGCCGGTGTGGAGTGTCGGTCAGCACTGTCTTCCGGTGGGTAAAGGGGTGTGGCGGTTCGTCTAAAGCAGAGCCAAGGCGATAACCGCGCATGCCTCGGCGTCGGCAAGAGCGTGGTGATGCGCTGCGAGGTCGTAGCCGCAGTAGGCTGCTACAGTGTGTAGTTGGTGGTCGGGTAGGGCGTCTCCGAGTTCTTGGCGTGCGGCTCGGAGGGTGCAGTGGAATTCGTAATTAGGGTAGTCCATGCCATATGTGCGGAATGCCGCCTTGAGGCAACTCTGGTCGAATGGACTGTTGTGGGCTACGAGTGGCAGACCGACAATGCGGGGCTCTATTTCGGCCCATACGTCGGGGAAAAGTGGCGCATCCGCAGTGTCGCTATCAGTAAGGCCGTGGACTTTCGTGTTCCAATATGAATAGTAATCAGGCTCGGGATGGATGAGGCTGTAGTATTTGTCCATAATCTTTCCATCTCGCACCACGACTATTCCCACACTGCATACGCTGGACCGTTGTGCGTTAGCTGTCTCGAAGTCTATTGCCGCAAAGTCTTGCATCTCTTTTTTTGTTTGCAAAGCTACGACAATTTCCGTCTCTCGGCGACAATACAGGCAACTATAACAATTATCTACAATACCGACAATACAGGCAATATTTTTATCGAACACGGATATCATGGATATTGTCGCTTAGCATTTTCAGTTTAATCCGAATTTCTACAGGTTACTGAGCTATCCGCAAAAAAATCCCGTCCGCCCCAATATGAAAATTAGGGTGGACGGGATTAATGAAAAAATTGTCAATTGGATTATTTTACCTTGAACTGCGTGACCACTTGGTTGAGGATGTCGGCCGACGAAGCGAGTTCCTCTGCACTAGCCGCAAGTTCCTCGGCTCCGGCGGCGTTCTGCTGCGTGGTCTTGTTGAGCTCGGCAATGGCTGTGTTGATGTGGTCGGCTCCTTGACCTTGCTCGATGCTCGAGACGGTAATCTCTTTCATGAGATCAACCACCTCGTGGAGCTGTGGCGTCACCTCGTCGAGTTTTGAGTCAACTTGCTCGGCTGCCTCAATGCTTGCCTCGGCAGTCTCGGACACCGATACTGCGGTGCCTTTGGTCTGCTCGGCAAGGCGACCGACCTCGCGGGCGACAACAGCAAAGCCCTTGCCCTGCGATCCTGCTCGTGCGGCCTCTACGGATGCGTTGAGAGACAAGATGTTGGTCTGACTTACGAGCGCATTGATGTTGCGTATCGCCACGGCAATCTTTTTCGATGCCGCCATGCTGGCAGACGATATCTCGGCAATATTGGCAATCGCTTTGTCCGACTCGGTCATTAGTCGGTCGGTCTTCTTCGAGTTCTCTGTGTTCTGGTTGATGATGGAGGTCATCTCCTCCACCGACGAAGCAATCTCTTCGAGGGCCGAGGCCTGGCTGTTGGCGCCATCGGAGATACCGAGTGAAGCGCGTGAAATCTCCTGGCTCTGCGTGCGTAGCGAATTTGCCGCCTCCTGCACCTCTTCGAGAGTGTCGCGTAGGCTGTCCTGCATATCGTAGACGCTAGCTGCGAGCACCTCAATCTCGTCGCCCGTAGTGAATAGCGTCACGTCTTGCGTAAGGTCCTTTTCGGCCACGAGGCGTGCGGATTCGGAAATGCTGCGTATGGGGGTGGTGATGTGCTTGCGTACGTAGACGTGGACTATGGCTATGACGATGAAGCTAAAAATCAAACCGCCGAGGAACATGGCGAGGGTAAGATAGCCGATAAGCGTCTGGGCGCGAGAGAGCTCTATGCCGGTGAAGAGTGTATTGGTTACGTGGCCCTGCTTGTTGATTATAGGTGCATAGATTACGGCAAATCCGCGGCCGTCTATTTCGCTGCGTCCTTCGAATACCTTGCGGGCCTTGTATATGGTGTCCGTCACTTCTGTGTCGTCGATATGTATGCCTACGAGTCGTTGCCCGTTGTCACC
>CAVGTO010000081.1:2858-9458 GCA_963631865.1 Eggerthellaceae bacterium
ACAGTGGAGTGGATGAAACTGCCATTTTTGACCACACCGACTTCAACTTGATATCGCTTTTTGAGCCCATCGATAAATGCCGAGTCAGAAAGGTTGTTGAGTATTACGCCGATGTTGGCAGCAGGAGTCTCTCCATCCTCTTGCATGAGAGTGCGCACCACTACTTGGCACAGTCCGAAGTTGCAAACGTTTGCGATGCCGTCGAACTTGCCCTTATCGAGCTCGTCTATCACTTCCGTGGCAATCATACCTGTGTTGAGGCCTTCATTGCCATCTGAGCATGCCATCACTGTGCCATCGGGTCGGGTGATGAAATAGCCGTAATACGCTGCGGTGTTGGTTACAATGTTGAGCACCTCGCCCATCTGGTCATAGTTTCCGTTACGAAGTGCCTCAAGCTCAGCAGGGTGAGTCTCCGCAATGTCGTCCATGAAAGCTTCTACAGAAGAAGAGCCCTCCACGATGTCGGACCGCACGCCGATTGTGGCGTTGGCAAGTTGCGTGGCATAGTGATTTCCGAAAATCAATTGGGCTCCTATCACCATGTTGAGGATATTGACACCACCCAAAAGTGCCGCAAACACGCTAAGGAGGAGCAACATCTTGACTTGTAGGCTCATCTGCCCATGTCTCATTCTTTTGAGTCGGCTGACGGCCGATGTCTTCAGAGCTTTGAATTTCTTTTTGACTTTCATTGCGTCTATCGTTGTGAAGGTTTCTAATGTTGCACTGTACTTTTCTTATGCTAATATAACTATAAAAACTAGATGTTAATGCTTGTTGCGCGAAAACTCCAATTTTTGCATTGTTTTGTAAAATCGATTTCATCATTCTCTTCTTTTTGCTACTTTCGTGTCCTGTAAAGCAACTCTATATGTCAAAATTTCTTCAGCGGCTCAGTATCCCGGTCGTCATATCCGTGGGGTGCGCCGCTCTTCTCTCTGGCTGTTTCAAAGACGAGCCTCTAAATGCTGAGTGCGATATCGAGGCTGCGTATGTCTCGACGGATTCGCCTCTCGACCTTTTTTTCCGTGAGCAGGATACCGTGCAAGTCGTCTCGTCAGTCGAGTCGAATATCGTGTTCCAAGTTCGCCCGAGGTCGAACGTTAGCTCTATCGCTATGAAGTTCACTACCACTCCCGGTGCCATTGTTGAGCCCGAGAATGGTTCAGTGCAAGATTTCTCCAATGGCCCAGTGACTTACACCGTCACTTCGGAAGATGGGGCTTGGTGCCGCACATATACAGTCTCTTTTGTGATTGAGGCGGATGGAGCCAGTGAAACGAGTGAGGTCACTTTCTTCGATTTCGAGAACCCGTACATCATGTCAAGCGGAGAGACAGCCAAGTTCTACTCTTGGACCGACTATTCTGCCGATGGCGTGGCCCTCAATAACTGGGCTACTGCCAACGCCGGCTACTCTATTCTCCATTCCAATGCCGCGTTGGACGAATACCCGACTACGGTCCTCGAAGAGGGCTATGAGGGCAAGGGCGCACGTCTCGTGACGATGTCCACAGGTGAGGCTGGCCGTCTCTTTAAGATGCCTCTCGCCGCAGGTAACCTCTTTATTGGCAGTTTCGACACTAAGAGCGCACTCCAGGATGCACTCTCGGCCACCAAGTTCGGTCGTCCAATGTCCATTGCTCCAAAGTCTTTCGCTGGCTACTTTAAGTACACGCCGGGTGAGGTCTTTACGGATAAGAGCTCCAAGGTCGTTGAAGGCCGTGTTGATAAAGGCTCGATATACTCCGTCATCTATCGCAATGTCGATGCCAGTGGCAACGAAGTCGTCTTGACGGGTAATGACGTTCTCACGAACGAAAATCTCGTGGCAAAGGCCATTGTTGAGGATGTGTCTGAGCATTCCGAGTGGACTCGTTTCAAGGTCGACTATGAGTATCTGACGGATATTGACGAAGAAATCCTTGCCAACAAGGGTTATAGCCTTGCCATAGTCTTCTCCGCAAGTTCTGAGGGAGACCTCTTCTGTGGCGCAGTCGGCAGCACTCTTTGCGTGGACAATGTCGAACTGATACTCAAGTAAAAGGGGGTGAAATAAATTATTGAGAATAAGACAAGTATGATCAGCATATTAAAGAGGGTGGCACTTGTTTCCATCATGTCTCTCACGGCTTCCGTTTGCTCCTTTGCTGTCGGCAATGAGCAAGAGGCTGGCAAGTTCGACTATTCCGTACGCATCGGTTATGAGGTGGGTGGCACTGCGCCACTCGGCATGCCGGCTTCCATTCGCGGCCTCAATTCTTTCCAACCTCGCGCCAATATCCTTGTAGGCGGCGATGCCCACTACGCTTTCTCGTCCCGTTGGGGGCTTATGGCTTCTCTTTGGCTAGAGAATAAAGGTATGCGAACCGACGCCAAGGTGAAAAACTACTCTATGGAGATGCGTCAGGGTACAGATAACATTACTGGCCGCTTCACTGGCAATGTAGTTACAGAGGTCGATGAGTGGATGCTTTCTATTCCTGTGATGGCGGCTTTCGAGGCTCGCAAGGTGTGCGTCAAGGTCGGTCCCTACGTATCTTGGGTCTTCGATGGCAACTTTTCGGGCTATGCGTACGACGGTTACCTCCGCAATGGTACGCCCACGGGTGCTAAGGTGCTCATTGGTAATGAAGAGACCACCCGTGGCGACTACGATTTTTCGTCCGATATGCGGAAGTGCCAGTTTGGTGTGGCTGCTGGTGCCGATTGGCATTTCGGTCGTCATCTCGGGGCATTCCTCAATCTTTCGTGGGGACTAACGGGTGTCTTCGATGACGACTTTAAGACCATCGAGCAGACGATGTACCCCATCTACGGCAGCGTAGGTCTGCTTTGGGACTTCTGAGCAGCATAGATATTTCTTAGATATCGCACTCGGCCAATGGCGAATTTGGTGTTCCAAATTCGCTGTTGGCCGATTTCTTTTCTGTCTCTCTAAAGTGAAATTTAGGTTAAAGATGCTGCGACCGGCATTGCGCTGTCTGTAATCCGCTTTTTAATTTCGTACCTTTGCGGCGGGCCTCAAATGTAATACCCGTGTTAAACAGTTAGTAATGAGTAAAGAAAAGGTACAGTTTTTTTTTAGACAGCAGCTTTTGTTATTGGCGGCGCTCTACGTGATGTCGTTTGGCGTATCGCTTTTCATCCGTTCTAATCTTGGCTCCTCGGCCATTTCCGTAACGCCGCTCGTTTGGAGCTCTGCTGGTTTCGATGGCATTTCGGTGGGCTCTTTCCACATCCCGGCTATGACTGTTGGTGGCTACACCATCGTGATGAACGCCATTTTCGTTTTCCTTCAGATACTTATTCTCCGAAGAAGATACCAGCCCGTGCAACTTTTCCAGCTTGTTGTCGGTTTCCTTTTCAGTGTTTTCCTCGATGTCAATATGGCAATCACTGCGCCTCTTGCCGCGGGCCCTGGCGCCGCTGGCGTGGCGTGGGGGCTCTTCCTTGTCATTGTGGCGGGCATAGTGATGGGTGTCGGTGTAGCTTGCGAGGTCCGCTGTCACTCGGTAATGATGCCAGGAGAGGGCATTCAGGTGGCCATTGCTCAAGTTACAGGCAAGGAATTCAGTAAGGTAAAGATTGTTGTTGATACTTTCCTTGTGTGCTTTGGTCTCGCCAGTTGCCTTGTTTTCTATCATGTCTGGCGATGGGATATTGTCGGTCTTGGTACCATAATATCCATGGTCTATATTGGCATTATGGTTCGCGTCTTTTCGCCACACCTTGGTTGGTTCGATAAGTTGCTCAATATGCCCAAGGTCGAGTCGTCCGAAGTTGTCGAGTCTACTCAATATGCCGAGTCGAGCCCTCTCGTCATCACTATCTCGCGCCAGTATGGCAGTGGCGGTAGTGAGGTCGGTCGCCTTGTTGCCGAGCGTCTTGGGTGCGAGCTTTACGATAATGCCATCCTTGAGGGTGCGGCAAAAGATATGAAGATTGAGCCTCGTGAGGTTGCCGAACGCGAACAGAACATTTCGACTTCTCGCCTCGTAGAAATGCTTATAATGGGCAATGATATCCCGCAAGGCACGGTGCTCTCGACGGACGACAAACTGTTCGTCTCTCAGAGCCGACTGATACGCGAAGCTGCAAGCAAGAGGCCCTGCGTCATCATAGGCCGTTGCGCCGACTTCGTACTTCGTGGACGTCCTAACTTACTCCGCGTCTTTATCCAGTCCGACAAGGAGTTCGCTGCTAAGCGAATTGAGGCTTCTGCAGATAGGCATCTCGATGGCGATGCGGCTCTCGTCAAGATTGAAGAGGTCAACACGGCGCGCGCCAACCACTATTTCCACTATACCGAAGGCCGTTGGGGCGATGCCGCTAATTACGACCTCGTAATCAACACTGGTGTGATCGGCATAGACGGCGCAGCCGGCATAATCTGCGGTTTCGCTCGGCACGAGGCTTCTAAGTAAGCCGCACTCGCAAATGCTCTCTTGCAAGACTGTGATGACCGACGATTAGTCTCTAACTATTTCGGGTAGGACATCTAAAATAAGAATCCAGCAAAGTGCTTAGCAATGGGGAATTGCCCATAAATCTCTCTTACAGGCAAACTAAACACTGACGTTATGGAATATTTACCTTACATTGGTCTTTACCTGCTAATAATCAATGCGCTGACTTTCGTCATCTATGGAGTCGATAAGTTCCGTGCTGTAAAGAATCGTTGGCGCATACCCGAGGCTACGCTCATTATGCTTGCTGTGATTGGTGGCAGTGTGGGGGCCGCTCTTGCGATGTACGTTTTCCGCCACAAGACAATGCATACGTTGTTCTTCGTAGGTGTTCCTGGCATTCTTCTTTTCCAACTTGTAATTGCCGTATGGCTGGTGTTGGAAATGGCTGCTACTCCCGTGCTCGTCAGCAACGTGTGCGATATGTAACTTCGTCCTCCCCGAGATAAGATAACTCGCCCCATCTTGAGACTTTCGGGTCTTTGGGATGGGGCGAGGTGTTTTGTGACAGTTTGGCCGTCTGTCTATTTTTTAGCGTTGAGCTTTATTATTTGACCTGGCTTTGTCATTATGTCATATATGTAGAGCTTGGGCGCAGAAATCATGTCCACCGTTGCGCCATCTGCTTTCTCTACTTTTGGGGTGGAGGGCGTAGTGAATAGCTGGTTCGGATTGTCGCCATTGGCTTTCTTGAGCCCCTTGGCTTTTAGGGGGACGCGTGACGCAATGCGCAAGTTGCCGCCTAAGGTTGATTTTACTGTGGCAATAGTCAGTTTGCCGTCTTTCCAATTTTCAGAAACAATGAAACCACCGCGGGCGCAAAGGCCGTCAACGTTGCCATCTCTCCATGCCGACGGTAGGGCTGGCAACAGTGCCACCATTCCGTCGTGACTTTGGAGTAGCATCTCGGCAATGCCAGCCGTGCAGCCAAAGTTTCCGTCGATTTGGAATGGTGGGTGGGCATCGAACATGTTGGGATACGTACCGCCTTTATTGTCCTTATGCCAAATGATATGGCCATCGACGAGGTTCAATTGGTCTGTTATGAGCTTAAAAGCATGGTCTCCGTCGAGCAAGCGAGCCCGCAGGCAAACTTTCCAACCCATGCTCCAGCCTGTCGAGGCGTCTGTGCGGTGGATGAGAGATGTGCGGGCTGCGGATGTAAGTTCGGGTGTCCGAAGGGGCGACATTGCGCATCCGGGGTAGAGTGCGTAGAGGTGCGATACGTGCCTATGATGGTCGTCTGGGTTGTCCCAATCCTCTTGCCACTCTTGCAACTGTCCCCATCGTCCAATGCGCAATGGCGGGAGATTGGTTAGTTTGCCTTTTAGGCTATCGGTTAGGCTGTTTGTCTTGCCTAGTATTTCGGCTGCCGCAATGGTGTTTGTGAAGAGTTCTGCGGCTATCTCATTGTCTATCGTTACGCCTTCGGCAAGAGTCGAGCCCTTGGGGTGTGAGTTCTCTGGCGACATGCTGGGCGATACTACCCAGGAACCGTCTTTTGACGATTGTACCATCACTTGGTTGAGGAAACGTGCCGCACCTTCCATAACTGGCAAGGCTGAGGCTAGGAAATCACGGTTGCCTGTGTAGAGCCAATGTTCCCACAATTGGCGGCAAAGCCATGCTCCGCCCATTGGCCAAAGTCCATATTGTGCACCGTCCACTACGCCCGTTGTGCGCCATAGGTCCGTATTGTGGTGCAGCACCCATCCGTCGGCTCCGTACATCGAGCGGGCCGTCTCGTGCCCAGTCTCGCTAAGGTCGGATATAAGGCCGAAAAGAGGTTGCGTGAGATGACCGAGGCCCGTTGCCTCAGCTGGCCAGTAGTTCATCTCGAGATTGATATTCGTGGTGTACTTTGCGTCCCAAGCGGGGCTCATGTCGCCATTCCAAATGCCTTGCAGGTTGGCAGGCTGATTGCCTATTTGCGATGAACCAATAAGTAGGTACCGCCCAAACTGGAAATATGTCTCTACGAGGCCAAGGTCTGGCGTTCCATTTGACGCATTTTCTGCAAAGTGCGCAATACGCCAGTCTGTTGTGCGGGCGACATATGTGTCATTCTCTGTGAGTTTGAGCGAGACGTGTGAGTATTGTTGGTCGTAGAGCGAGAAGTGCTGGGCTC
>CAVGTO010000082.1:0-9384 GCA_963631865.1 Eggerthellaceae bacterium
GCATATCGGCAAACAGGCTCTTTCCGAAACGACGAGGGCGGAGGAAAAGTATATATCTGTACTCTTCCAACTTAGGAAGATAGCCCGTCTTGTCCACATAATAATAATTTTCGAGGCGGATTGTCTCGAAAGTTGATACTCCGTATGGGAGTCGTTTTATGCTGTTTGCCATATGCTATGTTTTTCGCTTTGCGAATATAGGGAATTTATCACCACTCAATCGCCGTCCGCCCCGTCCGCATAAGATACTCATTGGCCCTGACGAAATGCCCACAACCGAAGAATCCGCGGTAAGCCGACAGTGGCGATGGGTGCGCTGACATCAATACAAGGTGGCGGCTCTGGTCTATCATCTCTGCCTTGTGGCATGCATACGAGCCCCAAAGCATAAAGACAACCCCATTCATGCGTTCGGAGATTAACCGTATCACGCTGTCCGTGAAGCGCTCCCATCCGTGCCCCTGGTGTGAACCTGCCTGATGCGCCCGCACTGTGAGCGTGGCGTTGAGCAAAAGCACTCCCTGCTCTGCCCATGCCGTGAGGTCGCCATTGCAGTGCACTGGGGGCCGTCCCGTCTCTTGCGCAATCTCTTTGTAGATATTCTGCAGCGAGGCCGGTATCTTTATCCCCGCAGGAACTGAGAACGACAGTCCCATGGCCTGACCATCTCCATGGTAAGGATCCTGACCAATGATGACTACCTTTACGTCCTCAAGCCTGCACTTGTCGAAGGCGTTGAATATCAATCCTGCTGGCGGAAATATCGTCTGTGTACGATACTCCTGCCTTACGAAGTCTGTCAACTGCTTGAAGTATTCTGAGTCGAATTCATTCTGCAGCAACAGTTTCCATCCGTCTGATATTCTTACTTCCATCGCTCTCTACTTTTTTGTGGGGTCTGATTTCTTTATCACTTTTCGCTGTTTGCCGATACAGGTTCGGCAGCCCAAACGCTGTCGGTTTCGGCTTTTACGTCTACGGTAACACTTGTCGTGTCTCCTGCAGCGGCCGCGCGACGCGCCATCTCGGCCTCGCGAATGCTCTCTTCCGTGTCGCTATCCTCCTGTATTGCTATGGCAAAACGTGAGTTTGCGTTGTCGAGACCTTTCATTTTGCTAATTGCAGACGGAACAGGTTGGCCTGTAAGGATATAGCCATTGCGAAGTACCGACATTCGCATCAACAGGGATAGGGTGTCGTTCTTCGCCATTGATGCGGCATCAACCTGCTTTTTTAGCTTGGCCGTCGTGATGTCCACATCAAAATCCTCCGGTGTGCCCTTGATGTTCACGCCTGCCTTGAATGGCAGCGGGCTCTTGAGTATCGAGATGTGGTAATTCATGTTCATATCGAGGTCCTGCGTGCCTGCGCATGCCATGCGGTAACGGTCGATGCTCACAACGAATGGCAGTACCTGAATTTTGCCCGAGTCGAGCAGTACGTTCATAGAGAGCGTGTCTATCACGTTGCGGTCCTTGTTCTTGAACATTAGTTTCTTGCCAATCTTGCGAAAGTCGTCGTTGTCCATCAGCGTCAACTGCTGTCCGCCAAGGTGTATCGATGCTCGCGCTGTGGGCAATACGATGTTCATCGCGCTGTCCATCTCAAGTTCGGCAGCCATGTAACAATCCAGTTTACCGCGCATTGGCTTGAGCGCCGGTATTATGGAGTCCAATCCCAATGACGATGAGAGGAGGCTTATGTCGGCCCGCTCCCAACGGCTGAAGATGTTGGCTCGCGCTTTGCCTGCGGCTGGCCATGCCTTATAAGACAAGATGGATATGGATTTCGCATCGCCAATGTTGAAGTTCAGGTTTACTTGCGCCGCTCCCTCTTTTGTGAGTGCCTTAGATGTCACGTCGCTTAGGTTCAGCGTGTTCCACTTTATGGCTTTGGCTTTGGCCGAGACACTCAACTTTATGTGACGTGGCACCAATATCATTGCCGAGTTCCGCATCATCGGGTCCGCTCCGTGGAGCGAGTCCGCCGCAATCTCTACGGCCGTGGCCGTGGTGTCTATGCCCAGCGAGGTCGTTGCCTCTGCCGTCAGGCTGCTATCAGCCTTTTCGGTCACGATATTTGCCATTATCTCGTTGCAGTCAATGGTGTCTGCCTCTACCTCTAAGTTGAGCGTTACCTGTTGCCGCTGTTTGAGAGACGTTATGAAGTTGTTTACGTAGCCCGTGGCGTGCAATGTGTTTGCGCCTGTCGATACGGTTACGTGGTTTACGTTCACTGAGTCGCCGTCCATGGTAAGACGGAAGTTGCTTGTCTTAATCGGCATGCGGTAGAATGTGGGGAGTGCCGACAGTGCCGTGTATTCAAATGCTCCGCTGGTGTGCCATGCCGTGTCATTTTCCACTTTCTGATGCGCCATCACGTGCAGGTCGTGGCTGAAGATTCTGTTGCCAAAGACTCCTGCGAAGATGGTGTCTATCTTGAGGTCGTGACTAATTACGGGGTGGCGCGGGTTTGCCTCTTCGGCGTCAATCCTGTCGTCAGTGCGGATATTCTTTGCGAAGACTGCTATGGTGTCGCTTCTGAAGAACAATCGGTCGATGTTTACCTTGCCTCTGAGTGGCACTACGCTCGTGGTGTCCTGCGCAAATTCCGATTCGGCCTCAAATCCGCCATCCTTGGCGTGAAGCTTGATACTGCCAGCCGCAAGGTCGAGTTTGTCGAGTTTGCTGCTGAGCTTTATTATCTTGTCGGTCTTCATCCGGAGTTCGGCATCTATGTCGAGGTCGAAGCCTGCGGTGTCATTCGTTATGCATACCTTCTCGGCCTTTATCGTGCCGTCCAATTTGGCATTGCCGTAGTTGCGTCGCTGTATGTCGTTTATCGAGAAGTGCGTCGTGACGTCGGCATCCACCGTGCCGCTCATCTGTGTGTTGTCGAAGGGTATGACGCGCTGCAAGTTGTCAAAGTTGACGTGTGCCTTTACCTGGCAGTCCATCATCGCGTCGGTCAATAACTGCGTGACCTTCACAATGGCCGATACCTCACTCTCGCCGCCCTTGAAGTGGAATATGTCGAGGTTGACGTACGATGAGTCCGGCCTCTCTTGGTCAATGAGCATATTGAATTTTGCCGTGATGTCCTCTATGTCATCCGGCATACCCTTATATTGCGCATGTATCTTGTCGAGGTGCGCGTCGCCTTTTATCAGTGGAATCTCTGTCTCCGAAGCACGACCTGTGATGCTGCCTTTCAGTCCGATGGCTCCATCTTTGATGTCTACCGGCGTGCTGATTACGCTCTCCGGTATCGCCGCAAAGAGTTTTTCTGCGCTTGGCGTGTCGAGCTCATACTTTACATCCATCATCGCGCCAGCGCTGTCTGGCATTACCCATCCGTCGAGGTCTATGTCGGCCGATGCCACGCGCATACACAACTCGTTGAGTAGGAACTTGTTCTGCTCCGTGTCGTATGTCAATTCGCCTTCCAATCCTAACGGCATTCGGCGTATATATCGGTTGTCCTTGATGCCAAAGTTGGTGCGCAAGATGTCGATGTCGAGCTTTGCGTTGAATTTGTCAAGCCCAATGTCGCCATCTGCTTTGAGGTTGAGGGTATCCAGAAATACGCCCATCTGGTCCGGACGACTGAAGTAACCTATGCGTCCGTCGGTTATGTGGATATGGTGCACCGTCACCGTGGTGCTCGAACTTGTGGTGTCCGTCTCTTCCGAAGGGCGCATTATGTCCCAACTGTTGTGTCCCAATTGGTCGGTGTGCAGGCGGACGCGAGGTCCGTCGAGCTTGATTAAGCCAATGGCTATCTTGTCACTGTCCGAAAGGAGATACTCCATAAGGTTGAGGCCAACAATCACGCGGTCCACTTGCGCCAAGGTGTCCAATCGTGTGCGTACGCTGTCGGCAACCATCGCGGAGTCGCTCAGTGCCGTCGGCCCGCCGTGGAATGCGTTGGTAACAATTGTTACACTGTCCAAGCGCACGCCCACGTAGGGGAATGAGTTGAAAAATGAACCACTCGCACGTCCTATCTTTACGTCGGCGTCCAAATACTCATGTGCGTAGCCATTGATGATTGGCATCAGGCGGTCGTTCGTCAGTACAAGGTTGACTACCACCACGGTGACCAAAAACAGGAAGGCTGCGACACCCACCACTGTGAGCGCCACCCGTTGGACAATCTTACGTGTCTTCTCTTTCATCTTGTGTGCTTATTTAAAATGACTACATTGTAAAACTCCCAAAGAGCTATTTTATTGTCATTTTATTGCATATTTATTGTCTATTTTCCACTGTAAATGCCGTTCAACCAATTGGATATCTTGCCTCTTATGATTGCGGCCTGACTCTCCTGGTAGTGGTTCACTATGATGCAGAAGGCTATCTCTCGGCCTGCCGGTGTGGTCATAACCCCAACGTACGATTGCACGCCTGTCATGCTTCCACTCTTTGCTCTCGTATGTCCTGCAATAGCCGTGCCCGCTCCGAGCAGTCGCGCCGTGCCTGTCTTGCCTACGATGGGCAAACTCTCTTCAAAGGCTTTCCACTCTTTCCCTTTTCGGAGGCTCGCTATGGCTTCCACCATCGTGCGCGCCGAGACACACCCAAGCGGCGCAAGCCCCGAACCGTCGAATATCTGCATCTTCAGCCCGCAACGCTCTCGCCAAAAACTCATTACAGCTTCTGCTGCATCGTTCCATGTTACTGTGCCTTGCGATTTCTTGCTTAGCGCAAGATTGAATGCCAATGCGTCGGCAAAGAGGTTTACACTGTAATTGTTTGTCTGAGTTATTATATCGGCAATCGTCGGCGACTCTATAGCCATAATCTCATCGCCTTGCTGCGCCGCGCCAACATATGTGGTGTCTACGCTTATCTCGTTTAGCCTCAGCAATGTTGCCAGTGTCTCGGCATAGAGCTTATCGGGATTTGGTGTGGCCGCCCTGACTGCGAATCTCTTCTTTCCCTGGGGTATGCTGCCCGTGGCGTACCACGAGCCTTCGCCGCCTCCCCAGTAGACGTAACATCCGTCGGCTTGGGAACTGTGGGTTCGTACGTCGGAGCGCAGCGTTTGGTTTCCCAAATCCATGCTCATCGAGTCGAGTGTGCATAGTGCTTCCTCTTCTTTCGGTGAACTGAAGTAGAGTTGTGTGACGTTGTCCGATATGTTCACCATTGCGGGGTTCGAACCATAGTAGTTGCCTATGTCCTCCCACAGTCGCTTCGGACTCGTCAGGTCTATCGGCATCCGTGAATTGTCCACCACGATGGCTTCCAAATGAGTTATCCCTTCGGCTTTTAGCTTCTCTGCCACACGCTTAGCCTCGGAGGCCAGTTGGTGCTTGTCGAAGTATTTTGAGTCTGTCGTGGGGTCAAATTCGCCTCTTACGCTTAGCGTCCATATCGAGGAGTCTTTTTGTGCCACCTCAATGTGAGTCTTCAGCCGTGCCGTGGCTCCCTTTGTGTAAAGAGCCGCACCCGTGGTCAGCACCTTTGTTATCGATGCCGGTGTCAGCCACAGGTTTTCGTTATATTTCCATACTGCAGTCCCTGTCTTCAGGTCTACGGCATAAGCTCCAACGGTGGCTGCCCCTTCGGCTGTGCTTATAGGGGCTCGCGTTATGGCTGCTTTTGCTGTTGCCGAGGTTTTCCCTGCCGATTGGGCTGCGCAAGGCTGAGCCGTCAAAACTATTGTGGCAAGTGCGGTGAGCGCAATTTGTGCGCTATGGAGTTTCATTGAGTTTTTCGTTTGTGCCTCCCCGCCTGCATCACTTTTTGTCTGTGTAGCGGGCAGTGTATGTGATTAGTTCATCTGCTTGTCTAGGGCTTTCTTCTCCTTTATTCGTGCCATGAAGTAGGCGAACATGCTTTCTGCTCGTTGCTTCTCTATTTTGAGCGTATTGGCATGCTTCGCATCGGTTGTCTCAATGGCGTCAAGTGCTTTCGATGCCCACATTGAGCCTTCCACAGGTGTGTCCTCCCTTTCGTAAGCAAGGGCGAGATTGATGGCCGCACGTACCTTCTCCGCTATTTTGTTGTCGGAGTTATATACCCTGTACCACAGGTTTTTAGCTTCATCCCACTCGTCTTGGTCAACCCACGATGCCGCAGCTGCCATGTCCTTGTTGTTCGTTACGTAGATGCTGCGGTACACGCGTTGCCATGTCGGTAGCAATGCGTCGGCATATTGGTGTCCTACGTGGTTGCCCATCTGCTGGTATCGCGATGTGAGGGACGGGAAACCGCGTACTACGTCGGTCGTTGTCGTTCCGCATGACTCAAAGATGAGGGTGTCCGTGCGTGGCGTGAGCTCTATTTTATTATACGGACTCGTGATGAGCGATAGGCGTGTCTTGTTCTCCGTCAGCATGTCTATGCAGCCTAGTATCTCATTGTCTTCCGTCTGCTTGTCGCCTGCCATACGCAGCGCCGAGTTGCAGTTGTAATTCTCTACCGCCAATATGGCCGTGCTTGGATGCCCTTGGAGCAGACTGTCGATGCGTCCGCTCGTGAGGTTCATACGTCGCTCGATGTAGCGAAGGTTCATGTAGCCGCTGCTCTTGAAGTCCTCTTTCATCGTGCGCATAAGGTATGCTATGGACACTCGTGCGTAGATCTCTGAGTTGACTTGCATGCGCAGGTCGTTGGCGGGCAGCGTAGAGTCGGTGCACA
Source organism: Eggerthellaceae bacterium (assembly GCA_963631865.1). Lineage (GTDB taxonomy): Bacteria > Bacteroidota > Bacteroidia > Bacteroidales > Marinilabiliaceae > W3P20-009. The sequence goes on from CAVGTO010000082.1 coordinate 6,648, forward strand.
CTGGCTTTGCTACGTTGTCTACCATGACAATGGTGTCTGTCCATGCCGGCAACGTGTAGTCGGCTGGTCTTAGGACGTCAAATCCTACTGTCTTATAGCTTACCGTGGCGCAGCCGCTCAACAGGAGTGCTGCTGCTGCCATTGCTACGGTCTTTGCTCTCATCGTGTTTTCTCTATGAAAAGTATAACTCCGTCTTCTACAATCTTTGCGAGATCTTCTTCACCGTGATATCTTTCCACGTGCGGAAGTCGCCCGCAATGATGTGCTCTCGTGCTTGGCGTACAAGCTCAAGGTAGAAGGCGATATTATGTTCTGAGGCAATAAGCGCTCCAAGCATCTCGCCCGCCACGAAGAGGTGACGTACGTATGCGCGGCTATATTCATGATCCACAAACGACGTGCCAAACGGGTCGAGTTCACTGAAGTCCGTCTCCCATTTCTTGTTGCGCAGGTTGATTACGCCTTCGCTAGTGAATATCATTCCATTACGTCCGTTGCGAGTCGGCATTACGCAGTCGAACATGTCCACGCCGAGCGCAATGTTCTCGAGGATGTTGACGGGTGTGCCGACTCCCATAAGGTAACGCGGGCGGTCCGCCGGCAAGATGCCATTCACGAGCTCTACCATCTCATACATGGTCTCCGTCGGTTCTCCCACTGCGAGTCCTCCAATGGCATTGCCCTCGCGCTGCAACTCCGCCACCTCATGAGCCGCGCGTGTGCGAAGGTCGCGATGTGCCGCACCTTGTACAATGGGGAAGAATGTCTGGCTATGACCATAAAGTGGCTCCGTCTCGTCAAAATGCTTGACGCCGCGGCGCAGCCATGCCATCGTCATGTCCAGCGATTTCTTCGCATAGTCGTGGTCACTCTCACCAGGAGGGCACTCGTCAAGTGCCATCATAATGTCCGAGCCGATGATGCGCTGCGTGTCTACCACGTTCTCAGGCGTGAAGAGGTGCTTCGAGCCGTCTATGTGTGAGCGGAATGTTACGCCCTCCTCGGTGAATTTGCGGTTCGCGCTGAGCGAGAATACTTGGAATCCGCCGCTATCCGTAAGTATGGGCTTCTTCCATCCGTTGAACTTATGCAGGCCGCCTGCCGCTTTCAGTACTTCGCGCCCTGGACGCAAGTAGAGGTGGTACGTGTTGCCGAGTATTATCTGTGCCTTGGCATCGTTGGCAACATCGCGGAAGTGGAGTCCCTTGACTGAGCCCACTGTGCCCACGGGCATGAAGATTGGTGTCAGTATCTCTCCGTGGTCAGTCGTTATCTTGCCCGCACGCGCCATGCTCTGCGGGTCTGTATGCTGTAGTTCAAATTTCATTTTGTCGCTTTAGCTGTTGTTGTCTTTTGTTTCTGTCTTGGCCTCTTTGCGTGTCACGTTGTGCACGCCTTTTACCTTCTTGATTGTCTCTATCAGTTGGTTGAGGTCGTCCGCACTATATATGTACAAGCGTATGTTGCCTACGAATATTCCGTCATGCCCTTCGAAACTTACAGAGCGCATCTTTACGTGGAGCTCACTCGCTATTATGCGCGTTACCTCCGCCACGATGCCTTGTCTGTCGATGCCCGTTATCTCTATGTCTGCGAGATACGACAGCACCTTGTGGCTCTCCCATTGCGCCGAGATTATCCTGTCCCCGTGAGCGCTCATGAGTTTTAGGGCCTCGGGACATGTGCGCGAGTGGAGCGTCATCGTGCCGTCGTCTTCTACATAGGCCACGATATCGTCGCCTGGTATGGGTCTGCAGCATTGGGCTATGTTGTAGCGTTGCGTCTCGTCGTCACTCAGTACCACGTTGCGGCCGCTTGGCATTACGACGTCGTTGTCTTCGTCCACTTGCAGCTTCCCGCTCGTGTCGTCGTTCTTGCTCTTGCCGCCGAAACTCAAGTGCCAGAATTTTATCCACTTGCTTGTGCTGCTCTGGCGCAATGCCTTTTCGAGTCCTTCGATGCTCGTAGCTCCACTGCCTATGCTGTAGAAGAGCTCTTCCTTGTTGTCGAAGTGATAGTGAGTCAGCATCTTCTGTATGATGCGGGCGTTCATCGAGAGGCGTACCTTGCTCAGCTCGTCTTTCACCATCTGCTCGCCTTTCTCTATAGACTGCCGGCGGTACTCCTTAAACGCCTCACGGATGCAAGTCTTGGCCTTGGCCGTGGTGCAGAAGTTTATCCAGTCGTATTTGGGCTTCTGGTTCTCGCTCGTTATTATCTCCACTTGGTCGCCACTCTTCAGCACGTAGCTGAGCGGCTCAAGTTTATAATTGATTTTTGCTCCAATGCAGTGGAAGCCAATTTTCGAGTGGAGCGCAAAGGCAAAGTCCAACGCTGTTGAGCCCACGGGCATTGCGCGCATGTCTCCTTGCGGCGTGAAAATCATCAGCTCCTGCGAGAAGAGGTTTAGCTTGAAAGCGTCCATAAACTCCATGGAGTTCTGCGATGCCGAGTCCAGCATCTTCTTCAGTCCCTCAAGCCATGCGTCAATCTCGCTGTCGCCTTTCTCGCCCTTATATTTCCAGTGTGCGGCAAGTCCGCGCTCTGCTATCTCGTCCATGCGTTTCGAGCGTATCTGCACCTCCACCCAACGTCCTTCGGGACTCATTACCGTGGTGTGAAGTGCCTCATATCCATTGCTCTTGGGCGTCGATACCCAGTCGCGCAGGCGGTCGGGGTTCGGCCGGAAAAGGTCTGTCAGCATGCTGTAGATGCCCCAGCATTGCGTCTTCCCCT
>CAVGTO010000083.1:0-9325 GCA_963631865.1 Eggerthellaceae bacterium
AAAATCTTTGCGCCTTTCTACCAAGCCAATGACAATAAGCCTGGTACAGGCATCGGTCTCAGCATAGTTAAGAGTCTCGTGGCTGCGCACAATGGCAATATCGAGGTCATATCTCAACCCGGCAATGGTGCTCGCTTCATTGTTACGCTGCCCATTAAGCACGCTACTGCAGGCAATGAGGATATGGCGGAAGATGCTCAAGAGGACAAACGCCCTGTAACGGACTCAATCTCTGCTGAAACTCAGCAGACTGAGCCAACCGTGATAACTTCCGAAAACTCTACCCGTCCCGCAATTCTCATTGTCGACGACGACCAGGATCTTCGCAATTTCCTTGAGTCGAATTTCTCTTCGCAATATAATGTTCAGATGGCTGCCGATGGTGTCGAGGCCCTAGCCAAACTTTCTGAGTCGCCTGTAGATCTGATTGTGAGCGATTGGATGATGCCCGAAATGGATGGAGCGGAGCTCTGCCGCCGTGTCCGAAAGGATATCAACATCTGCCATACGCCATTCCTCATGCTCACAGCCAAGACCGACGACGAGAGCAAAGCCGGCAGTATGAATTGCGGAGCCGACCTTTATATAGAGAAGCCATTCTCTATTAAATACTTGTCGGCATCGGTCCGCAACCTTATCGAGATGCGCCATATGCTGCAGGAGAAGTTTTCAATATCGCCCTCCGCTACGGTGGATGAGATTGCCCCCTCTCCTCTTGACGATGAGTTCCTCCAAAAACTCAACAAAATCATCGAGGACAATATGGACAACACAAATCTCAGTGTCCAGTTCCTTGCCGAGCAGTTGGGCGTTAGCCGCAGCTCTCTCTTCCAAAAGATTAAGAGCCTTGCGGGTGTGACTCCCAACGAGATGATAACACTCGTCCGTCTGAAGGCCGCCGCCCGTATGCTCCGTGAGAAGCGTTACCGCGTCAACGAGATTAGCTACCGTGTGGGCTACAACTCCCCCAGCTATTTTTCCAAGAGTTTCCAAAAGCAATTCGGCATGAAGCCTATGGAGTATGCCGAGGCTAAGGGGTGAGGCTGCGTTTAAAATCAAAAGCCCCCGCCATCCAAAAATATGGATGGCGGGGGCAAAATTTTATGTTTAGCGCAAATCGTTTGCTACTTCTTGACCGAAGTAATCAAGATTACAACATTGACGCTACTGCTGTCGAACTCATCAGTTGAGACTCCTAACGCATTGGCAGCAATGGCCGCAGCCTCGTCATCATTCACCATCTCGTTGTAAGAAGCTGACAGGTAAATGCTGAGCGTCTTGCTGGCTGTGAGATACATTGCGTCGTACTTCTCGGTCGTCGAACCGGTAGCAGTGAGGCCGGCACCCTTGAAGCCGGTAACCTTATAGCCGTCTAAACTGAAATTGTCCTCGATGTCGCCAACAAATCCATTGTTTGCGGCTTTGATTTTCGAGATGGTAATCTTGTCTCCATCGATGTCGAGGCAGATTCCATTGTCGCCACTCTTGGTGACTGTGCTTGTGCCACGGTCCTCCTTGGGCATGTACGAACTGAAGTCGTAAAGCAAGCCGTCATTCTCGAGGTAGATTGTGGTGCTCGACGTGTACTCTCCGATAGCCTGCTCGCGCACGTCGGTTGTCTCATTCTCGTCGTCATCGCTGCATGCGGTCATGCCGCAGATGCAGAGTGCGGCAGCGCAAGCCATTGCTGCAAAAGCCTTGATTTCCATTTTATTCTGATTTTATGTTTTCTGTTTACTATTCTGCGCAATACTCATTATATGCGGGTAGTGCCTTCTGTGCCTGTACAGAGCCGGCAATGAGGAATCCCCAGTTGATGGTCAGAGTCCAGCAGGTGGCCATTGAGATGCAGTTGTAGATAATTGCTTTGCGTACGTGCTTGTATGCCCTTGGGCAATTTACTTTGCAATACTGCTGGAACTCCTTGGCGGTCATGACGGTGTCGCCGCTTACGTAACGCTTGCGGAGCTTGCCGTTCACGTCTACTTCCTTGTACTCAACCTTGCCGAGCTTGGTTGTGCTGGTGGTCTCTGTGCCGTCGGTCTCCGTGATTTCCTCGCAGTTGTTCTCGGCGGTTGTCGTTGGCTCAGCGTGTGCGCTGAGAGCGGTGGCTGCAATGGCGGCCAAAGTGATGAATAACTTTCTCATCTTGTGTTTTATGTTTTTGCAAGTCGTATTTATTTACGGCTTGCGGTTTCTGAATACGCGAATATCGAAATAATATTTGAATATAATTGCGAATTATGAACTTTTTGCGAGAAAAATTTTCGAGCTGTATGCCTGCAGCAAATGTAGACGCAGCTGACGTGGGTTAAAGACACAATTTTTTTATGTTGATTGCGATATGTTTTAGTGGTTGAAAATTAGCAGAGTTCGCAATTCGTGGAGTTCTTGTGGGAGTCTTCAACGCTGTATTTTGCCCCTTTTTTCGTAAATTGTATTGCAGGTCAATATGTTGAGTGAAAGACTTTCGAAATAAAATACGGATAAATATTATTCACTCGCACTTTTTAGACCAGTGCCTTTTTATGGAAGACAAGATATGCGATAGGATATCCAAACTCGTAGTGATGTTTGGTGATGGTAAGAATACTGCGTTCGCTGCACGCATCGGTGACAGCGAGGCTAACATACGTAACTACCGTTCTGGCCGGACGACTCCTAAGTTTAATGTTCTGCTCTCTATAATAGAGACCCTCGGCGTCTCTCCCGAATGGCTTATGACTGGCACGGGCGAGATTTTTGCGGACGGCCACGTACCTGAGCTTGATGCGCCATTGCGACGCGTTGTACCGCGCGGTGGCGGTTCCTGCGGTTCTAAAAAATGGCCGCCTGGTGAGTTCTATATGGGTGTGCCAGCTGGTCCGTCTGGCTTTGCTGAATCTCCAATGCAAGATGATGAAGGGCAAGAGTTGGAAAGGGCGAAAAAGATAGCTAAGAAGTTATCAGACAAGTATCAAATAGTCCAGATTCAAGAGGATTTGAAGAATAGCCAAAGGCGCATCGATGAACTTTCTGATGCAGTCAACGAAATCAAGGAGATGCTTAGTGCTCTGCTTGCCAAGCAGAAATAACAAATCGTGCTCCGATACGCAAATGCTTGCGTGTTGGAGCACGATCTGTTTTGTATGGTTCCCGATCCGGAGAGTCGGTAGCTGTGCTTTAGTTCGTCTTGAACTTCCAATCCTTGCGCTGCGCAAGGTCGGCATTCGCCTTCTCGATCTTCTTTTCGAGGCCGGCTTTGTATGTCGCCACCTTCTTCGCAACCTCGACGTCGCCCGTGCCGATAATCTGCAAGGCGAGGATCGCCGCATTCTGAGATGCGTTGAGGCCAACAGTGGCGACGGGTATTCCTGGAGGCATCTGAATCATCGAGAGCATGGAGTCCCATCCGTCCATGGAAATGGAGGCCTTGACCGGCACGCCGATGACGGGCAACGTGGTGGCCGCCGCGATGACGCCAGGAAGGTGCGCCGCTCCGCCTGCCGCGGCAATGATTACCTTGATGCCGCGCTCCGCCGCACCCTCGGCGAACGAGAGTACCTGGTGTGGTGTACGGTGCGCCGAGAGGGCGTTTACTTCAAACGGTATCTCCTGCTGCTCCAGAAAGTTGAGCGCCGGCTCCATGACGGGGAGGTCCGACGTCGAGCCCATGATAATGCTGATTATCGGTTTCATCTTCTCTTTTCTTGGTTTTTAGCCCGTGGCGGCTGTCTCCGCACAGACTTTACAAAGGCAAAAGTAATAGTCATTTGCCACTAACCCAATTGTATTTTGATTAAAAAGTTATATTTTTGCGCTTTTGAAATGCAAACTGTTGGCGGGGCTTCTCGCTCTCTCCTCCAGAACTCTAACATTCCCTTTGTAGTTTAACGTTTTACGATCCTACATGGCACGCATTAAAGTCCTCGATAAGACCTTCGAGACAAGCTACCCCGAGAGCCAAATCCTCGAGGCCGTCGGCAAGGTGGCAGACGCCATCAACCGCGATATGGACGGCAAGGACCCTCTTTTCCTCTGCGTCCTCAACGGCGCTTTCATGTTCGCCTCCGACCTCATGAAGAGGGTCAACATTCCCTCTCGCATCTCCTTTGTCAAGCTCGCTTCTTATAGCGGCACCCAGTCCACTGGCGTCATCAAGGAGCTCATTGGTCTCAATGAGGACCTCACTGGCCGCAACGTCATCCTCATCGAGGATATCGTAGATACCGGCGTCACCATCAAGAGCCTCGTCGAGCAGTGCCAGGCTAAGGGTGCGGCTGACGTCCGCATCGCCACCATGCTCTTCAAGCCCGGTAGCTGCAAGCTTCCCAAGAAGCCCGACTATATCGGCCTCGAAATCCCCAACGATTTCATTGTCGGCTACGGCCTCGACTACGATGGCTACGGCCGCAACCTCAACGAGATTTTTACTCTCGTTCCCGAAAAATAGATTCTAAAAAAACATACCTAACATTCCCGCAGAAATGCTCAATATCGTCATCTTTGGCCCCCCAGGTTCGGGCAAGGGCACTCAGAGTGAGAACCTCATCACGAAGTACAACCTCGCACACATATCCACCGGCGACCTCCTCCGCAAGGAGATCAGCACCAACACCCAGCTCGGCGCTCTCGCAAAGAGCCATATGGACAAGGGTGAGCTCGTTCCTGATGATGTCATCATCGGTATGATCGACTCTTACCTCGACAAGAACATGGACAGCGTCAAGGGCGTTATCTTTGACGGTTTTCCTCGCACTGTTGCTCAGGCAGGCGCTCTCAAGGAGCTCCTTGCAACTTATAAGACAGACGTTACCCTCTGCCTCAATCTCGAGGTCCCCAATGACGAGCTCATGGTTCGCCTCATCAATCGTGGTAAGACCTCTGGCCGTTCCGACGACAACGAGGAGACCATCAAGAACCGTCTCGAGACCTACGAGAAGCAGACCAAGCCCGTCCTCGACTTCTACAAGAAGGAGGGTACTGCCGTCAACATCAAGGGTGTAGGCTCTGTCGACGCTATCTTCGCCGACATCGCTGCAGCCGTCGACGCTAAGAACAAGTAGGCTAAGGCATTCCCTGCAACCCCCTGCCGCCATCCGACGCCGTGCGCGCCATGGTGACAGGGGCGTTGCTTTTTTTCGTGTCCTGCGCATTTTCGGCCTTCTAGGGCCGCTCGTCTGGTATTTTGCCTGTGGTTTTCTTGGCTACCTCCGACGAAATAGATTGCGCAATCTCTTTTTTCAGTATACCATATACTTTAATTATACCCATTTATTGTGGCATCTAATTTCGTAGACTACGTCAAGATATACTGCCGTTCTGGCCATGGTGGCCCCGGCTCGGCGCACCTCCGCCACGTCAAGTATATCGAGAAGGGTGGTCCCGACGGCGGCGACGGAGGTCGTGGCGGTCATGTCATAGTCCGAGGCAGTCGCCAGTTCTGGACTCTTATCCACCTTAAGTTCGCTCGCCACGTCTTCGCAGAGGATGGTGAGGGTGGTGGCCGTGAACGCGCTTTCGGCCGCGACGGTAAGGACCAGATTATCGAGGTTCCTCTCGGCACTGTTGTCAAGAACGCAGATACCGGCGAGGTCATTTTTGAGATTACGGAGGACGGCGAGCAGAAAATTCTCGCTAAGGGAGGTCGTGGTGGTCAGGGTAACTGGCATTTCCGCACCTCTACTTTCCAAACCCCGCGTTTCGCGCAGCCTGGCGAGGAGGGCATCGAGCTCACAGCCATCTTCGAGCTCAAGGTGTTGGCTGATGTCGGTCTTGTGGGTTTCCCGAATGCCGGCAAGAGTACGCTCCTCTCGGTCGTCTCCGCTGCCAAACCTGAGATTGCCGATTATCCGTTCACGACTCTCGTGCCTAACCTTGGCATCGTCTCTTATCGCGATGGACGTTCTTTCTGTATGGCCGATATCCCCGGCATCATCGAGGGGGCGGCAGAGGGCAAGGGTCTCGGTCTCCGTTTCCTTCGCCATATAGAGCGCAACTCTATCCTCCTATTCCTTGTGCCCGCCGACTCTGAGGACGTACTTCAGGCCTATGAAGTCCTGCTCGACGAGCTCCGCCGCTACAATCCGCAGCTTCTCGACAAGCAGCGAGTCCTTGCGGTCTCTAAAGCCGACCTCGTGACCGATGAGGATAGGCAGAAGATTCAAGACGAGTTGCCCAAGGATATCCCGACAATCGTCTTCTCTGCCCACGCCAACATCAACGTCGACAAGCTCAAGGACCTCCTCTGGCAGGAGATGAACAAGCAATAAGTCGTCTCCTCCTGCCCAATCATTTGGCTGCTGGAGCATTTCCCATCAAAAAATATGCGTCCTTACTTCTCAATCGTCAATAATTGTGAATTGATAATTAAGATTTAAGAACCAATTTGCTATCTTTGCGCGGTGTTTTATGCCCATATTGCGCCTTTTCTATGCTCCCGGCGTTGTGTGAGGCGTATCTAACTGCGTAAAATAGTAGCATATACATACATAAACTAATCTAAGATGCAAAACAAAGGAGCCGTACGGATATTCGCCATTCTTCTGGCATTAGTATGTCTGTACCAATTGTCCTTCACTTTCGTCACGCGAAATGTGGAGAGCGCTGCCAAAGAGGCATCTGCCGGCGATGCGAAAGTCGAGGCTGCCTATTTGGACTCTATAGCGAATGAGCCCGTTTACTTCGGCCTCACATATATGGAGTGCAAGAGCAAAGAGATCAACTTCGGTCTCGACCTTAAGGGTGGTATGAACCTTATCCTCGAGGTTAAGATTTCCGATGTCGTCAAGGCTCTCTCCAACCACAACACAGATCCCGTCTTCAACCAGGCTGTCGAGAATGCGGCAGAGCGTGAGAAGACCTCTACCGCCGACTTCATCACTCTCTTCGGCGAGGAATTTGAGAAACTCAGCCCCAATGGCCAGCTCTCTACCATCTTCGCTACCGTCGATATGAAGGATCGTATCAACCTCAATATGTCTAACAGTGAGGTTATCTCCGTCCTTCGTGAGGAGACTGAGGCTGCCATCCAGAATGCCTTCAACGTCCTCCGAACCCGTATCGACCGCTTCGGCGTGACCCAGCCCAACATCCAGCGCCTCGAGAAGGCCGGCCGTGTCATGATCGAGCTCCCTGGCGTCACCGATCCTCAGCGTGTACGCAAGCTACTCCAGGGTACCGCAAGCCTTGAGTTCTGGGAGACCTACACTAACAGCGAGATCCTCGGTAAACTCGTAGAGGCTAACAACGCTACCCGCACTCTCGTGTCTGCTCCCGCCGCAACCGCCGAGGCTACGCCCGACACTCTTGCCGCAGCAGCCGATTCCGCAGCCGACCTCATCAATGAGGTAGCCGCCGAAGAAACCACTGACTCCATCCAGCAGGGCAACTACGTTTCCCTCTTCAGCTATCTTATGCCCCTCCAGAGCGGCAATAGCCCTCTCATCGGCTTCGTCTTCGCTAAGGATCGTGACAAGGTCGACGAGATGCTCGCTTCCGACAAGGTACGCCGCGTTCTTCCCCATGACCTCCGTCTCCTTTGGGGCGTTAAGCCTATCAAGGGTACTGAGGCCGCTCGTTATGGCATCCAGTGCAATCCCAAGGAGCTTCTCTATGAACTCGTTGCCATCAAGCAGACCAGCAGCAACGGTCGCGCTCCGCTCGAGGGTGACGTCATCACTAACGCCCGTTCTCAAGTTTCCCAGCAGGGTAAGGCTGAGTATGAGGTCTCTATGAGCATGAACAGCGACGGCGCTCGCAAGTGGGCTCAGCTCACGAAGGCTAACCTCGGTCGTTCTATCGCTATCGTTCTCGATGGCTTCGTCTATAGCTACCCGACTGTCCAGTCTGAGATTACCGGTGGCAACAGCCAGATTACTGGCAACTTCACCACCGAAGAGGCTCAGGACCTTGCAAATGTCCTCAAGAGCGGTAAGCTCCCTGCTCCCGCCACCATCGTCGAGGATACCGTCGTAGGTCCTTCTCTCGGTCAGGAGGCAATTGAGGCTGGTCTCATCTCCTTCCTCATCGCCTTCGTCTGCGTCCTCGTCTATATGGTTCTATTCTATGGCGTACGCGCCGGTCTCACCGCCGACTTTGCCCTCATCAGCAACCTCTTCTTTATTGTCGGTGTCCTCGCATCCTTCGGCGCCGTCCTTACCCTTCCTGGTATTGCGGGTATCGTCCTCACCATTGGTATGGCGGTCGATGCTAACGTGATCACCTACGAGCGTATCAAGGAGGAGCTCCGCGCTGGCCACTCTATTCAGAATGCAGTCCAGACTGGTTACTCCAACGCAATGAGCGCCATCGTTGATGCAAACCTCACCACTTTCCTTACGGCTGTCATCCTCTTCGCTTTCGGTACCGGTCCTATCCGTGGCTTCGCTACCACCCTTATGATTGGTATTGTCTGCTCATTCTTCACAGCAGTCTTCCTCAGCCATATCATCATCGACCGCCTCGCTGCAAAGCATGAGGATATGAAGTTCAGCACCAGTGCCACTGAGAACTTCCTCCAGAATGTCAATATCGACTTCCTCGGCAAGCGTAAGCTCTACTACATCGTCTACGGTGTGGCAATGCTCATCTGCATCGGCTCGCTCTGCTTCCGTGGCCTCTCCAAGGGTATCGACTTCAAGGGTGGTCATGTGTTCGTAGTCCGCTTCGAGCAGTCCGTTTCTTCTGTTGATGCTCAAAGCTCGCTCTTCGACGCATTTGACGAGACCACTGTCGAGGTCAAGACCTATGGCAATGACAATCAGCTCCGCATCGCTACCAGCTTCGGCGTTGACAATACAGCTGCTGATGCTCAGGCTGACATTGAGAGCCGTCTCTACGAGGGTTGCAAGCAGTACCTCCCGGAGAATGTAGACAAGGAGACTTTCCTCTCTAGCTACCTTATGAGCTCCCAGAAGGTCGGTCCTACTATGGCTTCAGATATGACCGAGAAGGCTATCTACTGTATAGTCCTCTCCCTCATTGTGATGTTCCTCTACATCTTCGCACGTTTCCGTAAGGTTGCCTACGGTGTCGCTGCTGTCGCTGGTCTTGCTCACGATGTCATCTTCACCCTCGGTATCTTCTCGCTCTGCTACTCGATCATGCCTTTCTCTATGGAGGTCGACCAGTCGTTCGTAGCTGCAATCCTTACCATCGTCGGTTACTCTATCAACAACACCGTGGTCATCTTCGACCGCGTCCGTGAGTCGTTCAGCGTAATGCCTAAGGCCAACCCGCTCGACGTTATGAACAACGCTCTTAACTCGACTCTCGCTCGTACTGTCAACACTTCGGCTACGACCCTCGTTACCCTCCTCGTTATCTTCCTCTTCGGCGGTGAGGT
>CAVGTO010000084.1:0-9311 GCA_963631865.1 Eggerthellaceae bacterium
CTAACTGGCTCTTGCCATTTTTGCGGACGATGACCATGCTGCCCTTGCTGGGCGCCGCCATCTTGCGGCCCATGAGGTCGTAGTACTCAGTGACGCCGGAGAGGGTGTCTGCGCCGAGGGTCTTGACGGCGGTGGGGTCGGTAGGCTCAGGAGCAGCCCTATATGTAAGGTAGCCAGTGGTGTAGTTGGCCATCGTGCCGTCGGTCTGGTCGCTCTTGTATGACACGGTTCCATTGGAGCCCACGAGGCTTGTGCAGCCAGAGAACATGTTGTCGGAAAATCCGTAGCTTGTAACACTGAAGTTGTCTGAGACAAAGATAGTCACGAGCTTGCTGCAGCCGCTGAACATCTCGTACGACGAATTTAGCTCGCAATTGAAACTGGAGAGGTCGAGCTCCGTCAGGCTTGAGCAGCCGCTGAACATGTTATTCATACTCCCGACGTTCTTAGTATCGAAACCAGTGAGCTTGAGCTCCGTCAGGCTTGAGCAGCCGTTGAACATATTCGACATAGAGTAGACGTTCGAGGTATTGAAGCTCGAGAGGTTGAGCTCCGTCAGGCTCGAGCAGCCGCTGAACATATTCGCCATGGATTCGACATTTTCGGTATTGAAGCCAGTCAAGTCAAGCTCCTTAATGTTTGGGCATGAAGAGAACATATACCACATAGTCGTAACCTTCGAGGTGTTGATGCCCGAGAGGTTAACCTTGGTAAGGTTGTCGCAGGACTCGAACAAGCTGCTCATATCCGTGACGTTCGATGTGTTAAGACCCGAAAGGTCTACCTCAGTGAGTTCGGAACAACCGTAGAACATAGAGCCCATATCGGTGACGTTCGAGATGTCGAAGCCCTTGAGGTCCACAGACAGGAGACTCGTCTGCCAATAGAACAACTTATTGACGGTCGTAAGCTCGGAGGTGTTGAGGTTGCCAAGGCCCTCGACGGTCTCAAGATTTCCTAAGTCCGAGAAGAGGTCGGTCATCGTATTTATGCTGTAGTCAGCTTTCTTGAAGCTCTCGTCGAAGACCACCTTGTTGACGCGACCAGCGTCATAGGAATCGTAGTCGAAGAGGTCGGCGAGCTTCTTGCCGTTGAACAAGTTGTCGATCTTGGTTGCGGTGTAGTCGTCCTCGGCCGTCTGGCTTGTGCCGATATACTTGAGGGTGAGGACGCCGTTCTCGAGTTTGTAGGCAGCGTACTGCTGCGGCGCCTTGTAGGTAAAGTAGCCCGTCTTGTAGTTGGCCATGGAGCCGTCGATCTTGGTCGCATCGTATGACACTGTCCCATTGGAGCCTACGAGGCTTCCGCAATGATAGAACATCTCTTCAGTCTCTGCTCCTTCCTTGATCGTGAAATTGTCCGCGACGTCTATTGTCTCGAGACTGTTGCAGGAAGAGAACATGTTCGACAAGTTAGTGACCTTGGAGATGTCGAAGCCCGTGATGTCGAGCTCTGTGAGGCCGTAGCACCCAGCGAACATGCCCTGCATGTTGGTGACTTTGGAGGTATTGAAGCCAGAAAGGTTGATTTCCTTGAGGCTCATGCAACACCCGAACATGTCGCTCATATTCTCGACGTTAGCGGTGTTGAAGCCCGAGAGGTTGATTTCTTTGAGGCTCCTGCAGCCTAAAAACATTCCCGACATGTCTGTTGCCGTCGAGGTGCCGAAACCACCAAAGTTAATCTCCGTCAGGCTTTTGCAATTGAGGAACATGTTCGCCATATTGGTGATCCTGCCAGAGAAGATGTAAGTGAGGTCTATCTGTTGGATGGCATGGCATCCGTTGAACATGCCACTGACGTCCGTCAGCGAGAAGGTGTTTAGATATAGATAATTGAATCCCTCGACGGCCTCGAGATTAGTCATATCCTTAAATAGATTCGCCATAGACGTCACGGAGGAAGTTCCATAATAGAAACTCTCGTCGAAGACCACCTTCTTGACGCCAGAGACGTCCGTGAAGTCGCCCAACTCATTGCCGAAAACTTCATCAAAGGGAAGATACGTCACGCTGCCGTCATCCCCTTTCTCGTCAAAGTACTTGAGGGTCAAGGTATAGTCATCATCGACGGTGCACGTCACGTACGGCTGTGCCCAGGCCATGCCGCCCGTGAGGGCAAGACCGGCCACAGCGGCCATAGTCTTCTTCCCAAAATCGGTAAACATTCTCTTCATAAGCTCTTAAAACTTTGTTATTTAGTGTTTAACTGTGTGTTATGCTCTTTCCGCTCCACTGCGGGATGCTTTCGCGTTTCCCCGCTTTAGGGCGATTACGACATATTTTACGGGATTACTTGCTTCGCGGTTGCAATTTTTTAGTTCACAGTGCTCAGTTTGCGGGGAAGTTTCCTCTTACCGTTACCTCCCGGGCTGCACGTACCGCGCCTAGCTCCGCATCGCACGGTTCTAAGCTAATCGTTAAGAACTCGTAGTGCCCGGCCAGGGGCTACCGTAACCCCGCAGCCTGGGATTTGGAGAAATTACCAATCAATATTGTACATGTTCGCCAAGATTGTCGGAATTGTCAGTAATTGTCGTAGCAAACAGCGGAAACCGTCGGGAGCGCAAATTTAAATAGCGATGCGTTTTTATTTTAATTTCGTGAATTATTGCACAAAACAAAATAAGATTATAACTTTGACAGCGCACAGTTAACGTTAATCAGTGCGCAACTATCCAACAACCTTACGCTCAAATCAACTGCAATTGTCAATTGTAATTATTTAATTATTAATTGAATGAAGACTACTCTCATTACCGCCGCCATGATGGCAGCCGCCACCCTCGCCACGGCTCAGCCCGCGGCGCAGGACTCAATCGCCAAGCCCGCCCCACAGGCCGAGAAGCACCACGGTTGCGGCGGCGGATGCCGAAAGAACCTCATCAACGTCCACGGCTTCGCCATGCTGGGCCTCCAGGCCGTCAGCCAGGACAGTGAGCACACCAGCTCGTTCGACATCTCTCTGGCGCGCCTCTCGGTGGACGGCACGACGGTGGCCAGCCGTGCGGGCGAGTTCTTCTATAAGGCTCAGATACAGGTCAATGGCGACGTATCGGACATCGGCAGCTCGGCCCGCCTGACCGACTTCTTCGCAGAGTGGCGCAAATTCGACTTCCTCCACGTCACCGTGGGCGAGTTCTCCATCCCCTTCACCCTCGAGAGCCCCCTCCACCCGCTCGACGTTGGCTTCGCGGACAACGCCGTGCCCATCCTCAAACTCGTAGGCTACTCCGACCGCTCAGGCCAGCGCAAGAGCAACGGCCGCGACATAGGCATCGACTTCGAGGGCGACCTCTTCAAGATGAAAGACGGTCACCCCTTCCTCCACTACGCTCTCTCCATCGTCAACGGCCAGGGCATCAACACCCGCGACAAGGACTCAAAGAAAAACATCATCTTCCAGGCCAACCTCTCGCCCGTCAAGCCCCTCAAGCTCAGCTTCTCGGCCCTCGAAGGCAGCCTGGCGCGCACGGGCACGTGGCAAGACGACGCTGGCCGCGAATGCACGGGCGACGTCCAGCTGGATCAGCATCGCTACGCCGTGGGAGCCGAATGGTCGGCGCCATACCTCACCTTCCGCGCCGAGTATATCCACAGCACGGGCTTCGCCTTCGCCGAGCGCGAGAATGGCAGCTCGACCACCGACGCCACAATCGCGCCCATTGGCGACAAGGCGGACGGCGCCTACGCCATTGCCCTCGTGCCCATACTCCGCGAGACCCTTCCCGGCCGTCTGCGAGTCAAGGCCCGCTGGGACCTCTACCGCCCGAGCGCCTCGATGGCCACGGCTCAGACCACAACGCAGCTGGGCGTGGACTACTGGTTCACTCAGAAGATCGGCGCCGCCGTGGAGTACAGCCATGCCAACGACCGCAGCCTCGACCGCCACAACTACAACTACTACGACTTCCAAATCCAAGTGAGATTCTAAACAGTTAACAGTGCACAGTGCACAGTTGGCCGGTGTTTTGAGAGGTATTTCGACTACTAGTTTCTTTTTAGGATAAATTTTCCCCCGCTGCGCCTTTTTGTGGTGCCGCGGGGGATTTTTTGTTTCAGTTAGCAGCGCACAGTTAACAGTTCACAGTTGCCTGGTATTTCAAGGTGTAGTCTGTCTGAAGCTCCGTCAACTGTGAACCGTGCACTGCTAACTGTGAACTGCGAAGCCCGGGGAGGCAACAAAGAAGAAAATCGACGAGAGGGAGAGAGCCGTGTTGGTGGATGGGAATAGAGAGAGCCGAGAACTGAGAAATGTTTTTTAGCTATATTCGCACAGGAAAAACAAGCATCATGGCAAACGGCAAGAAAATAATACCCTACGGGTTGTCCAAATTCGACAAGATAAGGCTGGGGAACTATTATTATGTGGACAAGACAGGCTACATACGTAACCTCGAAAACTACAATTACGCCATCTTCCTCCGCCCCCGTCGTTTTGGTAAGAGCCTTTTTGCCGATATGCTCAGGACGTATTACGATATCAATCAGGCGGATAAGTTCGACACCCTTTTTGGCGACCTCGCCATTGGCAAAGCCCCCACGCCAATCCACAGCACCTACCTCATCCTCGCATTCGACTTCTCGGCCGTAGACAGCGCACCTGCCAACGTCCAGGAGTCGTTCAATAAGGTTGCACTCCAGAAAATAGACGATTTCACCCGCCGATACTCAGACAAGTTGCCGGCAGATACCCGCAAGCAGGTCATAGAGAGCGGGCTGAACTGCGCCGAGGCATTGATTCGGTTGACGTCTCTCGTGAGCCAGACAAACTATAAGATGTACGTTGTCATCGACGAGTACGACAACTTTGCCAATACACTTATGACCGTCGACGAGGCCAGCTACATCAAGCTCCTCCACGCCGACGGCTTCGTGCGCCTCTTCTACAACGTCCTCAAGAGCGCCACAACGGACACCGGAGCCATAGACCGCATCTTCATCACGGGCGTGTCGCCCCTCTGCCTAAGCGACGTTACGAGTGGCTTCAACATAGCAATGAATCTCTCGACCGAACCCCGTTTCAATGCGATGGCGGGCTTCACGGAGCCCGAGGTCCGCGAGTTGTTGGCATATTACGCCGAGGCGGAGCCCCTCCCCAAGGATGTCGCCATGACGCAGTTGCCACTGATGAAAGCCTACTACGACAATTATTGCTTCAGCCAGGACGCGGCCGAGGCCGGCGAGCACGTCTTCAACTCAGACATGACGCTCTACTTCATAGACAAATACGTCGGCCGCAAGGGCAAAACTCCCGACAATATGCTGGACCCCAACATCAAGCAGGACTACAACAAAGTCCGCATGATGGTGCGCTACGAGACTCAGTTCGGCAACAAGAGCAAGAGGATGCAGAACATCCTGAACAATGGCTACGTTGTCTCGCCCCTCAACCCCGAGTTCCAAATCCGCGAACTTGCGGACGAGAAGAACCTCGTAAGCCTGCTCTTCTACCTCGGCCTGCTCACCTACGGGCGGGTGAGGCTCGAGCGCAACGGGGTGACCCGCGAGATGGCGGGCTTCGTAGTGGCCAACGAGGCCA
The DNA here is from genome assembly GCA_963631865.1 of Eggerthellaceae bacterium. GTDB lineage: Bacteria > Bacteroidota > Bacteroidia > Bacteroidales > Marinilabiliaceae > W3P20-009. Next base: position 5,542 of record CAVGTO010000084.1, read on the forward strand.
TGCGCGAGCAATATGGCAAATACCTGTCGCAAGCCTACCGCGACAACCTGCAGTGGCGTACGGACAACGACACTATGGACAGCCTGTGGGTCGAGTGGTCGTATTTCGGAGAGTGGCGTCCGCTGATCTCGTACATTGCCTCAGTAATGAAAGACAACGACAGCGTCCGCGACTTCGGGCCCGAGGGCGAGAGCTTCGTCAAGGGCTTCATGCTGGCCCACCTATGCAATGGCTATGGCTACGCCGTTCGGACCGAGGCCGAGATGGGTCACGGATATTCAGACATCTACCTCTACCCGATAAACCCCGACTACCGCAACGCCATGGTTCTCGAGCTCAAATACCTCAAGCCCTCGGCTTCGGACAATGAGGTTGAGCAGACCAGGCTGGCGGCCCGCAATCAGGTTGCCAAGTACGTGGCGGACAAACGTCTGCTGGCCGAGGCACAAGCCCGCGGATGGGAGTTCGTGGCTGCCGTGGCTGTATTTAGAGGGTGGAAGGCCGAGGCTATTGAGGCTGTCGACTGAAAATTAGGGCTACCGCCGCCCCTCCGACCGCTAGTTTGAGATGTGATTACATAATAGATTAAATTATAAACCCTTAGCGACACAAGCGGTGCTACTGAGGATTCATAGATGTTTACTCAATGTGTCTAATTGTTCTTTAGCTTGTCAAGTTGTTGCTTTGAATAGAACGCCTTGGGTTGGTCTGAGTTAAACATGAAACTTCCATCCTCGGGATTGTGCGTTATCGACACTATAGCTACTTTGCCGTCTATTGTCAATTGTTAATTATCAATTGTCAATTGAAAACATGTAACCAAAGCTGGGGGGGGGCGTACAATATGTTGAAATTATCCAAGGCGGGTGATATACCAATCGCCATCGTAGGGTAAAGAAAAAGCATAACTCACAGTTAAACACTAAAAACAAGAGAAAGCCTATGAAGAGAATGTTTACGGATTTTGGCAAGAGGACTATGGCCGCCATGGCCAGCCTCATGCTCGCGGGCGGCATGGCCTGGGCGCAGCCGTACGTGGCGTACTCCATCGATGGGGAGAGCACACTGACCTTCACGTACCTCGGCAACGACAAGGGAGACAACGCCAAAGCGGAGGAGTTCTCTTATATTTTCCGCGATTACGGAGGAGTATCCGCAATCACAACCAGTGAAGAGATCAAGAAGGTGGTTTTCGACGAGAGCTTCAAGACAAATGCCGACGCGTACACCATCGAGTCCATGAAGTACTTCTTTTCGGGTTGCAAAATTCTCGAAACGGTAGAGGGTCTCGGAAACCTGAACACGTCGGCATTGAATAACACCAAAGAGATGTTCAGCAATTGCGCCAAACTCACATCCGTCGACTTCACGGGTTTCAACACTTCGAAAGTGACGGACATGTCCAGAATGTTCGAAAGCTGCAAAAGCCTCAAGCGGCTCGACCTCTCGGCTTTCGACACTCATAACGTCACGAGTATGCTTAGAATGTTCAACGAATGCAGCAAACTCAAGTACATTTTCGTCTCGGACAAATTCGTTGTCGGCTCCAGTACGGCGACCGACCATATGTTCGATGAATGCAAAAAGATCAGCGGCGCGGTGACGTATAACGACGAAAAGACCGACGGCTCCATGGCCAACTACACCACGGGCTACTTCACCAAGGAGGGCACTGTAGTCCCCGACGAGGGACCCGTGCAGTACGTATCCTACTCCATAAGCGACGGAGTCGTGACCTTCAAGTACCTCGGTACCAACGATAAGAGCGACGACGGCACGGTGGTTGAGCTGGAAGACGTATTAGGCGGAGAGCATCTTTTCACCCTCGACAGGGACGGGATGGAGAGCGCGACAAAGGTCGTCTTCGACGAGAGCTTCAAGACCACAGGTTACAGCATAACCTCCATGGAGAACTTATTCTCACACATGGATAATCTCGAGACTGTTGAGGGACTTGGCAATCTCAACACGGCGGACTTGACGAACATAAGTAATATGTTCTCAGACTGTATGAAACTCAAGTCGGTAGACTTTACCGGTTTCGACACGCAGAAGGTTACTAATATGTCCAACCTGTTCTACTATTGTCTGGTTCTCGAGGATGTCAACCTCAAGGGATTCAACACGTCCAGCGTGACGAATATGAGCGGCATGTTCAGCAATTGCGACGCTCTCACGAGCCTCAACCTCAAGAGCTTCAACACGGCCAACGTAATGAACACGGAATACATGTTCGATGATTGCGACGCCCTCACGGGCCTCGACATCACGGGCTTCGACCTGTCCAACGACACTACAATGGACTGCATGTTCCGCCATTGCAAAAGCCTGACGGTGCTCGACCTCTCGAACTTCAACACCCGGAACGTGGCGTACATGAACGCTATGTTCTACGGTTGCCAAAAACTCGATACAATCTACGCATCTGAGTATTTCAAAATTAAGGATGGCGCCGAGACAGAGATCATGTTCGCCGATAGCCCAAGCCTCAAAGGAGGCACCGACGGATCAGTTACATACAACAAAAACCAGACCGACGGCTCCATGGCCAACTACACCACGGGCTACTTCACATACAGGGCAAGCACGATGGAGTTCAACGACGGCAAGCAATACTTGTCCTACACCCTCGATAGCGATGGCGTCCTCACCTTCAAGTACCTCGGCAGCAGCAAGAAGGGCGACGGCACTGTTGTCTGCATCGACGACGTTTTCGGCAGCAGCACCAAAAATTGGATTTACAAAAACATATCGGACTACCAAAATATCAAGAAGGTTGTCTTCGACGAGAGCTTCAAGCAGGATGGCTACAGCATTGTCTCCATGCTTGGGTTTTTCTATAACCTCCAGAATGCAGAATCTATCGAAGGCCTCGGCAATCTCAACACTTCTGAGTTGACGAATACCAGCAAGATGTTCAGTAACTGCTGGGCTCTCACTTCCGTCGACCTTACCGGTTTCGACACCTCGAACGTCACGGACATGAGCTCTATGTTCTTTGAATGCAGTTCGCTCAAAAGCCTCGTCTTCTCAGGTTTCAATACTTCAAAGGTCACGACCATGGCTAATATGTTCGGCTACTGCGAGGGCCTTACCGAGTTTGAGCTTAAGAATTTCGACACTCGGAATGTAACCGACATGACCCAGATGTTCTACAGGTGCACGAATATCAAAGCGCTCGACGTCACGAGTTTCAACACCTCGAACGTCACAAGTATGAAGGGTATGTTCAACAGTTGCTACAACATGCAGGAGGTCGACCTTTCAAGCTTCGACACGCGGAACGTCTCCAATATGAAAGAAATGTTCTCGACCTGCCAACGTCTCGTAACAATATATGTCTCAGATGATTTCAAAGTTAATAGTGACGCAGAGACCGATGAAATGTTCTTGCGCTGCTACGAACTCGTGGGCTCCAATGGAACCATGTCATACAAGAACGGCCAGACCGACGGCTCTATGGCCAACTACACCTCCGGCTACTTCACCAAGAAGGACGCCTCTGAGCCTTCCGACCCCACCGCCGTCAAGACCCTCGGCGCGGAGAGCCTCTCCGGCAACGTTGAGTACTACGACCTCATGGGCCGCAAGATGGCTGCGCCCAGCAAGGGCAGCATGGTCATCGTCCGCAAAAATGGCAAGAGCCAGTTAGCAATTAACAAGTAACTTTTCAGTTAACAGTCCTCAGTGCACAGTTCACAGTTGGACTGCGTTTTGAGTCTGTTTTCTGACTGCTGATTTCTACTTAGAATAAAAGTTTTCCCCCGCGG
>CAVGTO010000085.1:0-9217 GCA_963631865.1 Eggerthellaceae bacterium
CAAAATTTATTTTTGGCAAATCCGATAGTTTTAACTAAAATTGAATTTCTAATTGACGACGGTCCAACGTAGGGGAAGCGCACACTTTGACGGTGGCTAATATTGAGCGAGCTGGGGCTGTTTGCTGAATTGCCGTGTCAGAAGAGACTGCGTCGGTGAACGCTTTCGTGCGTTCACTTTGCCCGTTATTGCGTACAGTATCCACTTCCATTTGACAACTCACGAGAATCGTAGAGCACAATATGATGTATGTCAAATATCTGAATGCCATTCCCATAGCGTTATTTGCGAATAAGTTTGTATGACTTTTTTACTAGCTTTATTTTAAACATGGCAAATTGATTGTATTGTGTGCAGCATCTTCGCAGTCTCGTTGCAAAATGATTTGGGAGATTAGTGCCCTGCTGGTATGAAGAGTCATTCTTTTGCTTTGTTGGTAAGAGTGTGAAAAAGTTATTTCTGCGTTTCCATAAACAGTAGACAAAAGTATATCTTGTTTCCGTTGAGTCTAGGAAGACGCATAAAACTTTCATTACTATCGTCTTACTCATTAGCTTCCCCCCATTTCTATCCCCCTCCACCAACTTTTTCAGTAAAACACCTACCAAATGGCAGGGGTGGAATGCCAATTTATACCCTCTTATCCGCTGTAACCATTGCATTTGCCGATGGTTGCCATCACTTAACCCAATTTAATACGGATTTGTTGTAAAACAGTGCCGTGTGTGTTATTTTTGCACTATTCAATCAGAGACAAACATTCCATTCTAGCCTATGCGTTACCCCGAGCTAACGGCCGAAGAGGCCGCCGATTTCATTAAGAACGACTTCGTTATTGGCATTGGAGGCTTCTCCTCCGTCGGTACACCTAAGGCTGTGCCCGCTGCTCTCGCTCTCAAGGCCGAGGCAGAGCACGCCAAGGGCAATGAGTTCCGTGTGGGACTCATCACTGGTGGCGCAACAGGCGACCCCATCGATGGCGCCCTCTCCCGCGCTCACGCCGTCAAGTTCCGTACTCCTTTCCAAAGTCACAAGGATATGCGTGCGGCTATCAATAGGCAGGAGGTGCAATATTTCGACCTCAACCTCAGCCACGTTGCCCAGGATCTCCGCTACGGTTTCCTCGGCCATATGGATGTGGCTATCATCGAGGCAAGCTCCATAACTGAGGACGGTGAGGTTGTCCCCACAAGTTCCGTCGGTATCTCGCCCACCATCTGCGCTTCCGCCGACAAGATTATCATCGAACTCAATGCGCACCACCCGGAGGCTATCCGTGGTATGCATGATATATATGAGCCTGCAAACCCGCCCTACCGTAAGGAGATTCCTATCTTTACCCCTGGCGACCGTATTGGCTCTGAGACAATTAAGGTCGATCCCAAGAAGGTCCTCGGCATCGTCCGCACCGACCTCCCCGACACTATTGCGGCGTTCACCGAACCCAACCCTGTTACCACCAAGATCGGTCTCAACGTGGCTGAGTTCCTTATCAACGAGCTTCATCGCGGCATCATCCCCAAGGAGTTCCTTCCTCTCCAAAGTGGTGTAGGCAATATCGCCAACGCTGTCCTCGGCGCTCTCGGAGAGTGCAAGGACATCCCACCTTTCACTATGTTCACCGAGGTTATCCAGAACTCCGTAATCCCCCTTATGGAGAGTGGCCGCGTCTCTTTTGCCTCGGGTAGCTCGCTAACCCTCTCAGATGATATGCTGGAGCGCGTCTACAGCAACCTCGATTTCTTCAAGGGCAAGCTTATGCTCCGTCCGCAGGAGATTACCAACCACCCCGAGCTTATCCGCCGTATGGGCATCATTGCCATAAACACGGCTCTTGAGGTTGACATCTTCGGCAATGTCAACTCTACCAATGTCTCCGGCCAAAAGATTATGAACGGTATTGGCGGTTCTGCCGATTTCGCTCGCAACTCTTTCCTCTCTATCTTTACTTGCCCATCTGTTGCCAAGGGTGGAGTCATCTCGGCCATCGTGCCTATGGTCGCCCATACCGACAGCAACGAGCATTCAGTCAAGATTATCGCCACTGAGTACGGTGTGGCCGACCTCCGTGGCAAGAGCCCTGTCCAGAAGGCACGTACCATCATCGAGAACTGCGCACACCCCGACTACAAGCAACTCCTTTGGGATTACCTCAAGCTTATGGAAGGCAAGTGCCATACTCCGGCAACCCTTTCCAAGGCCTTTGCCTTGCATCTCGCACTTGCCGAGACCGGCGATATGCGCAATGCGAAAATCTAATCGCTATCCGCAACAACAAGATTTGCTTCTTTTATAGATAAGCCAAAGGCCGTCACCTCCCTTGCTCTGGGAAATGACGGCCTTTGGAGTTTTTAATCTGCGAGAGTCTGTGAATCAGTGGATCGTTTTCGACTCGTCTTTAACTCCGCAAAAAGCGCTCAGTAAGAACCATCGCATTGCCAAGAGGCTCAATGAGCAAGTCTGTGTTCGTGGCTCTGACAGGATTGATGTCGATGCCTCCGCGGCGGGTGTAGAAACATGCCACCATAAGGTCTTTCGGCGCAAACCTGTCCATAAGTCGCTTAAAGACAAGCTCGCATATCTCTTCATGAAAGTGGTTCTCTCCTCGAAGCGACACAATATAACGAAGGAGATCCTCACGTCGGGGCGTACGACCTTTGCCCATGCGTATAACTATAGTTCCCCAATCCGGTTGGTGCGTCACTCGGCAATTTGAGCGGAGCAGATGACTCTTGACGCAGAGCCCGTCACTCTCTTCTCCATTGCCCAAGAGCTCCTGGCTCTCGGTGTACTGACTTGTGGTCGTGAGGCCAAGGTTCTCTTCCAGTGTCTCATATTGACTCGCCGGACCAATCGCTGTTTGCGGTGCGTCCATTCCGAAGTAGTGAACCTCTACTTCTGTCTCAAGGAGTTTGCTGAGGTCCGCTTTTACTTTGGCTGTCATAGCCGCTGTGGCTTCGGCGGGCATCTGCCCCATGCGTTCCATATTGAACGAGTTGAGGTAGAGTTTCAGCGATTTGCTCTCGACGATGCTCGGACTCGTGCACGGCACGACTATTTTCATCAGTCCAGCAGTTGGCAGTCCGCCATCGGTGAGGCATGAGACTTCGTAGGCGTGCCATGCGTCGCTGCCAACAAAGGGTAGGGCGTCGTCCGCAATGTCCAGTCCTTTGCGGTTGAGCTGGCGTGCCACGGCCACTAGCACCTCAGGCGAGTACGTCTGGGGGTAAGTCACTCGTTGGCCGAGGACGGAGTCTATGTTGTTCATTATCTTTCTCTTGTCTTTACGTTCCCTCTTTGTTTCCGAAGAGCGAAATGTGGAGTCGCGGTCCGAAGCGCCACCCGTTGCGCAGTGCCATGCCAAGGGCGATGGGACTCGTCTGGCGCAGCTGTTCGATGGTTGAGCCAAGTGGCATCACTATGATGTCCGAAGGCTTGAGCACTCTGAGCGTCAAACCAAAATAGTCCTTTATCTCGTCCTCGTCGTCCTCCGACGATATGACGAATTTAACTTGCACGTCGCCATGCGCCCGTTTTGCGGCATGGGCCAGGATACCAGATCCTTGTGCGCTCATCTCTACGCCCTCCTCGTCCAGTCCGCTGGAACTTAGTTTTGGCGAGATACTCGTGAGGTTGGCAAGTGGCATGCCGCCCATCTTGGTCATCTTGCCATAGATGCCGTTGGTCTCTATGGTGGTGTGCAGTCCGCGCTCCTCCATCATGAACAGCAGGTCGTTAAGACCGTCCGGCTGCAAGTATGGTTCGCCTCCGGTTATCACGACGTGACGCATCTGACCAATGTTGAGGTCTATGGTGTGTACAATGTCGTCTACCGACATGATTTCACCGCCATCTACCGGCCATGTGTGCATAGTGTCGCAAGCGCATACCTTGCCATCGGGCAAATGCCAATGGCATCGCAAGTTGCAGCCTTGTAGGCGCACAAAGAGCGACGGCGTGCCGGCCAACTTGCCCTCACCTTGTATGGTGCCGGCAATGCTGAGGCCTGTGGCGCACTGTGCGGGTGACCCGTCGGCGTTGACTGTTATCGGGAATATGCCCTCGCGAGAGAGCCGGAGGAAACTGTTGTTCACTGTGTTGTGTTATCTTGTGAGAGCCGGGTCGGGGATGCCGACCTCGGCAAATGCCTTGGCGCGAAGCAGACAGCTGTCGCACGTGCCGCAAGGTTTCTCGCCGCCGCGGTAGCAACTCCACGTTAGGCCGAAGTCTACGCCGAGCTTCAGTCCGAGGCGAATTTCGTCGGCCTTAGTCATGTTCTCGAACGGAGCGTGGATGGTTATCTTTTTGCCTTTCTCGGCCCCCATGACGGTGCCAAGGTTGATGGCCTTCTCCATTGCGTCGATGAAGACTTTGCGGCAGTCTACGTAACCTGAGTAGTCAACTTGGCTTACACCGATGTAGATATGCTCAGCCCCGCGCGCCTCGGCCAAAGAGGCAGCCACGGAAAGGAATACCATGTTGCGCGCAGGCACGTATGTCGCCGGGATCTCTTTGCTCTCGACGTTGCCGTCCTGGACCGTCATGCTCATGTCGGTAAGCGACGAACCTCCCCATTGCGCAAGGTTGAGACTTACAATGCTGTGGTCCTTGACTCCAGCGTGGGCCGCGATGGCCTTGGCGCACTCGAGTTCTTTCCTGTGGCGCTGACCGTAGTCGAATGAGAGGGCGCTGACTTCGTGGCCGTCATGGAGGGCCACGTGGAGGGCGACGCAAGAGTCGAGGCCGCCCGAAAGCAGTACGATGGCTTTGCTCATAATGCTTCTGTTGTTGTGTTTTGTGAGGTTAATAAGAAAAGTGGTTGTTTGAGGGGGGGGAGGTTTTTCTGCGCCATTCGCCAATTCAATCCTCTCAAAACTAATGGGGTCGGCCTGCGTCGTTTCGTTCTTTGGCGTGTGCGCTGCTTTCCTTGCACTCTTTTGTGGGGCATCTGCATACGTCATCACGCATTTATACGACCGATTTCCGAAAACGTTCACCCTTCATCTTGCCCGCCACGGTAATGTCACCTCCCCCCGCGGGCTCTGGGTCTGCTACGTTTTCTGCTGACGTTGTGTCTCGTCTGCGCTCCATAGTTTTGTTTATAGACAGGATGGTCTCGAACTGTCTCCCTCGTCGCCTTGCCACCAGCTTGGCGTTTTTTTCGCCTCGTTTAGTGGTTCGGCGGGCGCGAAGTTAGTGCTTTTCTACTTTTAGTTTGTCTCTACTCCAGCAAAATCAATTATTTTTGCGTGCGGCTTATGTTGCCCAAAAATAACACGTTTATAGTACGTTTATGGAGTTCGAACCACTGACAGCCATATCGCCCATCGACGGGCGTTACCGCGGCAAGGCTGAGCCGCTAGCAAATTACTTCTCGGAGTTTGCCCTCATCCGTTACCGCGTCCGCGTCGAGGTTGAGTATTTCATTGCGCTCTCCGAAATCCCCCTCCCGCAGATAGGACAGCTCTCCAACGATACCAAGGAGCAACTGCGCGACATATACCGTAATCTCACCCTCGACGATGCCCGTCACGTCAAGGAGATTGAGTCCGTCACCAACCACGACGTCAAGGCCATCGAGTATTTCCTCAAAGAGCGTTTCGATGCCGCTGGCCTCTCCTCCATCAAGGAGTTCATCCACTTCGGTCTTACTTCCCAGGATATCAACAACACCTCGGTCCCCCTCTCCGTCAAAGATGCCCTCAATGAGGTATTCATTCCTCAGGTCGAGAGCCTTATCGCTCGTCTCCAGGAACTTGCCGACGAGTGGGCCGATATCTCGATGCTCGCCCGTACCCACGGTCAGCCCGCCAGCCCCACGCGCCTCGGCAAGGAGATGATGGTCTTCGTCAGCCGTCTCACTCGCCAACTCGATGAGCTAAAGGCTCTCCAACTTCCCGCTAAGTTCGGTGGCGCCACAGGCAACTTCAATGCCCATAGTGTCGCATTCCCCAATATCGATTGGGTTGAGTTCGGCAATCGCTTCGTCGCTGAGAAACTCGGTCTCCGCCGTGAGCCATACACCACCCAGATCTCGAACTACGACGACCTCGGCTGCGTTATGGACAACGTCCGTCGTATCCACGTCATCATGATTGACCTCTGCCGCGACTTCTGGATGTACATTATGATGGAGTACTTCAAGCAGAAAATCAAGGCTGGCGAAGTCGGCTCCAGCGCAATGCCCCATAAGGTCAACCCCATTGACTACGAGAATGCCGAAGGCAATCTCGGCATCGCCAACGCCATCCTCGACCACCTCAGCAACAAGCTCCCCGTAAGCCGCCTCCAGCGCGACCTTACCGACTCCACCGTCCTCCGTAATCTCGGCGTGCCCCTCGCTCATGGCATCATCGCCATCCAAAGCATCCTCAAGGGCCTTGGCAAGGTTATCCTTAACCCCGACGCCATTGCTGCCGACCTCGAGAATAACTGGGCTGTTGTTGCCGAAGGCATCCAGACCATCCTCCGCCGCGAGGCTTACCCCAACCCCTATGAGGCCCTCAAGGCTCTCACGCGCACCAACAAGCACATCGACCATCAGACTATGGCCGACTTCATCGAGACCCTCAACGTCTCCGAGTCCGTCAAGGCTGAACTCCGTGCCATAACTCCCCAGTCTTACACTGGCATCTATAAACATTAGAAGTTTTTCCCACGTCTGGGGCTCATCCCTGGCCGTGGGAAAAAACTCCTCTTCTCCTTCCCATCCTTTCTTCTCCCCACCAATTCGACACTCATCAGTCCACCCTAGTAAACCACGCGTCTTGAACTATTTTTTCCAGGTCGTACGTCGCTACGTCCCGCCATATTGGCTTCAGCTTGTCCTAACTTTCGCCTTTAACATACTCTCTGCGCTCTTCTCTGTGCTCTCTATGGCCCTTATGATTCCGGTCTTGGAGATTATCTTCCAGCAGGATAGCGAGGTTACGACCCTTATGCCTTGGACCATCGACAATGCCGTGATCGTCAATAATTTCTATTATTACGTCACTCTTGTCAAGGTGGCCTATGGTGCCGGATATTCCCTCCTCTTTGCCGGTCTCTTTATGGTCTTCGGCACTGTACTCAAGTGCTCCACGGCTTACTTGGCGTCCTATACCAGCATTGGCTTGCGCAATAACGTAATCCGCGACATACGCATCGAGATTTATAACAAGATTATCTCTCTCCCCGTGGGCTTCTTTCAAAAGGAGCGCAAGGGCGATGTCCTCCAGCGCGCTACGGGCGACGTGGCCGAGGTTGAGGGCTCCGTCATGGCCAGCATCGATATGTTCCTCAAGAACCCGGTGCTCATCATTGTTTATTTTGGCGCCATGATTATCATGAGCCCGCAGCTTACGCTTTTCGCTCTCATTATGCTCCCAATTGCAGGCGGCATCATTGGTCGCATTGGCAAGAACCTTAAGCGCGCAAGTGCCGAAGGCCAGAATAAGCTTGGCGAGATACTTGGCGTTCTAGAGGAGACCCTTGGCGGTCTGCGCATCGTCAAGGCTTTCAATGCCGAGCAACGTATGAGTGAGCGTTATGCTGATCAGGCTGAGCAATATTGCCGTATAGCTAAGAGGATTAACCGTCGTCGCGACCTTGCTCACCCTGTTTCCGAGATGCTCGGCACTCTGTTGGTCATCGTTGTCGTGTGGTTCGGTGGCACTCTCATCCTAAGTGGCGAGAGCTCTCTTTCCGTGGCTAAGTTCCTCGCTTATCTTGGTGTCTTCTACCAGATTATCAACCCGGCCAAGGCTTTCTCTTCCGCTTTCTTCAGCATCCAGAAAGGTATGGCCGCCATGGAGCGCATCGATAAGATTCTCCTTGCCGACGACAAGATTTTCGAGAAGCCCGAAGGCAAGCCCATTACTGAGTTCAAGGATAAGATTGAGTACCGCAACGTCTCTTTCGCCTACGAGCAGGATCTTCAGGTTCTGAAGAAGGTCTCCGTCGAGATCCCTCGTGGCAAGATGGTCGCCCTTGTGGGCCAAAGCGGTGGCGGCAAATCAACTTTTGTGGATCTCCTCCCGCGTTTCTGGGACGTGACGAGTGGCTCCATAACTATTGACGGCGTTGATATCCGCGACTATCGTCTCCATGATCTCCGTCGCCGCATGGGCATCGTCAGTCAGGATCCTATCCTCTTCAACGATACTATTTATAACAACATAGCCTTTGGTGTCGAGAACGCTACTCCTGAGGATGTTGAGCGTGCCGCGCGCGTGGCCAATGCCCATGATTTCATTATTCAACAGGAGCATGGCTACGATACCGTCGTGGGTGACCGCGGTTCTAACCTCTCAGGGGGTCAGCGTCAGCGTATTAGCATTGCTCGTGCTGTGCTCCGCAATCCGGATATCCTTATCCTCGACGAGGCTACTTCTGCTCTCGACACCCAAAGCGAGAAACTCGTTCAGGGGGCTCTCGACAATCTTCTCAAAGACCGTACGTCAATCGTCGTGGCGCATCGTCTCTCGACAATTCGTCATGCAGACCTTATCTGCGTCTTCAACGAAGGCCGTATCGTGGAGCGTGGCACCCATGAGGAGCTTATGGCTCTCGGCGGTGTCTACAAAAAACTCAACGACCTGCAAAATAATTGAGCCGCGCCTGCGTTATAAGTAAATATGCGCATTTCTGAAAAGGCTCACCCTCCCTACAGTTATCGTCATCAATGAAAATTAAGTCCACCCTCATCTTGCTCGCCTCCGTGGCTATGCTCACCTCCTGTGGTAGCTATGAGGCTGCGCAGAAGGCATATAATCTCGGCGAATACAACAAGGCGGCCGACCTTTTCGACAAGGCTCAGAAGAGCGAGGAGAACAAGGGACGCAAAGCCGAGGAGTGCTTCCTGCTTGGCGAGTGCTATCGCTATCTCGGCCAGGATGCCAAGGCCGCCACGGCCTATCAGAAGGCTGTCCGACTCAAGTATGAGGACGACGAGGCTATGCTCCGCCTTGCCGATGCCTATCGTAATATCGGTAAGTTCGATGAGGCTCGCAATGTCTATAATGCTTATTATGAAAGGCATCGCACCGATCGTCGTGTCAACGTGGCGCGTGAGTCTATGCAGCTCGCCGAGGGCGTATGGTCCGAATTGAGCAACATCAAGGATGCCGGTGAGAATGCTGATAGTGGTTACGTCGTCAAGCCTTTCCGCGAACTCAATAGCAAATACTCTGATTTCTGCCCTGTCTACGTCGGTGAGGGCTATGATGTGGTCTATTTC
>CAVGTO010000086.1:0-9182 GCA_963631865.1 Eggerthellaceae bacterium
GCTGCCGGCATCGCCATTCTTGAAAAAGTCTTGCAGTTCTGAGATAAGTTTTCTACTTTTATCTATGGCTAAAAGGGGGGGGTATGTAAGTTTTGAATTAGGTACTCTAATTTACAGATAATCAGCCAATTATCCAACCTTTAGCCTTTCTTTTTTATCTATTTTGGTGCGCAAATCCGCTTATTTGGCTTACTTGCGAAACTTTAATAAAAGGTATATCAATGAAACTATCTATTTCATTTGCTGAGTTGCAAGACTACGTCTCAATTCACTATCATAAAGAACTGAAGTTGAACTATGTTGATGGCTCAACGGTGGAAGTCGCAACACCCGTCAAAGTGTTTGGATTCTCCAAGTCGATTGGCGTCAATCTTATCGTGAAAGGAGTAGAAGGAACAAACCTATTCTTGTCTTACAATGGTAAAATGGGTATTGACTTGCTGGTCAATCCTGCTATATCTTTCGTCAAAAAATTCGTTCCGGAAAAGACGGAAATGATACAAATGCTGTCGGGCAATGTCATAAAAATATCTCTCAATGATGTCGCTCAACTAAAGAAAGTATTTGAGAAAATGACATTGCAAACCATCAGTTTTGAGCCTGATTGTTTGGTGATAGATGCAAAATTGCTATGATTCTCTATGGGTGTGCCATATTTTGGCACATCATCACAGTATGCTTTGCCGCATCAAATTAAATACGAAAGAATTATGCTTAGAGGAAAAAAACATTTCGTCTGCAAAGATTGCGGACACAAGTTCATAGGGTTGGACATTGAAGACAATGCTACAGTTAATTCTATGCCCGTAAAATGCCCAAAGTGCGGAAGTTGGCATACAGAAGGTGACTTTTCCTCTACAGTGCTTATTGGCGAGGTCGTTCGTCTGCTCCGCGGTAATAAGAATAAGTAACAAAGAGTAATATCTTCTTTCAGCCCTTTGTCGGCAAGAATTATGCTAGCTGAGGCATTTTCGGCAAGCGAATTATGGTGCTGGGCGAAAGCCACTACTGTGATGAGGAATGTGTAGACTGTGGCAACCGCTGTCGGCATAGGGAGTGCATGAACTTTACTCAGAACGTCTTGCAGACATACCTTGACAAGGACAGTGAATATGAGAATTGGATGAACACCTTCCGTAAATTCGAGCGTTCGCTTGTCGGACATGAGACCGCCCGTGAGGAGTCGAAAAAGATTTGGAACTCCGTCGTCTTATACAACTATCTGCTATCTTGTCCGCATGTATCGTATGAGAACATAGTGGTTCTAAAACTGATAACAATATGGGCAACCCGAGTAAAATTCTATTGTTGGCTTGTCGCCCTGTAGGAGCGTAAGCTCCTCACTTTTCAAGAGATAGTAGACGAATGGGCGGAGGCGTCATGTAATCTTGACCATGAGGAACTGGCATTGCGTACCTTTCACCGCCACCGCGAAGCCATCGCCTCGCAGTTCGCCGTCACGGTGGAGTGCGACAAGAGAGACGGCTACCGCTATTACGTGAAACGCGACAAGGTGGAGTGTGACGACACTATGGAGTGGATGCTCAGCAGCATACGCCTCGCCTTCTGGGACCCCGCAACTGTGAACTGTTAACTGAGCACTGTTAACTGAATTTAGAGGCCGTCATTCCTGAGCAACGCTTGAAAAATTTGCCAAATGACGATTGGTCGGCAAAGCCAAGCCGCTCTGACACTTCCTGCACATTCATATCGCCGCGGGCCAACATATTCCGCGCTTCTGCATACGTCATCTCGCTTATGAATGTTGATGGTCGAACTCCCGTCTGCTTACGTAGCACGCGGTTGAGATACTGCGGCGTGATGTTCAATGCTTCACTATAGAATGATACGTCTTTGTGTGTTAGGAAGTTCTCTGCTACGAGGGCGATGAACTTGTCCGCTATCTCTTGTTGCCTTTTGCTGCCGACTGCTGCCTTATCGTCATTCTGTTTGTTGGCCAGTGCATTATCATATTCTAGGAAAAAACGTCCTATGGCGTTCTCTACCAATTCCCTGCGATATCTGTGTCCCGTCCTTTCTACTTGGTGCGCTATATCCTCAAGACTTGCATTTATCACTGTAGCCTCGTCCTTTGTGAGGTCACATACAGGTCTGTGATGTGTCCGTACACCCTCGAGTATGCGCGGGTGGAGGTTTACGAGAGGGAGACTGTCTATCATTTTTTGTGTCACGGCCATCACTCGAAATTCAAAATCATTTGTCGCCCTCTGAAATTGCACATTGTGAAGTGGAGATTGCGATATAAGTGTACCCTCGCGAGCCTCATACCATCGCTGGTCAATAGACAATACGGCTTCCCCATGCAATACAACAAGGTAGCTATATGCCCTGAAACAGAATGCTATACCCGTCCGTAGCCCGAAGACGTCTTCCTCTCCGCGCCCGTGGTATACCGAAAGGTCGTCGCCAATAGTTGCTCCCCTGTGGCTTCTCTCAATATCCGATATGCTTATTACTTTACAGTTCATTTGCTACAAGAACATATTCGTACCAATAAACAACCACAATACAGCAAATATAAGCTCATTTTGTTTCGTTTCAAACCAATTTAGGCAAAAAAGAAACACACATCCTGCCACATTTTCTCCCGACCTTTGCCTCCGTAATTCAACCAACAAGATGAAACTTTCCGTAATGTGCGCGCAGCGGGCAACCGCCGTCGCGCTAGTGTCGTTAGCTCTAGCCACTTCTCGTGCGCAGGAGGTTAAGGTCCTGACTCTCGACGAGATGTTCCAAATGGCTGAGGTTGCAAACCCGACCCTCGTCGAAGGTCGCAGCTCGGTAAGTGAGGCACATGCCGCAGTGGCATCCGCAAAGACGAGCCGTACGCCCGACATTGAGCTCAACGTCCGCCTGTCTGCCATTGGCAATGCATGGGTCGCCGACCGCGATTTCAGTAACGGCATGAATGCCGAGACCCCTCACTTTGGCAATATGTTCTCACTCGCCATCACGCAGATGCTCTATGCTGGCGGTGCTATAAAGAACTCTATCTCAATGGCCGAACTCGCTGAGGATATGGCTGGCCTTAGCCTCGAAGCCAAACGCCAGGCCATCCGCATCCTCGTGGCCGGCTATTATCTCGACCTCCGTCAGCTTCGCAATCAGGCTACTATCATAGAGAAGAACATCGACCAGACACGCAAGCTCGTAGACGACATCGAGGCCAATTACAATGCCGGCACCGCCCTCAAAAGCGATGTCACCCGCTACGAGCTCCAACTCCAAACCCTAGCCCTGCGCCAAACGCAAACACAAAGTGCCATAGACATTACGTCGCGCTACCTCACCGAAGCCCTCGGCCTCCCTTCCGACACTCGCATAGAGCCTGACACTACGGACATTGTCGATGAGTCTGCCATAGAGTCCGAAGCATATTGGGCCTCCCTCGCTTCCGAAAATCCCAGTGTCCGCATTGCCAATAAGAACCTCGAGATGAGCAATAAGCAAACCGACCTGACCCGCGCCGGCATGCGCCCTACGGTTGTTCTCCGTCTCGAAGATAAGCTCGAAGGCCCAATTACTTACGAGGTCCCGACACTCAATAAGAATGTCAATTTCTACTACGCTGCCGTCCAAGTGACATACAATTTCGGTTCGCTCTATAAGCAGAAGCGCAAGGTGAGCCAAAGCAAAGTGGCCACAGCCACTGCCGAGGCATCCCTCAATACGGCCATGAGCAATAGCTCCGCCGGCGTCCATGCCGCCTACGTCTCTTTCCAAGAGAGCCTTACCGATCGCGACACCCACCTCAAGAGCGTGCAGCTCGCTCATGAGAACTACGACGTTGTCCACTACCGTTATCTCAACGGCATGGCTCTCGTTACCGATATGCTCGATGCTAGCAATCAGCAGCTCTCTGCCGAACTCGGTCTCGCCAATGCCGAGATCCAGATTGTCTACCGTCGCCTGATGCTCCTAGCCTCTGTAGGCAAACTTTAACCCATTAACCTCTCTCCCAATATCATTCCAATCATGAAGAAGATTTTCAATATAATAGTTATTGTGGCCCTCGTGGCCGGCATCGCTGCCGTTTGTTTCCGTTTTATCCATCTCGGCAATGTTGAGTACACCGACAATGCCCAGGTGCGCCAACTCGTTACTCCCGTCAATAGCCGTGTGCAAGGCTTTGTCCGTGCTGTGCTTTTCGATGAATACACCCATGTGCACAAGGGTGACACTCTCGTCATCATCGAGGATGCCGAGTTCCGTCTCGCACTCGCCCAGGCTGAGGCCGATCGCCAAAACGCTACTACTGGCAAGGTGGCTATGAACACATCTATCTCTACCACGGCCAATAATATCGCCGTAACCGATGCCGGCATTGCAGAGGTTGAGGTCCGTCTCAAGAACGCTGAGCGCGAGCTCCACCGCTACGAGCAACTCAAGGAGCGCGGCGCGGCTACTCAGCAGCAGTATGACCGTGTAGAGACTGATTACAAGGCTACTCTCGCCCACTACGAGCAGCTCACCCGCCAGAAGAACTCTACTGCCCTCACCAAGGAGGAGCAAACCGTGCGCCTCGGTCAGAACGACGCCCAAATCAAGTTGGCGCAGGCCCGTGTTGATATGGCTGCCCTCAATCTCTCCTACACTGTCATCACGGCGCCTTGCGATGGCTTCACTGGTCGCAAGGCTATCCAGCCCGGTCAGCTCATCCAGCCCGGTCAGACCGTTGTTGATGTCGTGGACGAGAGCGATAAGTGGGTCGTTGCCAACTATCGTGAGACTCAGATGCCTGGCATCAAAGTGGGTGCCGATGTCGATGTCACTGCCGATGCCATCCCTGGCGTTAAGTTCCATGGCCGTGTCGAGGCCATCGCTTCCGCCACTGGCGCCGCTTTCTCTGTCCTCCCTCAGGATAACGCCACTGGCAATTTCGTAAAGGTCGAGCAGCGTATCCCCGTCAAGATTGTTCTCGATGCCAATGAGCATTGGGCCGACCTCCGCGCTGGTCTCAATGTGGAGTGCGAGGTTAAGCAGTAATCAATTTTTCTTTCGATTCTCCAATGCCACCAATGCAATTCGACTGGTTGCCGATGTTCCGCAACCGTGTTCCGCGAATTGTCCGCCCGTGGGTCTATGTCCTTCTGGCGTTTCTCTTCCAGATGTCGGGCGGCATGTATATGGGTGCTGTGGGCGATATCGTCAGCGGTCGCCAATTCCTCCGCGAGGATGTCCTCATGTGCCTCTACTGCAACTTGGCGGGTATGTCGGTCTATTTCCCGTTACTCTTCCGCCTCAAGTTCCATTTCCCCAATAAGGTTCTGATGCTGGGTGCCGCAGGCGGTCTCGCCGTGTGCACTTTCCTCGTGCCTCTCGCTCCCAATCTCCCGTGCCTCTGGGCTCTCTGCGTCATAACGGGTTTCTGTAAGATACAAGGTACTTTCGAGTGCCTCAGCTCCATCCAGCTTTGGATTACGCCTAAGCGCGATTTCCGTGTCTTTTTCTCCGTGCTGCATATCTTCATCCTTGGCGCTATGCAGATTACCGACTATCTGGCGGCCTACGTGGCCTACGTCTGGCGGTGGGAATATATGCACCTTATCATGTGCGCTGTATATCTTACAGTTGTCGTGGCTCTGCTTATCCTCACCAAGCGTATCCGCCTCATTCCCGATGTCCCGATGAAGGGCATCGATTGGCTCGGCGGCATCCTGTGGCTTGCTTGGCTTCTCCAGTCCGCCGCACTTTTCTGCTATGGCCATACGCTTGATTGGTTCCATTCCGAGGCCATGCGTGCTTTGCTTGTGACGACTGTTCTTACCCTCGTGGCAGCCGTGGCCCACTCTTTCCTTGCCGTCCATCCATTCATCTCTCCCGAGATTTTCAAGGGCAAGCGAGTCGTGGCTGCTTTCGTGGTCGTGGCTCTGGCCGAGTTCCTTTTGGCCACCGAGAATGTCCTTGAGGAGGTTTTCTATGAGGTCGGTATGGACTACAGCAATATGCAGACGGCGGCTACGGACGTCTGGTCTTTCATCGGCGTCGTGGGTGGCAGCCTTTTCGCTCTCCTTTGGATGAAGGTACTGAACTTTAGCCCTTTGCGCCTTACTACGGTAAGCTTCTGGCTCATCGCGGCCTACGTCATTTTGTTCTACAACATTATCGCGTCCGACTTCGACTACCGTTCGCTCCGCCTCCTTATCGTGCTACGTACGTCGGGTTATGCCATGGTGGGTGCGTCGCTTATGGTTATCCTCAATAATCTGACGAATTTCCAGACGTTCTTTATGACGCTGTCGGTCTTCAACATGTTCCATATGATCATTGGCGGAACTATTGGCGCGGCACTCTATTCCTATGGCCTCGACTATTTCCTGGCGGACAATTTCTCGCGCTATGCCGAGTATTTCGACCACGTGGCCATTGGGCAATGCCGTGTTCCTTTCGAGTCTCTCGTCGGTGCCGCAAGCCGCAGCTTTATGCTTGTCTCTATTAAGCAGATACTTGGCTGGGTGGCCTATGTCGCCATTTTCTGTGGTTTCGCTCTCCTCCTCTATAAGGTGCCTTTTGTCAGCAAGGGGTATAAGCATATGATGAGTTGGACCGAACTTGCTTTCCGAACTGTCAAGCGCCTGCGCCGTGAGGATGCTCAAGCCGAGACATGTGATGCCCAATCCGATGGGCAACATGTAGCCCAAACTGCCGAATCTCCAGCTCCCGCACATTAGTAGAGACGGCTTTATGAGCTGATTTGCAAACAGAAAAAAGAGACGGATATAAGCCGCGCGTGGCTTTATATCCGTCTCTTCTGTTTATTCGTAAACCGTGACTACGATAGACCTCTCGCCGCCGTAGTTGCGGAATTCGCAGAGGTATATCCCTTGCCACGTCCCCAAGTTCAGCCGTCCGTGGCTTACTGGTATCGTTATGCTCACTCCGATGAGCGAGCTCTTGGCGTGTGCCGGCATGTCGTCCGGCCCTTCGAGTGTGTGGTCGTAATAAACTTCGTTCTCCCGTACGATGTGGTTGAGCGTCTTTTCCATGTCCGAGCGTACGTCGGGGTCGGCGTTCTCGTTTATGCTCAGTGCGCAAGATGTGTGCTTCACGAAGATGTTAACGAGCCCCGTCTCGGGCAGCATGTCACTTATGTGGCTCATTATCTCACTCGTGATGAGGTGGCATCCGCGGCGTTTGGCCGCAAGCGTAAATTCGGTCTGTCGTATCATTATCTTTTCCTTGATGTCTCCTTGGCAAAGGTAGCTCTTTTAGCTTTTGAATATCTTGGTTATCTTTGCCAATATGATAGACGATATCTTAGATTTCAACCGTAAGTTCGTGGCCGAGAAGGGCTACGAGAAATATATTACTAGCAAATACCCCGACAAGAAGCTGGCTATCTTGTCGTGCATGGACACGCGCCTCACGGAGCTCCTCCCCGCCGCCCTCGGCATCCGCAATGGCGACGCTAAACTTATCAAGAACGCCGGCGGCATCATTCTCCATCCCTTTGGCAGTGTCATGCGCAGCCTCCTTGTGGCTGTATATGAGCTCCACGTTGAGGAGGTTATGGTCATTGCTCATACCCATTGCGGCGCATGCCATATGAATGGCTCGGATATGAAGGCCCAGATGCGCCTGCGTGGCATCTCAGACGAGACTCTCAATATGGTAAAACACTGTGGCATTGACCTCGACCATTGGCTCGAAGGTTTCCACGATACCGAGGAGAGCGTCCGCAAGACCGTCGATGCCATCCGAAACCACCCTCTCATGCCTCATGACGTCACAGTCTACGGTTTCATTATCGACTCTACTACTGGCGAACTTACTCGAGTTGAGGAGTAACAGGCTACTTTGGGATTTTTGTGGGGTGGGGGGGGCTTTTATAGCACTTTCTCCAGTAGCACCAACTGTATCCCCTCTATCCCGTTGAAGTCGCACGCCACAATGCCTATCTCCTTATATCCCAATCGGCGATAGAGCGCACGTGCGGCTGTGTTTTTAGCCTGTGTGTCCATTCGCAGTGTCTTGCAACCGGCCTTGTGGGCCGTCTCTTCGTAGAATGCCACGAAGGCTTTGCCAACGCCTTTGCCCGCCGTTCGCGGATCGACTACCAATGTGTGGAGTACCATCACTTCGTCGCCCTCGGCCTCGATGCTCCACTTCCCGCCGGCATACGAATCCATCTGAGTGTGGTTTACGACGGCTGCTGCCACAATCTCGTGCGTCTCATTGTCCTCGAATACGTACATGTCGCCGCGCTCAACGCCGCTGCGAGCCGTGTCGCGTGTGGGGTATACGCCTCGTGCCCAGCCTATTGATGCCTGTCCGTTCTCTTCGCGGTCCAGGATGCTGTCGTAGATGCGTGTAATGCTGTCTACGTCTTTCTCTGTCGCTTTCCTTATCATAGTTGACGTTGGGTGCATATGAAAATAAAAATCGCACTGAGAAACCCGTGGAGGTCAATCAGTGCGAATTAGAGAAAAGTATCTAGTTGCGCTCTCCGCTCCTTAGAACGGGAAGAGCTTGAAGTAACCGTCGAGGGTCTCCATCTCACGCTCGGCGTCGAACGGAATGGCGTCCATTGCCTCGGCACTGGTGGAGTAAATCCACACGTCGAAATCCGAGAAGTTGTGCGAGAGATAGTAAGTAGCCTCCTTATAGAAGTCTTCGAGGCCGCGGCGAGTCTGGTCGGGATCTGTAGGCGGACAAGTGATTACCACGCCCTCGCTCGTCATGCGGCTCTGCTCGCGGAGACTGCGGCGGACGATGCGTACGTCGGTGGTCAAGTGCATCTCGAGGGTCGAGGTCTTAGCCATGTCGGTTGCGTCGGTGTCCACGTCGCTGCCTACAATGCTGAGGCGGAGGTTGTTCTGCTGAGCTTTGGCGTCGGCCTTGACCTTGTCCAGGAGGGCTGCGTCGAAGTCCTTATAGTTCTCGAAGAGGAAGGGGTATTTGCGGTAGGCTGCCGCGGGAATGTTGCGAGCCTTCATTGCGGCCTCGATGCAGATCGTGCCTGCGCCACACATAGGGTCCACAAGAGCCTGGTTGGGCTGCCAGCCTGAAAGCTCCACGAGTGCTGCCGCAAGAACCTCGTTGGTGGCTGCGTCTACGCCTTCGGGACGGTAACCGCGACGGTTGAGGGGCACGCCCACAGCGTCGAGGCTTATGGCGATGCGCTCGTCGGTGATATGAACGTTGATTACGTAGTCCGGATC
>CAVGTO010000087.1:0-9003 GCA_963631865.1 Eggerthellaceae bacterium
GGTATTTCAAGGTGTAGTCTGTCTGAAGCTCCGTCAACTGTGAACCGTGCACTGCTAACTTGAAAGCACTTTCCATGCTCCCAATTTGCGCCCGCCGACGCGGACGAGAAGGCCCTTTTGCTGGAGTTTGGCGATAACGAACTTCACGCCGCCAAAAGAGAGTCCCGTAGCTTGGGCAATCTCTTCCCTCGTTGCCTCGGGGTGAGAAGCCAGATATTTGAGCACTTCGGCCTGGGATGTCTCTTGCGGCTTTAGGATAGTAGGGTCTGTCTTTGGGATAGCATAATCTTGCTTTAGGACAGTTGCAGTGTCCCTAAGAGATTCCTTAGGGACAGTATTTCTATCCCTAAGAGCATTCTTAGGGACAGACGGACGGCGGATTACGAGTCTGAACTCCTGCGCATCGGTATCGTTTTCCAATTCAATATCAGGGATTTCGGAAAGGATACGCACAATGCCTGAGCCGATGCCGCGGTAGCGGAGGGCGTTGGTTGCAAAAGTAGACAAGAAAGGGTTCCGTTGGTAGGTGCGCCCCTTCCGGATGTCGTCTACAGTGAGACCACCAGCTAGAGCGCCTGGGCTGATTAGTTCCACCCTGTCGTCAAAAACGAAGATGCGGATGGGAGCCGAGCGCAGCAAATCCCTGTGGACGATAGCGTTTTGGAGAGCCTCCTCTAAGACGTCCTCCGGAATTTCGAGTTTGCCGAGGGTATTGAAAGAGGCGCCTCTCTCCTGGACATTGTGTAGGTTTGCCTTGAGGAACGATATGCTTCTCTCATAGAGTTGCGGCATGCTCCCTGCAATCTCTTTTGTATCACGGTATTGCGAACCAGCGAGGTCGCACCCGAAGAAAGACACCGCCTTCACCACACAGGTCGGGCAATGCGTCTCTGGATGTTTGCCGAAGAAGAGATAGCCGGCAAGTGTAGGTAGTCCGTCTCGGCCGAGGACATGGATATTCGTCAAGACTTGCATTGCGCTCTTGCCGAAGCCTTCGATGTCGGTAGCGTAAACCTTTTGCAGATAGGCATCTACGGCATATCGGTCGAGGTCGTCGAAACTCGTGTCCGAGACCTCAGCCGCATCGGGATGATAGGAGCCCGAATCCTGGAAGAGGGCCAAAATCTCAGAGTTCTCGGTTATCCGTCGTTTGTCGGCCCCCTGTTTTACCCATATCTCTCCGTTGAGAGTTTTGTATGGCTTGTTTCGCCCCTCTGATATTGAGCAAACGAGGAAATGCTTGCCATCAGCGCACACAACCTCCGTATCTATGTAAATCGTAGGGCGCACCTGCTCGTTGGCAGCATTTCCGAGCTCACGGCTGACCGACTGAATCTGGTCGTACGAGAGGCCACAGAGTCCACCTGTCTTGTCCTCGACACCGAAGAGAATCTGCCCGCCTTTGGAATTGGCGAAAGCCACCATCTCCTTTGCAATCTCCTTTTGCGTAGTGAACTCGCGCTTGAATTGCACTCGGGTGGTCTCGCCGCAGAGGCACAGGTCCTTTAAATCTTCTTCAGTCATGGCAACGTGGTCGTTTAAGTGGGTGCGCTTTTTCGGGGAGGGGAAAGGGTGAATACGATCCCACATCGTATGCAAAAATAGGAGTTTTTTGTAAGTCGGTTAACAGTGCTCAGTCTTAAATCAGTTCTCAGTTCACAGTTGCCTGATATTTTTGAGTCTGTTTTCTGACTGCTGATTTCTACTTAGAATAAAAGTTTTCCCCCGCGGTGCCACCAAAAGGCACCGCGGGGGATTTTTTGTTTCAGTTAGCAACGCACAGTTAACAGTGCACAGTTGGCTGCGGGTGAGATGGGAGGTTCTAATGGAATATACTCTCGGAGGTGTAAAGTCTATTCATATGACGCTAAAAAGCTAGTCTTAATCCTTGTTCTAATGGAATATACTCTCGGAGTGAGCAAGTCAGCGTTGGCTTCCGTCGCCGCCATTGTCTTAATCCTTGTTCTAATGGAATATACTCTCGGAGATGATACGGCAGAGGCTTTAGTCGTTAGTAAGACGTCTTAATCCTTGTTCTAATGGAATATACTCTCGGAGAGCAGAAAATGCAACATAGGGTATATCAATGTGTTGCAATTTCAAAAAGACTGTTTTTGGCAAAAAGGGTCCGAAAAAATGACCTCTTTTTTGATGCCGCAAATTACTGCCGCTGTTTGGACTGTGCAATAGGCTAAATGTTAAATATTAGGGGGGATTTCAGTTCACAGTGCACAGCATAAAACAGTTAACAGTGCACAGTTAACAATTCACAGTTGGCGGGTATTTCAAGGTGTAGTATTTCTGAAGTTCAGTCAACTGTGAACTGTGCACTGAGAACTGTGAACTGATTTAAGACTGTGAACTGTGCACTGCTAACTGAGAACTGTTTCGTCATTCCCCAAGAAAAGTGTCTCGCGCGGGCGGATATTCCCCAAGAAAAATGTAGTTTTGGAGTGGATATTCCCCAAGAAAAATGTAGAGACGATGAAGAGATTTATATATAACGAGCTTAAGGAATGGAAGTTGTCGGCCATGCGCAAGCCACTCATAATATACGGCGCTCGACAGGTGGGGAAGACGTATATCTTACGGGAGTTTGGCGAGAAGGAGTTTGAGAGCCTTGTCTACGTCAATTGCTATAAGAACGCTGCCGTCGAGGAGCTTTTCCGGGGCGACGTGGACGTGCGCCGGCTTACCTTGGGTCTATCGGCCGTGGCGGGCAAGCCGATCGTGCCCGGCAAGACACTTCTCTTCCTGGACGAGATACAGGAGATACCGCCAGTGCTGTCGTCGCTCAAGTATTTCTGCGAGGACATGCCGGGGCTGCACGTCGCGGTGGCGGGCTCGCTGCTGGGCGTTATGAGTATGAAGGGCGAATCTTTCCCCGTCGGGAAGGTCAACATAATGCACCTCTACCCAATGACCTTCACCGAGTTCCTTATGGCATGTGGCGAAGAGGAGAAGGCTAAGTTGCTCTCGAGTGGGGAGGCGGCCGTGATAAACGCCTTGTTGCCAAAATATACCGACCTCTTGCGGCAATATTACTATGTTGGCGGGATGCCCGAGGCCGTCTTGAGTTTCAGCCAGAAGCGCGATCCTGGCGAGGTGCGGCGGATTCAGAAAGATATCCTTACGGCCTACGAGTCGGACATCAGCAAACACACGGGCGTGGAGACGGCCCGCATCCGGATGGTGTGGAACGGCATACCGTCTCAACTGGCGCGAGAGAATAAGAAGTTCGTCTATGGCGCGTTGCGCAAAGGGGCGCGCGCCAAGGATTTCGAGATTGCCATACAGTGGCTCGTGGATGCCGGGCTCGTGCACAAGGTGGAGAGGGTGAGGGACGTCAGGCTGCCGCTCAAGTTCTACGCGGACATAGACAGTTTCAAGCTCTACGTGCTGGACGTAGGGCTACTGGGCGCCATGGCGGGCACGTCGGCGGCGCAGGTGATTGTGGGCGACGGCGTATTCAGCGAATATAAAGGGGCGTTCACGGAAAATTATGTGCTGCAGCAGCTAAAGACGATAGCGGACTTGCCGATATACTATTTCAGCAAAGAGAATTCGACAATGGAGGTGGACTTCGTGGCGCAGGTGGGGGACTCCGTGGTGCCGATAGAGGTCAAGGCGGAGGTGAACGTCAAAGCCAAGTCGCTCTACAACTTCATCAATGTGGACTACGCCTCGCAGCATTATAAGGGTTTGCGCCTCTCGATGCTCGGTTTCCAAGACCAGGGGTGGATGGCCAACGCTCCGCTGTGCGCGGCGCGGGAGGTGGTATCCCTGTTGACTGGAAAGTGTTATCTTTGTAGATAAACAGACATTCCACCCCCACTATGGCCAAGACGATATACCAGGTCCTGGACGACATCCGCACCAAGACCCAAGATGAGAAGACCAAGGGCGGTGTCTTGGGAGCAATGGCAGATCTTATACCACTTGGAGGAGGTCAGTTTGCCGTCGAAGCCATCGAGAAGCATATTTATCACTTTGCGCTGGCGGTCGTTGAGGGCGGTTGCGGCGAGAGCGTCCCAAAAATGTTTTTTTCTCACAACTCGCTCAGTCTTCTCGAGTGAGAGGTTCAGAGCCTGGCGGAGTGTCTCGACGGCGGCAAGGGGGACGGCGGTCCGCACATCGCCCCACGTGAGAATTGGCCACTGCGGCCTTTGCCAGATGTATGTTTCCATCGGTCGGGAGTTTTGGGCGGGTGCGCTGGCGCGGAGAATATGGGTTCTATTCTCCGCGAAAATGCGGAGAATAATTGGTTTTTGGGGTGGTTATGAGAAATATTTTCAGTTAACAGTTAGCAGTTCACAGTTGGCGGGGTGTGTTTGAGACATAGCTACTGGTTCTTGAATAAAGTTTCCCCCCGCGGGCCTTTCGTGGTGCCGTGGGGGGAAAATTTTTGTTTTGTAGTAAGTTGATAACTGAGGAACGGGGCCTCAGTTACATGGTAGTTACATGGATACAGTTAGCTCAAATCACTATTATTCAACTGTTTAAATTTGGGACTAAGGCATTGTTTTCAGCGCTCAGTTACATGCCAGTTACATGGTTGCCACGGTTATTATGCCCAAAAGGGAATATAGTTGTGCCTATTGGGGCCCTCGGCATTTTCCTCCTTAATTAGTTTAGAGTCTATGGCATCCTTAATTATTCGAGAGGCCATAGGATAGTTTTTGTCCTCGATGCCAAGTCTCGCACGGAGCGACTGGTTGTTCATCTTCTCATTGGAGACATATTTCAGGCAGGCATGCTGATAGCAGGCCATAACTCGTTCCGTCCTGTCCAAATCTGCAAACTTACGGTAGGCAAAAATCGTGGCCGAAGTGCGGTTCTCTTGAATCTGCAGGCGGACGGGTGGTAGTTGGAAAAGCTCCAAGTAGGAAACCGTCTTATCCATGCTACTTCCTTTTTCCTCGCAGATGCCCATCCGGCGCATTATGTCGGCCAAGGAGTCGTTCCTCGACTGATATTCATCGATGAAGCGCTCGATGCTTATCAGTGGTTGCCCAGGATTGGAGAACTCAATGCGGTCTGAATATATCTCGACCATAGGGAAACCCTGCTCGACGAAATTCTGATGGATTATCATATTCGCCGTAAGCTCTCGCACGGCTATTTCGGGATACATACGGGCATCGGTCCTCAGAGCAGTACCTATCTCCTCATTAGCAGGCAGTTGGCTATTTATCCAAGCCACAAGTTCTCCAAAGCCTATGGCATAGCCCTTGTCGAAACTCATCTCTCGGACTGTCTCGATTTTGCTTTTGCCCCTATATACGATTACACGCACTACCTTGCGTTTGAGACCGTCGAAGTCGGAGAGGCGTTTTGCGAAAAGCAAAGCACCGAGTTCAGTAATCCCATAGCCGATCTCGTCTTTGGCTATAATGTTCTCAGACAAAAACCTCTCGAGAGTTCCATTTATATCTTGCGGGATTGGCAGATGCATCATATCGAAATAGGCCTCGGCGCTAAGATAAGAGAGCACTTCCTGCCCAGTCAGGCTTCCTCTCAAGATAATTTTCTCCAAGGGTTTCTGAGATCCCTTCCATATTTTTGCCTCCTTGTCGGGGAAATCTTTCAGTTTTACGTGTGATGGAGCCAACCCTAACGTATGCCTCGTGTAGGAAACTTACCGGGCGGTTCGTGGTAGCTGGAATTCGGAAAACGCAAATGTGCCCATTATCCTCGTAATCAAAATCGTCTATGACCTCGAAATCGATACGCGGGTTGAAACGGGTCGAAAGCCAAGACTCCAACTCCTCGTTGCCCACCAATTTTTGTTTAGCATACAGATCGGTGCCAACAATATTATGACTCTCGTCGTCAACTCCGAAAACAATGTAGCCAAACGGCATATTAGACAAATACGCGCTATTTGCTAGTGCCGAGATTCTCTCTCCAATCTCTTCTTTTGAATGGAAATTGTGCTTAAACTCAAGCCATTCTGTCTCATTCGATTTGGCAGTTAGGGCATCTACAAGTTTCTTGAAGTCGTTATATTCCATTTGGCTTTTAGCGCATTTGTTATTTGTGGCAAAGATAGCCGTAATTCTGTTAACAGTGCACAGTTAGCAGTGCACATTTGCCTGGTGTTTCAAGGTGTAGTCTGTCTGAAGCACCATCAACTGTGAACTGTGAACAGCAAAGCCCCGGGGAGGTAACGGTAAGAAAATACCTCACTCGAATCTGGATTACTACTGCAGAATTCCTCCGCCATCAACCGCCAACAGAAATAACTGTCAACTGCGTACTGAAAACAACTGAGAACAACAGCCAACTGTGAACTGTGAACTGCTAACTGTGAACTGATTTAAGAGTGTGAACTATTCGGAGAATCCGATAGTCCTCACTTCGCAGAGCGACTTGCCAGACTCCGCGGACTCGAAGACGAGGAAGAGGGAGTGCTTGCCAGTGAGCCTGGTGAGCGCCTTGCAGTCCAGAGATACCGTGCGCTCCACCTGGGGCTCAGCCTTGCTGACGGCGAAGGAGCCGATGCGGCGGCCCTTGCGCGTGTCGGGCGAGTCGAGGAAGACGGAGACGGTGCCGTCGGTGCCCTCGGGGAGGATGTCCATGTTGAGTCGGAGGCTGCGGAGGCCGTGGGTCTTATTGAGGTTGAAGTACTTATAGCCCACTACGGAGCCGGCCGTGTTATTCACCATCGGGCAGCGGTTGACAGCCAGGTCGTAGGGGTCGCCCTCGCCGTGGTACTGGTTGCGGAAGATGCGGGTGTGGGAGCCGGGGTATATCATGCTCGGGTATTGCTGATACATGGCCACGGGGTTGGTGTAGTAGCAGGCGATGCCGGCGGGGTAGTTGCGCAAGGGGTCGAGGCCGTCGAGTGCGAAACCTTCGGATGTGTACTCGGCCTCGGAGATAGTAACCTTGCCGTTGGGGCCCTCCTGGACGTCGACGGTTATGGGCGCCACCATGGCTTGGCGGGAGTATTCGGTAGTGTCCGCCTGGCGGTGGTAGAAGACGTACCACTGGTCGCCGAGCTTGGCAATGCTGCCGTGGGTGTTGCCGTAGTAGGTGGCCGTGGCGCGCATGGTGCCGTCGGGGTTGGGCTCCTTGCCTCGGCCGTCAATTATGGTGCCGCCGTAGGTATAGGGGCCCAGGGGGTTGTTGGCATAGGCGTAGGCCAGGGTGTAGTTGGTCTTGTGGAGCCCCCATTCGCCGAGGCGGGTGATGCGGCTGTAGATGTAGACGTACTTATCTTTTATCTTGCGGATGCTGGAGGCCTCGAAGAAGCGGAAAGTGCTGTCCTCGGCCCATCCGGGGATGAAGTTCTCGATAATCTTGGTGCCGGGGCGTGGAGTGCACATGGTGGCGGTGTCAAGCTCGGCGGCGTAGCTGTGGTTGATGCCCCAATAGGCGTAGGCGCGTCCGTCGTCGTCCACGAAGGCGGCGGGGTCGAAACGCTGCACT
Organism: Eggerthellaceae bacterium; assembly: GCA_963631865.1. Lineage (GTDB taxonomy): Bacteria > Bacteroidota > Bacteroidia > Bacteroidales > Marinilabiliaceae > W3P20-009. The sequence goes on from CAVGTO010000087.1 coordinate 7,435, forward strand.
CCGATGGTCTCCCTAGGGTTGTCCTTGCTCCAGTTGCAGACCACGAAAGGCCCGTCGGGTCGGTAGGACTTGGCAATCATGCCCTCGCGGCCCCACGCCTGATTGTTGGGGTAGAGGTAGTAGGCCGTGCGACCGTCGGCCTCGCGGCGGGTGGCGATGTCGGGGGCGTAGAGCACGTCGCCAATGCTGTCGGGGTAGAGCCATTGGCCGTCGCGGTCCTTCTTGCTCTCGAAGATTATGCCGTCGCAACGCCACTTGGCGGGGTCCGACACGGGGGCCGACCATACCACGAGGTCGCGGCCGCAATACATGATCTTGGAATTGTCATGCGAGCCGTAGATGTAGACGCGTTGCTGGCCGGGATTGTCGGGGTCGTCGAAGACGTATGGCTCGCCGTCCGGTATGAAGTCCCAAAGCGGGAGGTAGGGGTTCTGCGCCTCGGCGGCAAGGGTGGTCAGGAGGGCTGCCGCCGCCGTGAGCATGGATTGTATTTTCATATTCCTGTTTTTATATGTTATCAGATTTTGACTTTGCTTCACAAAAGTAGCGAAAAATAGTATATCGAATAGAGCAGAACGGTGCATATATTAATAAACTTTATTAAACCCTTCCAAGACCCGCGACAACATCACTACGGAATTGACTACTTTTGTCTTACAGCACCACAAGAAAACAACCAACTTACAACACAATTCAACAAACAACAACAGACAAAAAAACGGACAACAGAATGAAGCAAAAAACGGCCGCCACATCCCTGGCGATCCTCTTTGCCGCAGCCCTTGGCACTTCGACCGCCAGGGCGCAAGCCACCCACCCCAAAATCATTGCAGCCGCGGACACTGCGGGCATCATCGAGAGCGACACCCTCAGGGATGTCACCGTGACCTCCTCCGCCGTGCGCCACCGAATCTCCAACACCCAGGCCGGCGCCGAGCGAATCGAGATGAAGGAACTCGCGGCTCTGCCCGTAATCTTCGGCGAGCGCGACGTCATGAAGAGCATACAGCTCCTCCCGGGCGTCAAGAGCGAAGGCGACGGCACATCCGGCTACCAAGTTCGCGGCGGCACGTCCGCCCAGAACCTCGTGCTCGTGGACAACGCCACGGTCTACAACACCGGCCACCTTATGGGCCTCTTCTCCAGCTTCAACGACGACGCCCTGGCCTCCGCCACACTCTACAAGGGCAACACTCCCGCCCGACTCGGCGGCGGCGTATCGTCCGTCTTCGACATCTCCACCCGACAGGGCAACCTCTTCAGCCACCATTTCTCGGCCGGCATTGGCCTCCTCGCCGCGCGCGTCATGGCCGAAGGACCAATCTCCGAAGGCAACGCCTCCTACCTCGTGGCCGCACGCCGCTCTTACCTCGATCTCTTCCTCAAGATGACCGACAAGTTCTCCGACACCAAACTCAACTTCTACGACGTCAACGCCAAAGTGGCATGGCGCATAGGCCAGTCGGACAACATCTCCGTCTCCTTCCTCCGCTCGGCGGACCAGATGAGCCTGCTCAGCAGCATGGACCTCAACTGGGCCAACACGGCAGTCTCCGCCCGCTGGTTCCA
>CAVGTO010000088.1:0-3619 GCA_963631865.1 Eggerthellaceae bacterium
CCGAAGTGTCCACATCGCACAACATTTGGAGCACAGACTTTGCACGACGGAAATTGAGCATATTCTTCTGATTTTCCGCATAAAACAGCCAATCAGAAACCACTGTTTTTCCTTCTCTCATTTGAACAGCCTTCAAAAGGCTCTCAGAAGCTTCCGCATATCGGCCATAAAGGCTTGATACGGTTCCGCTAAGTTCTTGCCATTGAGGGTTTGAGGCATCTGTTCGAAGTTTAGAGCGCAGAGCCCATCTATAGTTAGAGGGAGCTGCGTCTGCAAGATACAATATGGTTAACCAAGGGAGTCCTCCAACACCACGATACGCAGCTATGGCATCCGACATCGCTTCTGAATATTTTTTCAATTCGATGTTTACATTCGCCCGCGCATAAAGCAACCGATCGGAACTTGTAACTAGCGACTTGCCATTGTCAAGCAATGTCAGCGCTTCTTCTGTTCGGCCCAACTTCAGAAGCAACATAGCCTTGTTGGCGTAGAACTGCTCCGCACTAGGATCCACCTCAATTGCTTTACGATAGTCGTCCAAAGCCTGCATAGGCCAATCGAGCAGCTCACAAAAAACCGCACGCAAAGCGTAACAATTCGCATCTTTTGGGGCTAAAGTTATGACCTTATCTATGTCAGCTTTAGCCTCGGTATACTGTCCAAGTCCAGCTAAGGCATCCGAACGACCGTAAAGAATCGACTTCTGCTCACTTTCATCCCTCTTCGCCAATTCTATAGCCCTATTGAAATACGAGACGGCAGACTCGAACTCATTCCTATAGATCTGAGCATAGCCAAGCCAATTATACCCACGGGCGGACTTGGGAAACTTTACTATAGCCTTATTAAAATAGACTAATGCCGTATCGTAGCTTTCATATTGGTATGCATTGATAGCCCTGTTAAAATCGTCATCTTTATTTATCGGGTCGTCATCAGCCTGCGCAGAGGCCCCGACAGAGCAGGAGAGCGCCACAGCCAAGGCTGCGAAGAATGAGAAAATTCGATGGTTCAATCTCATAAACAATGTTTTAGTGAATATCTGTTTTTTGTTGAGGGGGCGGAATGAGCAGGTTTTAGCACGTGCTACTTTGTATTAAACGAGCGAAAGTCGGATTTAGTTCAAAAACGGGACGAGAAAATGTAATAAATTTTAATGGATTGAGAAATTTCACAGTTTCAGAGTTCCCCTTTTTAGGAACACAACGCCGTGCGCGATAAAATATTATGTCGCCAGAGATGATTTTTCTCCGAAAATATTGAGATAGTAATACGTGTTTCATCCGTGTTGATTGTCTTACAGTAAAGGGGAGCAATATCCCTATTTAAGACAAGAGAGTCCAAACTCAAGATATACAGTACTATGGAGTTTATATTTGAGCTTTTCGCCGAGCTTCTCGGCCGCACGGACGAGAGTTTGTGCGAAGTAACCCCGGCAGCCAAAGAGGAGGCCGAGGAGAGCGTTATGGCCACCGAGGTTCAGCCCGAGGCACAGCTCCAGGACGTCAACATCTTCAACGTCGTCAACTTCCACTAACCTCACGAGGAAGGAGAGTACACGATGAATACCAAAGAATTAACAGAAAAGACCATAGCCAGTCTCGAAAACGAAGCAGCGGACAAGGCCGCCAATGTTGGCACCGAAGCCGCCTTCCGCGCCGAGCAGGGCAAAGAGCAGGCGTGGTGCGCAGTCTGGGCTCGTGCGAGCAAAAGCCGCAAGGAGACCGAAGAAGGCGAAGCCAGGGTTGTGCCCCTGTGGCGCAAAGTGGCGCGCGTTGCGGCGGCACTCATACCGCTTGCCATAGCGACTATCTTCGTGGCGCAGATAAATGGCGGCGACGACTTCACTCGTTACGCAGCCACCGGCAGTGCGGACACGCTCCAGCTGGCCGACGGCTCGACGGTAATACTCGGCGAAGGCTCTGAGCTTGCATTCCGCCAAACCAATAGCGGCAAACGCGAAGCAAAGCTCACCGGCATAGCCCTCTTCAAGGTCCGCCACGACGAGGCTCAGCCTTTTACGGTAGACGCCGACAACGCCACGGTGCGAGTGCTCGGCACGACATTCTCCGTAGAGCACTGGCCTGGCGAGGAGAGAGTTCGCACTCGAGTTGAGCAAGGTCTCGTAGCAATGAGCGCAGGCTCGGAAAATGTCCGCATCAAGGCAGGCGAAGAGGCCATTTGGACAGGCACGGAGCTCTCGCTCACAGAGTCCGCCGCAGGCAAGATTGCAATAGGTCAGCGCAGAATGGATTTTCGCTCGGCTTCGCTCCGCCAGGTGGTGGACGAGATGTTGACTTGTTACCACGGAGAGCTTAATGGCGTAAAATTCGACTGCGGAGAGGACACTGTTCTCATCACGACGTCGTTTGTGGACCAGTCTCTCGAAAGCGTAGTGGAGGAGCTCAACCTCCATTTCGACAAAAAATTAGCTTTGCACAATGGTTATCTGACGATATCTGACTAAATTCGCCTCAAACGTGAGGTCCGGCAGATGTTCGTAGACAGATATAAATGGTGATTTGTTTGAAGGCTTCCCGTTCTAATCGAGAGGGAAGTCTTTTTTTTCGTATATCGAGGTTCGCCATCCTGTATTTCGCTGTTCTCTTCTTGGGGGCGGCAAGTGTTTTTGCGCAGTCTACGACAAAGAATGACAAGGATTTGATGCTTCGGCGCATAACCCTTGCGCAGGCGTATGCGGGGTCGAGAGATTCACTTATTTGGGAGATTAGCAGACAGACGGGCATCGTCGTGGCGTACTCATCGCGCTCGCTGCCTCCGGGAGAAGTGCGCATGCGACAAGGGCAACATACAATGGAGAGTTGCCTACGCGCCATATTCAACAGGTATAACGTACGTTACGTATGCCACACGTCAGGAATGGATGGTAAGATAGTGGTGGCTGCCGACAGTGTAAGGATGCGCCACGTAAGCGGATATTGCCGAGACGCACTCACAGGCGAAATACTCATAGGCGCGCACATAGTAGACACTCTGCTCCACATTGGCACGGCAACCAACGAATACGGCTTCTACAGCCTAGCCATACCCACAGGGCGAGCGACAATACGCACGTCCTTCGTTGGTTATGCACCAACATTCCACACCATAGACTTGCGTGCAGACACGACAATGAACACACGACTATCGCCACGTATCTTATTGGAAGAGATTGACGTATGCGCCACTCCCGAGATGCCAGAGGAGGGAGACGCCATAGGCGTTACGACCTTCAACAAAGAGGAGATAAAGACCATGCCGGGACTTATGGGCGAAGCCGACTTGGGACGAGCGCTGCAGCAGACACCGGGCGTCAAAAGTGGCAGCGAAGGCTTTGGCGGTATGAGTGTCAGAGGCGGCAGCCAGGATCAGAACAACGTACTCCTAGACGACGCGCCACTCTTCAATGCCAACCATGCGTTGGGCTTCTTCTCGGCATTCAACTCCGACGCTGTGAGTTACGCGTCACTCTTCAAGAGCGGATTCTCGGCACGGTATGGCGGGCGAATGTCCAGTGTGCTCGACATCAAGACACTCGACGGCAACATGAACAAATTCGAGGGGAACGCGAATATTGGTATCATGGCATCGAGTCTGCTGGTTCAGGGGCCTGTAA
>CAVGTO010000088.1:3629-8992 GCA_963631865.1 Eggerthellaceae bacterium
TCTCAGCCCGTCGCACTTACTTCGACCTCTTCTCGAACCTTATCCAGACAAGCAACGACAACCATTACTCGTATCTATTCTACGACTTCCATGCCAAAATAAACTGGCAGATTGGCGCAAAAGACAGACTGCGGCTGACATACTTCAACAGCACAGACCGCCTGACCAACGACACCAACACTGGCGACACAGAAGTGACATATGGCGACGAAGAGACCCGCTACCTGTCGTCGGGCGATGAGAGCAACACCCGATGGGGCACCCATCTCGTATCACTCCGATGGAATCATATATTTGGCACTAAAGTATTTAGCAACACCACATTGTGGTTCACTAAGTACGCCTTCAACAGTTCACAAAGTGAGGAATCGCTGGTTCGCAACGTCAGTCGCAAGGCAGGCAATGAGTACCGCAACGGCATTGGCGACGCAGGAGCACGGATGGACGTAAGCATATTCCCGGGCATCAACGTTGCGGACGCTGTAAGAATCGGAGCATGGTATAGCTTCAAGAGTTACGAGCCCATAGTGAGCATCTACAGCAACGAACCCAACGACTCGTCACGCACCGACTACGCACGCAACAGCACCATAATCCGGCGTCATGAATTTCACGGATATGTGGAGGATCAGTTGCACCTCGGCCCAGTATGGGCTACCGCCGGACTTCACCTGACACTCGTATCACGAGACGAGGACTCGCCATATCTCGTAGGCGAGCCTCGCCTCTTGACAGGATGGAAGATAGCCGAGCCCTTGACATTAAAGGTCGGGTATTCGCTGACAACGCAGTTTGTATACCAAATGAGAATGCTCAGTGTGGCCACACCTTCGGACATTTGGTTGCCAGTGCCACGAGATGGCGGACCTCAGCGATCATCACAATTGTCGGTTGAGGCCCGATGGCGGATAACGCCAGAAGTGACACTCGAAGTGGAGGCGTATAACAAACGGATGAGGAGACTCGTGACGTATAAGACAGCGTCGCTCTACGAATTGCTGCATAAGATGGACTGGGGAAACCTGGGCACAAGCGGCAAAGGCTATGCGCGCGGACTGGAGATTTTCCTCCACAGCCGATGGCGCAGAGTCAACGGATGGCTTGGCTACTCACTATCCAAGGCACGCAACACCTTTAGCGAAATCAACGACGGAGAAGAGTTCCGCGCAGATAACGACAGACTCCACTCGGTGCAGATATTCACATCCGTGGCCATACGCAAGAATGTGGACGTATCGCTCTCATGGACCTATGGAAGCGGCGCACCCCTCACATTGCCGACGCAACGGTATAGCGTGCCAGGCACAAATGCCGTGTACAACGTAGAGCCCAAGCGAAACAGCCTCAAGATGCAAGCCGAGCACCAGTTGAACCTCGGGGCCAATATACGATTTGGCGAAGAACACCGCGGCTCACTCATAAGTTTTGGCATCTACAACGTCTACGCCCGTCAGAACCCGATGTTCGTATATTGGAAGGCGGGCAAGAAAGCCAATGGCGACCCGTCGTATACACTTAAGAAATTCTCTCTCATAGGCTTCCCATGTCCATATATCAAGTACTCGATAAATTTCTGACAAAGGGGATGCGCAAGTTGATAGCACTGAGCGCAATGGCAAGTCTCGTCCTTATGCAAGGGTGCGAGACCGACGCAGTGGGCGTAGACGTATACTCAAGTCAGTCGGCCGACGTATTGACATGCGTCTTCGAGTCCGACGCCGACATAGCGGTGCACGTAACTCGCAGTGTACCATACACTAGCAGTTCAATGTACGCATCTGTGGAAGAGGCGTACGTGACGCTCAGCATAGCTGGACGCGGAGCTATAACCCAACGCATCGACAGTAGCCGAACCATCACTACATTCGCAGCACAACACCTATCGGCAGGAGACTCCGTCACCATATCCGCCCACATAACCGACGACGGCAAAAAGCTCAAAGCCACAGCCGTAGTGATGCCTAAAGTGGAGATAGAGAGCATCGACACCCTCAACACGGCAAGCGACATAATCTTCACCCTCGCCATGACCGACGACCCAGCCACAAGCGACATATACCAGATCGAGACACACAGAATAGACTACCACGGCGGGGTGGCGGCAGCCGACTCCACAATAAGCTGCACATATATCAGTTCTGCCTTCAGCGACCTATTGAGCAGCACCAACGGCAGTCGCCCCATAGGGCTCTTTTCCGACGAGAGGCTCACGACAAACAGCCTAGGACAGAGTGAATTGCGATTCTCAGTAAGCAAGCAGACGCTTATGCGTCCGACACTCGAGGGCGAGGCAGACAGTTCAGAGGTAGCGATCCGCCTCTATCACCATTCGGAGGACTATTATGACTTCCTAAGCAGTAGCAACCGAACCCAGAGTTACATCCTATTGCCAGTCTTCGGCACGTCCACCACATCGTCCAACGTAGAAGGCGGATATGGCATAGTGGCGTGCCTTGTGTATGACGAGTGGCGCATACGGCCAGATTTTATGATTAACAGTGGAGATGATTATAATAGCAAGGGGAGCACTGATGAAGGCGAAAGCGGAGACGAGACGGAAGACAACGTAACGGGGCCAACAATTAGGCTATAAAATAAGGCTATAAAGATACCGCAAAGACGGCACACGCCACATCAGCCACAATTGCTAACTTTGCAGCATAAGAAGAATAAAAAACGCAACACGACAGTGGAACACATACGAATACTGATTGTCGGCTCTGGCCCAGCGGGCTACACCGCAGCCATCTATGCCTCGCGCGCCAACCTCAAGCCTGTGCTTATCGACGGATTGCTGCAAGGCGGCCAACTCACCCAGACCACCATGGTGGAGAACTTCCCTGGTTTTCCCGAAGGGCGCATGGGACTGGACCTTATGACAGATATGCGCACACAGGCCGAGCGGCTCGGCACCGATATGCGATTTGGCGAAGTGGTGAAAGCCGACCTGTCGAAGCGTCCATTCCACGTGACCCTCGACGACGAGACAGAGATTGAGACCGACTCAATAATAATAGCCACGGGAGCCTCGGCGCGCTATCTTGGCCTGCCAGACGAAAAGAAATATGCGGGAGCAGGAGTATCGGCATGCGCCACATGCGACGGATTCTTCTACCGCGGCAAAGATGTGGCTGTGGTTGGCGGAGGCGACACCGCCGCCGAGGAGGCCATCTATCTCTCTGGGCTCTGCAACAAGGTGTACCTCATTGTACGTCGCAACGAGCTCCGTGCGTCAAAAGCGATGCAAGAGAAACTGACTCAGCGCGAGAATATCACGATTCTCTTTGAGCACGAGACGATCTCGCTTGCAGGCGAGGGCAAACTCGAAAGTGCCACGCTGCGCAACAAGACCACGGGAGAGAATGAGACGATTGCCATCTCGGGCTTCTTCCTTGCCATTGGCCATACGCCAAATACCGTTGCCTTCCCCGAGGTAGAGACCGATGCGCAGGGCTACATCAAAGTCCAGAGCCCGACACAGGCCACGAACATCCCCGGCGTATTCGCCGCAGGCGACGTTTGCGACCCAATCTACCGTCAGGCTATTAATGCCGCCGCATCTGGTTGCCGTGCGGCACTCGATGCTGAAAGATTCTTGGCTCAGTAAATAGAAAAGGAACAAGACACGAAGCGCGGAACTCGAACAGATTTCGAGTTCCGCGCTTTGTGCTTTATAAGGGGATATTGACTACTTCTTCGGCGCTTGGGCGGGGCCAGCGATAGACTGCCTCATGGCAGTGTCGGCCTCAACGTTTTTGTAGCGGACGTAATCCATAATGCCGAGATTACCATTACGGAAAGCCTCAGCCATAGCCTTTGGCACCTCAGCCTCGGCCTCAATTACTCGAGCGCGGGCCTCTTGAGCCTTAGCCTTCATCTCCTGCTCAAGGGCGACAGCCATTGCGCGGCGTTCCTCGGCCTTGGCCTGAGCGATGTTCTTATCGGCATTTGCCTGGTCCATTTGGAGGGCGGCGCCAATGTTCTTACCCACATCGATGTCGGCGATGTCGATGGAGAGAATCTCGAATGCCGTGCCGGAGTCGAGGCCCTTGGCGAGAACTACCTTAGAGATGCTATCGGGGTTCTCGAGCACACGCTCATGACTCTCGGACGAGCCGATAGAGGATACGATGCCCTCGCCGACACGGGCAAGGACGGTCTCCTCACCTGCGCCACCAACGAGCTGCTTAATATTGGCGCGGACAGTAACACGGGCCTTGGCAATAAGCTGGATACCGTTCTTTGCCACTGCCGTAACGGGGGGAGTATCAATGACTTTAGGGTTGACAGACATTTGCACGGCCTGGAAGACATCGCGGCCAGCAAGGTCAATGGCGGTTGCCATTTGGAAAGTAAGGTTGATGTTTGCCTTGTTGGCGGAGACGAGGGCGTGAACCACCTTCTGGACGTGGCCGCCAGCGAGGTAGTGAGCCTCAAGTTCGTCGCGCCTTATGCCCTGGAGACCAGCCTTGTGAGCCTCGATAAGAGCTTGGACAATGACAGTGGGAGGCACCTTACGGATGCGCATCAGCACAAGTTGGACGAGCGAGATGTGTACGCCCGACACGAGAGCCGACACCCACAGAAGTAGCGGCACGTAATAGAAGAAGACCGCAAGCACAATGACTATGCCTACGAGGATTGCGATTGGGAAAAAGAGTTCCATACTTGGATTCAGTTGAATGAAATTAAAAAGTTTCTCTGTCCGATATGCAAGATAACAAAAAAAACGTTACGATGGGTTGTGTGCTAGGGAAATAGCAATAAATAAAACAAAAAGGGCCTCTGGCCCAAAAGAAGCCAGAAGCCCAAACAGAGAGTGTATCTGCAAATGTAGACTGCCCTACCCTACGAGCCACGCTATCGCTACGACAGCGACAAGGGGTCGCGAGGAACGGGAAAAGCAAGCCTACTTCTTATCTGTAGCGAGGACCGCGAGAGCGAGCTCATCGAGCTGCTTCTGGTCGAGAGGTGCGGGAGCGTCGAGCATAACGTCGCGACCGGCGTTGTTCTTGGGGAATGCGATGCAGTCGCGGATGGAGTCGAGGCCAGCGAAGAGGGAGACGAGACGATCGAGACCGAAAGCGAGGCCGCCATGAGGGGGAGCGCCGAACTTGAAGGCGTTCATAAGGAAGCCGAACTGCTGCTGAGCCTTCTCTGGGGTGAAGCCGAGGATCTTGAAAATCTTGGCCTGGAGAACGGCATCATGGATACGGATAGAGCCGCCGCCGACCTCAACGCCATTGATTACCATATCATACGCATTGGCGCGAACGGAAGCCGGATCGGTGTCGAGGAGGTCGTAGTCCTCGGGCTTGGGGCTGGTGAAGGGGTGGTGCATAGCCATGAGGCGCTGCTCCTCG
>CAVGTO010000089.1:0-8848 GCA_963631865.1 Eggerthellaceae bacterium
TCATCGATGCCGTATGAAGTCTGATCGATGAGAGCCGTGTCGGCGACAACAGTAAAGATGCCGGTGTAAGGAGAGAGAAGTATGGACAGGTCGTCGCGCTTATAATCCATACCGAAGATTAGCTGGATGTAGGCAGGCGAGAGAAGTGTTGACTTAGGGTTCTCCTTATTTATATCGCTGCTCTTATAGTTGCGGAAGAGCTGAGTCTTGAAACTGGCAAGGAAAGAGTAATACCACTTGTTGACAGCGTTGAAACCGTATTTAGAGTTAAGATCGAAAAGATCGTCGGACACACGGCCTTTAAGAGTCGAGGTGTAGGTAAGGCCGAGTTTACTGGTGAAAGAGGTTTCCCATTGAGAACGGCCTTGGGAATATACCGCCTTGAAACGGAAATCGTGGAGGAGTGTGGCGGAATTCTCACCACCTTTAATCCAGTTATTCACGAAGAGCTGAGAAAACTGCATATTCTCCTCGCCAGATATTTTCCAAGGGCTCTCCTTTTCCTTCGGCTTTTGGCTGATATTGCTTGCGGCAACCAAATCGGAGTCGGGTCGGAAAATTTTAGCTATCTCATTGTGGTCACTTTCATGGTTATAGAGTTTCTTGCCCTCGCGAATATCTTTATTCGGGTCCGGCAGTTCCTCCCAAGAATGCTCAATTTTGTCAGGGTTGGCCATCATATAATCGAGTCTGGCCTTATCTATGGGTGAGAGGCCAGACGGGTCTTTAAAATTTGGGATATCACCGAATGGGTGGTTCTTTGCGAGCAAGAAAGAATCGCGACGGGCCTCGGGAGTGTACTGCGACTTGTAGTCGAGATTGAGGGTTGTGGGGCGATATGTAAGTTGGAAACTCGCAGTATTAAGTGGCTTATAGATAGAATCTGGCTCAATGAGTGGAGCACGGCGAGTAGAATCTGTAACGCATAGGCGAAGGAAAAGCGTGTCTTGCGATGGCATTATCGAGTCAGCCACTTCAATAGTCTTGGTGGCATAAGGCCGGAGAGAAGTCCATAACGATTGCGCTTGTGTCTGGCAAGCGAATGCCACGAGTACTACTAATATCGAAAGGAAGCGAAAAATCATCGTGAAAAATCTACTGTTGTCTGTATGGCAAAGATAAGGCAAAAGGCGATTAAAGACAAAGGAGAGTAGAAAAAGAAAGCCCCGCAACCGATGTAGGTTGCGGGGCTATAAGTGGGATTATCTTAAGAGGCAGACTTTAGGCCTGAGCCTCCTCAGCATCGAGAATTTCGAGTTCCTCACGCGAACCGACAAGGTCGTCGCCGAGGCCACGGGTACCGGTACCGGCAGGGATGAGGTGACCACAGATGACGTTCTCCTTGAGGCCCTCGAGGTAATCGACCTTGCCTTGGATGGCGCTCTCGTTGAGCACCTTGGTTGTCTCCTGGAAGGAAGCGGCCGACATGAAGCTCTTGGTATGGAGAGCGGCGCGGGTGATACCTTGGAGAATCTGGTTGGCCGTAGCAGGGATGGCCTCACGGACCTTCATCTCAGCGAGGTCACGACGCTTGAGCTGAGAGTTCTCGTCGCGCAGACGGCGGGCGGAGATAATCTGACCAACATAGAAGTTGGTAGAATCGCCCTTATCGGTGATAACGAACTTGCCCCAGATGCGATCATTCTCCTCATGAAAGTCAATCTTATCGACTGCCTCACGCTCGAGGAATACGGTGTCGCCCGGATCCTGAATCTCAACCTTACGCATCATCTGACGGACGATGACCTCAAAGTGCTTATCGTTGATATTTACACCCTGAAGGCGGTAGACATCCTGAACCTCGTTGACGATGTACTCTTGAACCTTGGTGGGGCCGAGGATTGAGAGGATATCGGTAGGGGTGATAGCACCGTCGGAGAGAGGCGTACCAGCGCGGACGAAGTCCTCCTCCTGGACAAGAATCTGCTTCGAGAGAGGAACGAGATAGCTCTTCTTCTCACCAGTCTTGGAGGTGACGACAATCTCGCGGTTACCGTGCTTGAGTTTGCCGTAGGAGACAGTGCCGTCGATTTCAGAAACGACTGCAGGGTTGCTCGGGTTGCGTGCCTCGAAGAGCTCGGTGACGCGAGGAAGACCACCAGTGATATCGCCAGCCTTACCAACGGAACGAGGCATCTTAGCGAGTGCAGTACCCTGCTGGATCTGGTCGCCGTCGGAGACAGCTACGTGAGCACCTACAGGGAGGTTGTACTGCTTAACAAGCTCATCGCCGACCATGACATTGATAGAAGGCGACTTGGTTCTGTCGTGACCCTCGATGATTACCTTCTCAGAGAAGCCGGTCTGCTCATCGCTCTCGACCTTGTAGGTAACGCCTTCCTCCATGTTCTCGAACTTAAGGGTACCAGCGTGCTCGGAAATAATCGGAGCATTGAAAGGATCCCAGTCGAAGAGCTTGGTGCCCTTCTCGACAGCCTGACCGTTCTTGACGTAGAGCTTAGAAGCGTAATGGAGCTCGTGGCGAACAAGTTCGTTGCCAGTGTTCTTATCCATAATCTTGAGTTCGGCAAGGCGGCTGACGACGATGTCAACCTTATTACCAGTCTCCTTGTCAGTGAATGGAACAGAACGGAGATCCTCAATCTCGATGATACCGTCGTACTTAGAAGTGATTTCACTCTGAGAAGCGGCACCACCTGCGACACCACCCTGGTGGAAGGTACGGAGGGTAAGCTGAGTACCAGGCTCACCGATGGACTGAGCGGCGATGACACCGACAGCCTCACCCTTGTGAACGAGACGGCTCGTAGCGAGGTTGCGACCATAGCACTTGGAGCATACACCCTTCTTGCTCTCACATGTGAGAACCGAACGGATCTCAACGCTCTCGATGGGCGAATCCTCGATGGCCTTAGCCTTAGCCTCGGTGATTTCCTCACCAGCGGCAACGAGGACCTCGTTATTGAGCGGGTTGATGACATCATTGACAGCTACGCGGCCGAGGATGCGCTCGTAGAGGGTAGCGATAACGTCATCGTTATTCTTGATGGCAGTGCAGGTAAGACCGCGGAGAGTACCGCAATCAACGTCGGTGATGATGACGTCGTTGGAGACATCGACAAGACGACGGGTAAGGTAACCTGCATCGGCCGTTTTAAGTGCAGTATCGGAAAGACCCTTACGGGCGCCGTGTGACGAAATAAAGTACTCCTGGACGGAAAGGCCTTCCTTGAGGTTTGCGATGACAGGGTTCTCGATAATCTGAGGACCTTCTGCACCAGCTTTCTGAGGCTTAGCCATAAGACCACGCATACCGCAAAGCTGCTTAATCTGGTCCTTAGAACCACGGGCGCCAGAGTCGAGCATCATGTAGACAGAGTTGAAGCCCTGCTGATCGGAGCTAAGCTGCTTCATGAGGATGCCGGTAAGTTCGGCATTGACATGTGTCCAGATGTCGATGACCTGGTTGTAGCGCTCGTTGTTTGTGATGACACCCATGTTGTAGTTGTTCATCACATCCTCGACATCCTGGTAGCCCTTCTGGATGAGCTCCTCCTTCTCCTTCGGGATGATGACATCGGAGAGGTTGAAAGAGAGGCCTGCGACGAAAGACATATGGTAACCCATATTCTTGATATCGTCGAGGAAGTCGGCGGTGCGGGGGATACCGCAAGCCTTCTGGACCTTGGCGATGATGCCGCGAAGAGACTTCTTGGAGATGAGGCAGTTGATGAAACCGACCTCACGAGGAACGATATTGTTGAAGAGGATACGACCCATCGTAGTCTCGATGAGCATAAGCTCGGGCTTACCCTCAGCATTGAGATCGTAGGTACGAACCTTAACCTTAGCGTGGAGGTCAACCTTACCCTCATTGTAAGCTATCTCAGCCTCAGCAGGAGAGTAGAAGACGAGGCCCTCACCGAGAGCACCTGGACGCTCCTTGGTGATGTAATAAAGACCAAGGACCATATCCTGCGAAGGAACGGTGATAGGAGCACCGTTGGCAGGGTTGAGGACGTTGAGGGACGCCAACATAAGGAGTTGCGCCTCAAGTACAGCAGCGTTGCCGAGGGGGAGGTGGACTGCCATCTGGTCACCATCGAAGTCCGCATTGAACGCGGTACAAGCGAGAGGGTGGAGCTGGATTGCCTTACCCTCGATCATACGTGGCTGGAAAGCCTGAATACCGAGACGGTGCAGGGTCGGGGCGCGGTTGAGGAGGACAGGGTGGTTCTTCATGACATTCTCGAGGATGTCCCAAACCACTGCAGTCTTCTTATCAACAATCTTCTTTGCGGACTTGACAGTCTTGACGATACCGCGCTCGATGAGCTTACGGATAACGAACGGCTTGAAGAGCTCGGCAGCCATATCCTTAGGAAGGCCGCACTCGTGCATACGGAGCTCAGGACCGATGACGATGACCGAACGGGCGGAATAGTCAACACGCTTACCGAGAAGGTTCTGACGGAAACGGCCCTGCTTACCCTTGAGGGAGTCAGAAAGAGACTTGAGGGGACGGTTGGCGTCGGACTTGACGGCGGTAGAGCGACGAGTATTATCGAAGAGCGAATCGACAGCCTCTTGCAACATACGCTTCTCGTTGCGGAGAATGACCTCCGGAGCGTGAATCTCAAGGAGTCGCTTGAGACGGTTGTTGCGGATGATGACACGGCGATAGAGCTCATTGAGGTCGGAGGTAGCGAAACGGCCACCATCGAGGGGCACGAGAGGACGAAGGTCAGGTGGGATGACAGGAATAACCGTCATGATCATCCACTCAGGCTTATTACGTCCATTAGAAGCGCGGAACCACTCAACGACCTGAAGACGCTTGAGTGCCTCTGCCTTACGAGCCTGTGAAGTCTCGTTGTGAGCACGCTCGCGGAGTTCACCAGCAAGTTCCTCGAGGTTGACCTGCTGAAGAAGCATATAGAGAGCCTCGGCACCCATCTTGGCAACGAACTTGTTGGGATCGTTGTCATCGAGGAGCTGGTTATCCTTTGGCAGAGAATCGAGGATGGCGATATACTCCTCCTCAGTAAGGAAATCGAGTTTCTTAACGCCGTCCTGCTCCTTTACGCCAGGATTGATGACAACGTAACGCTCGTAGTAGACGATGGTGTCAACCTTCTTGGTAGGGATACCGAGGAGGCTGCCAATCTTATTGGGAAGGGACCTGAAGTACCAGATGTGAGCGATAGGGACGACAAGCTGGATATGACCCATGCGCTCGCGGCGAACCTTTTTCTCGGTAACCTCGACACCGCATCGGTCGCAAACGATACCACGGTAACGGATACGCTTGTACTTACCGCAATGGCACTCATAGTCCTTTACAGGGCCGAAAATGCGCTCGCAGAAAAGGCCGTCACGCTCGGGCTTGTAGGTGCGGTAGTTGATGGTCTCGGGTTTGAGAACCTCACCGCTCGACATCGCAAGAATCTCCTCGGGCGATGCAAGTCCGATGGTGATTTTTGAAAAGTTGGTCTTCTTTTGATCTTTTCGAAAAGCCATACTAATGAAATTAAGAAACCGGTAGCGCAAAGCGCTCGACACAGTTATTCTCTATATTAAAGAATAGGGTGCCAACCAGCACGGCTGGCACCCTAAACAATCAATATTTAAACTCCTATCCTCGGACACTTATAAAGGCACTCTTGGCCGCCGGGACAAATGGAGTGCGTAACGACTACTCGAACTCGATGCTGAGGCCGAGACCACGCATCTCGTGCAGAAGCACGTTGAGAGACTCAGGGATACCCGGAGTTGGGAGATTGTCGCCCTTAACGATAGCCTCGTAAGCCTTTGCACGGCCGACGACATCATCGGACTTGACTGTAAGAATCTCCTGAAGAACATTTGCGGCGCCGAAACCCTCGAGCGCCCAAACCTCCATCTCACCGAAACGCTGGCCACCGAACTGAGCCTTACCGCCGAGCGGCTGCTGGGTGATGAGAGAGTACGGACCGATAGAACGAGCGTGCATCTTATCGTCGACCATATGGCCGAGTTTAAGCATATAGACGACGCCTACGGTTGCGGGCTGGTGGAAACGCTCGCCAGTGCCACCATCATAGAGGTAAATCTTACCTACATCGGGGACACCTGCCTTGCGGGTGAGCTCAGTGATTTGATCAAGCGAAGCACCATCGAATACCGGGGTAGCGAACTTGACACCGAGTTCCTTGCCTGCCCAACCGAGGACAGTCTCGTAAATCTGACCGAGGTTCATACGAGAAGGCACACCCAGAGGGTTGAGGACGATATCGACAGGAGAGCCATCGGGGAGGAAAGGCATATCCTCGAGACGGACAATGTTAGAGACGATACCCTTATTGCCGTGGCGACCTGCCATCTTGTCACCTACACGGATCTTACGCTTCTTGGCAATGTAAATCTTAGCGATCTGCATAATGCCAGTAGGAAGCTCATCACCGACAGAGACATTGTTGCTCTTGCGCTTTTGGATTGCCTCATATTCCTTGCACTTCATACGGTAGTTGTGGACAGTGCGGTAGATTAGCTCATCCACAGCCTTGTCACCCGTCCAGTTGGAAGGATCGACGACCTGGTAATCGAGATCGAGGAGGATAGTGCGGGTAAACTTGACGCCCTTAGCGACAACCTCGACACCGTCATAATCCTTTATACCCTCAGTGGCCTTACCCTCAAGCTTAGTGAGGAGCTTGCCGATAAGCGTAGAGCGGAGAGCATCGAGATTTGCATTGTACTCATCCATAATGGCGGTCTCCTTAGCCTTCTCGGCAGCACGGGCGCGACGGTCCTTTACTACACGAGAATAGAGATGACGGCCAATTACGACACCGCTGAGGGATGGGTTCGCCTTGAGAGAGGCATCCTTGACATCACCGGCACGGTCACCGAAGATGGCACGGAGTAGTTTCTCCTCAGGAGTAGGATCGCTCTCACCCTTAGGTGTAATCTTACCGATAAGGATGTCGCCAGGCTTGACATGGGCACCGATGCGGATGATACCGTTCTCGTCCAGATCCTTGGTAGCCTCCTCAGCGACGTTGGGAATATCAGAAGTGAGTTCCTCCATACCTCGCTTAGTATCGCGGACCTCAAGAGAATACTCATCAACGTGTACGGAAGTGAAGATATCCTCGCGGACGACACGCTCCGAGATCACGATAGCATCCTCGAAGTTGTAACCCTTCCAAGGCATGAACGCAACCTTAAGGTTACGGCCAAGTGCGAGCTCGCCGTTTGCGGTAGAGTAACCCTCGGTAAGGATCTGACCAGCGACGACACGCTGACCAGGCTTAACGATAGGACGGATATCGATACAGGTGCTCTGGTTGGTCCTTTGGAACTTGGAGAGCGGATAGACCTTGACATCATCGTCGAAAGATACGAAACGCTCGTCGTCAGTCCTATCATACCTGACCTTGATGACTGTTGCATCAACGTAGTCGATGACACCATCCTTCTCAGCCTTAACCTGGGTACGAGAGAAGCGGATGACAGGCTCCTCGAGGCCAGTGCCGACGATAGGAGACTCTGTACGAAGCAGAGGCACAGCCTGACGCATCATGTTGGATCCCATAAGTGCGCGGTGAGCATCGTCGTGCTCGAGGAATGGGATAAGCGAAGATGCAACAGAAGCGATCTGGTTTGCAGCGACGTCGATGAACTCGACCTGATGCTTATCGACAACGGGGAAGTCGGAATCCTGACGAGACTTGATACGATCCTCGGTGAAGTTGCCCTCATCATCGATAGGCGAAAGCGCCTGTGCGATGATCTTGTGCTCCTCCTCCTCGGCAGTCACGTACTTGTAACCCTCATCGGAGAAGTCTACCTTGCCATCGCGGACGATGCGGTAAGGAGTCTCGAGGAAGCCGAGCTTATCGATCTTGGCGTAGATAGTAAGAGACGAGATAAGACCGATGTTAGGGCCCTCAGGGGTCTCGATAGGACAGAGGCGGCCGTAGTGGGTATAGTGGACGTCACGGACCTCGAAACCTGCACGATCACGGGAAAGACCGCCGGGACCGAGTGCGGAGAGACGGCGCTTGTGGGTGACCTCGGCCAGAGGGTTGGTCTGGTCCATAAACTGCGAGAGCGCATTGGTAGCGAAGAAGCTCGTTACGACAGAAGAGAGGGTCTTGCTGTTGATGAGGTCAGTCGGGCTGAAAGTCTCATTGTCACGGACATTCATACGCTCCCTGATGGTGCGAGACATACGTGCGAGACCAACAGAGAATTGGTTAGCAAGCTGCTCGCCCACGGTGCGGACGCGGCGGTTAGAGAGGTGGTCGATATCATCGACATCGGCCTTAGAGTTGAGGAGCTCGATGAGATGCTTAATGATCTCAATCATATCCTCCTTGGTCAGCGTACGGATGCTCATATCGGTCTTGAGGCCGAGCTTCTGATTAAGGCGGTAACGGCCGACATCGCCGAGGTCGTACCTCTTGTCAGAGAAGAAGAGCTTGTCGATTGCGTCGCGGGCGGTTGCCTCATCTGGTGGCTCCGCATTACGCAGCTGACGATATATGTAGACTACAGCATCCTTTTCGGAGTTGCAGGGGTCTTTCTGAAGTGTGTTATAGATAATAGCGAAATCGGCGAGACCATTACCCTCCTTGTGGAAGTAGACGGTCTTGACACCGGAATCGAGAATGTCATCAATTTGATCCTCGGTAAGTTCCTCCTCACGTTCAACGATGACCTCGTTACGCTCGAGAGAGATAACCTCTTGAGAATCCTCATCGACAAAGTCCTCGACCCATGACTTATTGACACGGGCGGCGAACTTACGGCCGACGCACTTAGTAAGATTGGATTTGGTAACCTTGACCTCATCGGCGAGACCGAAGATGTCGAGAATATCCTTATCGGCCTCGAAGCCGAT
>CAVGTO010000090.1:0-8773 GCA_963631865.1 Eggerthellaceae bacterium
GCCTCACCCTCTTGGAGACCGTTGGTGGCCATACTGAGAGTCTGCGTATACGGCTGGCGGAACATCTCGCCATTTCCAACACCGCCCGTGGCGTAGGCATAGCGGCCTTGCACGAGGCGCCAGAAATTTTCTGCGATATTATAATAACGCTTCTCGCCACCAACTTTGTAGATCTTGAGCGCACCGATAATCATCGGGATGTGCTGATTGGCATGGCGGGTGCGAATATCATCCACATTGACTGACAATGGATTGTAGAACTTAGGCGCATCGAAGCATTGCGCAGCCTCAAGGAGTTTGGACGATGCCTCCTTATCGGTAGTAAGGGCGGCGAGACGGGCGAGTGACTCACTTATGCCACCGAGTTCACCGGCGATATACATATCCCACATCTCATATCTGTTGCCAGGATGAGCCCGACGCTCCTCTTGCGTGCCGTCGGTCTTTACATAGGTACGGTAGTGCATACGGTTCCATACCCAAAGTCCCATATCCTTGGCAATAAGGAGAGCCTTGGCTGTAACCTCAGGGTCGTCGAAATAGGTGGCAATATCAACGAGGCCAGCAAGTTGCTTATGGACAGTATAATACGGAGCCCAGACCCAATCTGAATTGTTATATGGGCGATAGGCCTCGATGAGAGCGCAGTGCTGTGCGGGGATGGCATTGAGATAGCCATAGCCATAATTCTCGGGGTGCTTCTTATACTCGTCGAAAGCAGCCCACGTGCCTTTGAGCGTCATAAGTTCGGCTTCGGGAGCGAGATCGCGGGCCTCACGATAACGGCCCAACTCCTTGTCGTAGACGAAAGTACGTTCCTGACACTCACGCAGTTCGTTGACAAGGCGTGTGATGTTTTTGCGTAGGATAGCCTTCTGTTCGGGATTTGTGGCAACGGCATAGGCTTGGGCAATGGCGCTCATGTAGTGGCCAGTACCGTGGCCTTTGAGTTTCGTGTCGGGAGAATCCCAGCCATCGGCCTCGGGATAGCCATCGGTTGGCAGACCGTAGGTATCACGATAGTTATACAGTTGCTGCGCCACATCCCATGAGCAAATGGCGGCAATGGCCTCGTCGCGGTTGTGCGTCAGTCGGTTGTCTCCGTCGAGTGTGACATCCTTAATCGAGAAGGGATGAGCCACCTCGACTTTGGGAACGGAGTATGAGCCAGCGGCAACATTGACTTTTGCCGTTATGGCATAGCCTTGGGCCGTGGACTCGTCGCCAACTATGTGCCCAGAGACGGCATATTGGCTTCCGGCGGGATGAGCCTTGGCGTCAGCCTCCGATTGCTCGTCGGCAAGAGGGCTGTTTGCCCAGCGCACTTGACGAAACTCGGCATAGCCATCAGAATAGGACACCCAGACGCGGTCCGGAAGTCGAGGAGCCGTGCCTTCTGGGCAACATACATCCACTTGGCGAACGTTGACTATAGAGCGTTGGGCCTGGGCTACCAATGGTGATGCCGATAAGGCTGCTATGGTTGTCATTATTATTATTTCGTGATGCATACTATATAATAGGTATACTTGTTTTCATACTTTTTATCAATAAGCCCAAAATTACCGATACATATTTTAACCAAATACAACAATATTCCACAAGGAAGAAAAAATCGTCCAAAATGCAAAAAAGGACGATTGTTCTATACTTATGGACTCTTATCCACCATAACAACCAAACCTATTGCCTATCTTCGCAAGAAATATATAAATATGGTGTCACGGTATCTACACCACCAGGCCAAACACGTTAACATTTCATATCAAACAATAGTGATAACAGCATAGAACAATGAAACGATTTATCACATTTGCCCTCGCTATACTCGCACTCTCGGCACCCTATGCGGCAGCCATAGACGTGCCGTCGCCCAACGGCAAGATCAAAGCCCACATCACAACCAACGGACAGCTCTCGCTAGCCATAACACTTGGCAGCGACACCATAATGCGCACCTCGCCAATAGGCCTCACCCTTGCCGACGGCACTGAGATAGGCAAAGGCATCCACGCCACAGCCACGCGCCCCGTCCATAAAACAGAGCATATCGAGACCGTTGCCTACCGTCAGAGAAGCCTCGACACCGAATGGAATCAGACCATAGTCCGCCTCTCAAAAGATTTCAGCCTCACGCTGCGCATATATAACGAAGGCGTGGCGTACAGCTACTCCACAACCCGCAAGGGCGAGACTATAGTGGCGAGCGAGACAGCCGAACTGGACTTCGGCAAAGACTGCACGGCATGGCTTGCTTACACCACCACACCCGAAAAGCCATATGCCATGGCATTCCAAAATATCTACACCATAGGCAAACTGGATACCATAGCCCCGGGCCACGTATTCCTCCCCGCCACCGTAGACTGCGGCAAAGCCAAGATAACGGTCCTCGAGAGCGACATCGTATCCTACCCCAACATGTGGCTGCGTCCTGAGGACGGCAAACTGAAAGCCGACTTCGCTCCCTACCCCGCCAAGATGGACTATTACCCGTGGCGGCACATGACGCACGTAACAGCCGCCGAAAACTACATTGCCAAGACATCAGGCGCACGCACATACCCGTGGCGCATTCTAGCCATCTCGACCTCCGACACCGAGATGCCCACCAATAACCTCGTCTACGCCCTCGCACGCCCGAGCAAGATTTCCGACACTAGTTGGATCCACGCCGGCAAGTCGGCTTGGGAATGGTGGAACGATTGGAACATCAAGGGAGTAGATTTTGAGGCTGGCATCAACTTCGACACCTATAAATATTATATCGACTTCGCAGCCGCCCACGGGCTTGAGTATATCGTCCTTGATGAGGGTTGGTATAATTCCAAGGCGGGCTCTATCCTTGAGCCAATTGAGGCCATACGTTTTCCTGAATTGCTGAACTATGCGAAGGAGAAAGGCGTTGGAGTTGTCCTTTGGGCAGTATTCAACGTTATGGACGAGAACCTTGAGGAGATTTGCTCGCACTATGCCAACCTTGGCGTCAAGGGTTTCAAAGTTGACTTTATGGACCGCGACGACCAGACGGCGGTAGAGATGGTGGAGCGATTGGCCGATTGCACGGCTCGGCATCATCTCGTATTGGACCTCCACGGCATCTACAAGCCCGTTGGCCTCGACCGCACGTATCCCAATATCCTTAACTACGAGAGTGTATTCGGAATGGAAGAGTGCCGATGGACGGACGAGGATCATGACATGCCCCTCTACGATGTCACATTCCCATATATCCGCATGATGGCGGGTCCCGTGGACTTCACTCCTGGCGCAATGCGCAATGGCACCCGCAGTGATTGGAAGGCTCGATACACTAAACCCATCTCTATGGGCACACGTTGTCACCAGGCTGCATGCTATATTGCCCACGACACACCATTCTCCATGCTCGCCGACAGCCCAACGAACTACGAGGCCGACGAGACATACACACGTTTCATTGCCACCATTCCATCCACTTTCGACCAGACAATAGTCCAACAGGGCGAGCTCGGCAAGTTCATCGTCACCGCCCGCCGCAGTGGCTACGACTGGTATATTGGCGGTCAGACCAATTGGGACGGACGAGACGTGACGCTCGCATTCTCATTCCTTGAGAGCGGGGC
Organism: Eggerthellaceae bacterium; assembly: GCA_963631865.1. Lineage (GTDB taxonomy): Bacteria > Bacteroidota > Bacteroidia > Bacteroidales > Marinilabiliaceae > W3P20-009. The sequence goes on from CAVGTO010000090.1 coordinate 3,606, forward strand.
AACATACGAGGCGCAGATACTCCGCGACGGCATCAATGCGAACCACGATGCCGAGGACTATGCCATCGACAAGATGGCAGTCAATGCCCAGTCCTCCGTTGACATCCATATGGCATCGGGCGGCGGCTTCGTCATCAAACTCATCAAGAAATAGCACGGACATATGAAAAACAGCATTCTCTTTGCACTCGCACTTGCGGCCATGCCATCCGTCTCGCATGCGCAGAAAGCCGAGTACAACACGCCCGGAGCTGGCAACCCGATCTTGCCAGGCTACTTTGCCGACCCCACGGTCAAGAAGTTTGGCGACACATATTATATCTATGCAACAACCGACGGCAGTGGCGCAGGCTTCGGCCCCGCACAGCTTTGGCAGAGTAAGGACTTCAAAAACTGGACCCTCACGCCAATGAATTGGCCGGACAGCCATTGGATTTGGGCACCGGACGTGATGCGGAACAGCGTCGACGGCAAATATTACTACCTCTATTGCCAACCTTGCCAGCTGCACCTAGGCGTTGGCGAGACTCCCCGTGGCCCATGGCAGAATGTGCTTGGAGAGAGCGAGGCTGTGCTCGTGCCCGACAGATTTGTCACGAACGCCATTACCCTTGATGGTCAGACTTTTCAGGACGACGACGGCAAGGTATATATGTATTGGGGCACATGGGGCATCTATAAGGGCTTCGGTTGCGGAGCGGGGGAGCTCAATCCCGACATGAAGAGCTTTGCGCAGACCCGCCTCATTCCCAACACCGAAGTCACGGACTTCTTCGAGGCGCCTTTTGTACTCAAACGTAATGGGATATATTATTTCCTATACTCGTGCAACCACTGCGAGGATGCCAGTTACCAAGTTCGCTATGCCACGGCAGAACACCCACTCGGCCCGTACACATATCGCGGCGTAGTCCTCAAGACTAATGCGGACGGCACAGTACACGGTCCTGGTCACAACAGCATCCTCAAGGAGGGAGACAACTACTACATTGTATACCACCGGCATGACAATCCGCACTCCAACCGCGGTTTCCATCGCCAAGTATGCATAGACAAACTTGAGTTCGCAGCCGACGGCTCAATCCTAGAGGTCGAGCCGACCCATGAGGCCATAGACCTCCACCCCGAGATTGCGCAGCCCAAGAACCTCGCTTTCGGAGCTAAAGTAACAGCCTCGTCGTTCTACAGCAATGACTTCCGTCCCGAATATGCAGTGGACGACAACAACGGCACCCTCTGGCGCCCCAAGAACGACGGCCCGGCATGGCTTCAGATAGACTTTGGCAAACGCGAGCGCATCCGCACAATCTGGACGCAATTTGAGTATGGCACACAGTTCTACCAATATGTCATCGAGACTTCAGACGATGCGCAGAACTGGCAAGTATTCTCTTATAAGCGTAACAACCGCCTGGCTGGCTCGCCTATGGTGGACTTCGGCGACACTAAGGCTCGCTACGTCCGCCTCACTTATACAGGTGGGCAGAAGCGCGGTTTCGGTGGCGCATTATGGAACATCAAAGTGTTTGGCACTGTCGAAGATTCCGCACCTCAGCAGTGGCTCGGTCTCACGGCTTCGGACTTCGACGGCATCCGCTGGTCGAATAACGAGGGTATGCTTGGCGGTGCAATAAGTGTTGTCACAGGCTCAGCTCTTCGCAGCCGCATTGATGGTCGGGATGCCGTTGTTCTTCAACCCGGTACGACAATGAGGATGGAGAATGCGCAACTCGGCAAGCAGCGCGCTCATACCTTTACAGCATTGACCCACGTCGGGGGCGAATGGAAACAGATTGACGACACAGACAGTCACATTCGCCTCACCGAAGGCAAGTTGGAGATTGTAGCCACATCTGAGCCACTCACCATAACCAACGTCAGATATTACAATTGGCAGCAGACCGATGCAGAAAAGGCATTCGACGCAAAGACCGACATCACTCGTCTTCCTGTTGCCGACGACAAAGCCCATGGCCTCGTTATGGACATCTCGGCAGATTATTATGACGAGAATGACACTGTTCCGTTCATCAAAAACGGCGCGCCACTGGACACTCATCTCACGGGTGAGTTTGCCGCCACATCTATCGACAGCAAAGACGACGTCTTGACAGTCGAGACAATCGACGGACGCAAGGCATTCAAGTTCACAGGCACGCAAGTCTACCGTTCCAACTTCACTCTCCCCGCCACGATACGCGACAACGCGCCTTACACCCTCGAGGCATGGATATACAACCCAGAGATCGAGGAGAACGAGTGCGTAGCGGACTTCACGTCGACTCACGAGGAGTTGGAAAAGATTATGCTCGTCAATGGATATGAGCCCCGTTGCGGCGTCATCAACCACTACGGATGGTATGAGGATGCTGGCTATAAAGAGATTAAAGACCTTGCGGGCAAATGGCAGCACGTCTACATCTGCTTCGACGGCCGCATAGAGAGCGTCTACATCAACGACATCCTCATCAGTCGCAAGGATATCCAGATTCTCGTCAAGCCATCGCAGTTCATCACCCTTGGCCTCAATGCCGAAGGCGCATGGCCATTTAAGGGTTACCTCGGCTCGCTCCGTCTGTGGGACGAGTACTTACCTCTCAGCAAATAAGGAAATACAAACAGAATATCTCATGAAGAAAGCCATAGCAACAGCCGCACTCACGGCCTGCACGCTCGTACCTTCGCTGGCGCAGAAGACCGCCGAGAATGGCGGCTATCCCATCACCCCCGTGCCCTTCACGTCCGTCAAAGTCTCAGAAAACTCCTTTTGGGGGCAGAGGCTCGAGACTTCGCGCAAAGTGACCATTCCCCTAGCCTTCAGCAAATGCGAATCGGAGGGACGATATAAGAACTTCGAGCGCGCAGCCCACCCCAGCGAGTCGTACGACGTATCGAAACTCATGCCTCTGAGCTTCGACGACACAGACCCTTACAAGACCATAGAGGGCGCAAGCTACATCCTCCAGACGTACCCCGACAAGGCCCTTGTGGCATACCTCGACAGCATAATTGACATCATCGGGGCTGCGCAAGAGGCTGACGGATACCTCTATACGGCGCGCACGCAGAATCCCAAGAATCCTCATTTCTGGGCTGGCGATAAGCGCTGGGAGAAAGAAGAGGACCTCAGTCATGAGCTCTACAACCTCGGCCACATGGTAGAGGGCGCCGTAGCGCATTGGCAGGCCACGGGCAGCCGCAAGTTCCTCGACATTGCCTGCCGATATGCCGACTGCGTAGTCCGCGAAGTTGGCCCCAATCCCGGCCAAGCGTGCGTTGTCCCTGGTCACCAGATTGCCGAGATGGCTCTCTGCAAACTATACCTCGCCACGGGCAAGAAAGAGTATCTCGACGAGGCCAAATTCTTCCTCGACTATCGCGGCAAGACCGAGACAAAGCAGGAGTACTCACAGAGTCAAGCTCCTGTGGTTGAGCAGGATGAGGCCGTGGGGCATGCTGTCCGTGCCTCGTATATGTACGCCGGCATGGCCGATGTGGCCGCCCTCACTGGCGACACCGCTTATATTCATGCCATAGACCGAATTTGGGACAACATTGTAGAGAAGAAACTCTACATCACCGGTGGCATTGGCGCAACCAACAATGGCGAGGCCTTCGGAGCAAACTATGAATTACCAAATATGAGCGCATATGCCGAGACTTGTGCGGCCATTGGCAATGTATACGTAAACTACCGTCTCTTCCTCCTCCACGGCGACAGCAAATATTTCGATGTCCTCGAGCGCGCACTCTACAATGGACTCATCAGTGGTGTGTCTATGGATGGCGGTGGATTCTTCTACCCCAACCCACTCGAGAGCATGGGCCAGCATCAGCGTCAGGCATGGTTTGGTTGCGCATGCTGCCCAAGCAATATCTGCCGTTTCTTGCCCTCACTCCCTGGCTATGTCTATGCAGTCAAGGACCGCAACGTGTACGTCAACCTCTTCCTTGCTAATTCATCGGCACTCAAGGTGGCCGGCAAGAGCGTAAAACTCTCACAGCAGACCAACTACCCGTGGGATGGCGACATCACTATCAATGTGGACGAGAACAAGGTTGGCAATTTCGACCTTAAGATCCGCATCCCAGGATGGGCAAAGGGACAGCCCGTCCCCACCGACCTGTACTATTACTCTGATGGCAAACGACTTGACTATACTGTATCCGTAAACGGCCAGCCAGCCAACGCCAGCGTAACAGCCGACGGATATTACACCATCAGCCGTAAATGGAAGAAAGGCGACAAGGTTAGCGTCCACTTCGATATGGAAGTACGCACCGTCCGCGCCAACAGTAAGGTCGAAGCCGACCGTGGCCAAGTATCCATTGAGCGCGGTCCAATAGTCTACTGCGCCGAGTGGCCCGACAATAATTTCGACATTATGAGCGTCCTCCTCAACCAGGAGCCCAAATTCGCAGAATCCACCATGCCCGACGGCACTTTCATTGCCGACTCACTCAAAAGCGTCCTCAGTCTCTACAAGAACCAGAAAGTAGTAAGCCTTACTACCGACGTTCAGACACTCAAGTTTGGCTCCGACGGCAAACTCACCCTCGCCGACCAAAGCCTCAAACTCATACCTTACTTCGCATGGGCTCATCGCGGCAATGGCAATATGAAGGTATGGTTGCCCCAGGACGCGCGCGCCGTACGCCCCAACACACCTGCAACCATAGCAGCTCAGGCCAAGATTGACTTCTCGGCGCCCGTACCCGCCCGCAGCAGTCTCACCGACGGCCTCGTACCCGCCGACGAGAACGACCGCAGCATTCCATATTGCCACTGGTGGCCCAAGCAGAACTCCACCGAGTGGATTACCTACACCTTCGACGAGGTCAAGGAAGTAAAGACTTGCACCGTCTATTGGTATGACGACCAACCATGGGGCGGCTGTAAAGTTCCCGACAGTTGGACAATCTACTATCAGGACGAAGCCGGTGCTTGGCAGCCCGTTGCCGAGCCCGACGGCTACCCCACCAAGCGCGGCCTGCCTTGCACGGTCAACTTTACGCCAGTCAAGACCAAGGCACTCAAACTAGAGTTCCGCCAGCCCGAACATCAGTCTTGCGGCCTCTTCGAGTGGAGCGTAAAGTAAAGCGCGACTTAAGCATCACCTCCAATTTCTGTTTATAATGACACTTTCCCCTGCGAAAATGATTTTTCG
>CAVGTO010000091.1:0-8746 GCA_963631865.1 Eggerthellaceae bacterium
ATATTACGACCGCGAAATCTCGCCTTACTTCTTCGTCGTGGAGGAGAAGACATAGGATGATGCAGACAGTCCGCAAGAGATTTCAGAAACATTAAAAGAGAACTGAAAATGAAAAAGATAAAGAGATTGGCAATAGTCACTATGCTGACCGCAGCAGTGTGCGCCACCATGGCATCTTGCTCATCTAACGATGCGAAAGACGCATTCAAACCTGAGATAACAGGCCGCGCTGGCGAAGTGCTCGTAGTAATGAGGTCCGCTACGCAGCGCGACACAGCGGGTCACACCATAGAACGAATCCTCGGACAGGAATATCTCGGTCTGCCGTCTCCGGAGCCTATATTTGAGATGCAGCCTATCCCTCATGTTAGTTTCGACAGTGACTACAACATGCATAAGTTGCGCAACATCATCATTGTAGACGTGGCAGACACCATAAAGACTGACACCATAGCCTTCTTCAAAGACATATGGGCACGCCAACAGGCATTGATTCGCATCCAAGCCAAGACGAGTGAAGGCATTGCACGCGTAGCATCGAATAATGAGATAAAGATTGTGAGCTTCCTCGTCAAGGCCGAGCGCGACAGGCTTATCAAATACTACAAGAGGATAACGAGCGGCGCGAACACAAGTGACGTGGCCAAGCGTTGGGGCATCCAGATGAACATCCCGAACATATTCGACAAATGCAACCCAGCGCGCAAAGACGAAGTATCCTGGTACATGAGCGACACTGACGAATATCTCGACGGCATCGTCGTATACTCATATCCATACACTGGCCCCGACTGCATGACCAAGGAGGCTATGATAGCCCACCGCGATTCCGCACTATGGGCCAACATCATCGGTCCACACGACTCGCGTATGTGCACCGAGACGCTGTATAAGGACGAGATGGTGTATAAATATGGTCAGAAGATGCAGAGCGGGCATGACGTGGCCGAACTCCGCGGACTTTGGAAAATGGACGGCGCGGCAATGGGAGGCCCGTTCATCATGCGCGCCGTACTAGACGAGGCCAACAACCGCGTGATTGTGACCGACGGCTACGTCTACTACCCGTCCCGCGAGCTCAAGCGCAACCACATCAGGCAACTCGAAGCCGTGATGTACACCCTTAAATTCTAAGAAAGGGCGACGGCGCAAGCCACAGCACAAAGATAGAAACGCAAAAAACGAGACATATAAAATGAAAATAGGCATAACGCAAGGCGACGTAAACGGCATCGGTTACGAAGTGATAATGAAAGCCTTGCAAGACATGGAGATAATAGAGGACTTGACGCCCATTATCTACGGCTCGCCCAAGGCGGCAGCATACCACCGCAAGGCACTCAACGTGGCAGGCTTCAGCCTCAACAACATCAACGACGCCGACGAGGCACACCCCAAGCGCATCAACATCGTCACCTGTGGCGATGACAACATCAAGGTGGAGCTTGGCAAGTCCAGCGAAGCAGCAGGTCAGGCAGCGTTTGCGGCACTTGAGGCTGCAGTACGCGACCTCAGTGATGGCAAGATTGACGCCGTAGTGACCGCCCCCATCAACAAGAAGAACATCCAAAGTGAGAACTTCAACTTCCCCGGCCATACGGAGTACCTTGAGCAGGCGGCGCAAGCACCGGCACTGATGCTCCTCGTGTCGGGCAAACTGCGCGTTGGCGTGGTAGCAGGTCATGTGCCCATTGCCAAAGTAGCCCAGTTCATCACGACGGACAAGATTTTGAGCAAACTGCGCATCCTCAACAGATCGCTCAAGCAGGATTTCAACATCGACGGGCCACGCATAGCGGTCCTCGGCCTCAACCCCCACTCAGGCGACCACGGGCTTCTCGGCGAGGAAGAGGAGACAGTGATAGAACCAGCCATTGCCAAGGCGCAAGAGGAGGGCATTTGCGCCATGGGTCCCTACCCCGCCGACGGACTCTTCGGCAGCGATTCGCTTGGCAAATTCGACGCCATACTCGCCATGTACCACGACCAGGGACTTGCACCCTTCAAGGCATTGGCATTCACGAGTGGTGTAAACTTCACCGCCGGTCTGCCTATCATCCGCACGTCACCAGACCATGGCACTGCATATGATATTGCCGGAATGGACAAGGCGGACCCGACTTCCATGCGCGAGGCAATCTACCTGGCTATGGACGTGGTGCGCAACCGCCGCACGAACCAGGAACTCGAAGCCAACAAACTGACAGTAAAGGGCGAGACACGCACCGAGCGCAACGCCTAAAACACTATGGAAGTTTAGAGTTTCCAGAAACCGACATTAGAGACAAGATACGCACGACGCGCCAGCCCAGACGACAAGTAGAGGCGGTGCGTCGTGCATATCTTTTAGTAACGCAGCGCAGTCGCATCACATACAAACTAATACGAACTAATCATTATCTTATCTCATAAGCAGCTCCAGATGGAAGAGAAGAAGAGAGTAGGACGATTTGCGCCCTCGCCAAGCGGACGCATGCACCTCGGCAACGTATTCGCAGCCCTCATGAGCTACGGCTCAGTCAAGAGTCGCGGTGGACGATGGATACTCCGCATCGAGGACCTCGACAGGCAGCGTTGCCGTCCCGAATACTCGGCACAGATTGTGGACGACTTGGCGTGGCTTGGGATGATAGCTGACGAAGGAGCGGGGGCTGCGACTGATGGCGGGCATGGGCCATATTATCAGAGTGAGCGAGATGCGATATACGCCGAGGCTTTCGAGAGACTGAAGGCCGTGGGATTGGCATACGAATGTTTTTGCAGACGGCAGGACCTCACGGCGGCATCGGCACCACATGCGTCGGATGGACATACCATATACGCCCGGACATGCCTTAGATTGACCGAGGCGGAGAAGGCCGAGTTCAGGCTTAGCCGCAAACCGGCATGGCGGCTGCAGTTGCCACATGAGGAGAGCGTCATAAACGATGAGCATTATGGAGAGCAGAGGGCGTATCTAGACACCGACCGAGGGGACTTTATCTTGCGGCGAGGAGATGGAAATTTTGCATATCAGTTGGCCGTGGTTGTGGACGATGCGCTGATGGGAGTGAATGAGGTGGTCAGGGCTCGGGACTTGCTATCGGCATCTCATGAGCAGTCGTTTCTATTGCGGGCTTTGGGATACGACGCACCTCATTATTGTCATTTCCCGTTGCTCATTGCGCCTGACGGGAGCCGCCTTAGCAAGAGGGAACGGTCATTGGCGATGGACAAGATACGCGAGCGGCTGCGGCCTAATGAGCTTATTGGGCTTATGGGTTGGTTGGCCGGATTCCAGTCTAGTTGGAGCCCGATGAGGCTTGAGGAGTTTGTGGAGGCATTTGATTGGAAACTTGTGCCACAGGGGGATATACGGATTGACCCTAGTGAAGTGGTGTAAGTTTTATTTATCAAGAAAGGTTGCTTTGCTCAAATTGGACTTTCAGAGAGTGAAAACAAAAATTGTTTCAGATTAGCTTATCCATTAATTTCCTTTTAACGAGTGCGACAAACATCTGTCGCAAAGGCGCAACGCGTATGTAACACCGCAAATAGAACTTTGCATCTGACGAAAAGATAGAAACAGATGCAAAGATTAGGCAAAGCAATCCGCACGACGTTCGCTGCCATGGTGGCAGTAGCGGTCAGCACATCAGCCCTTGCGGGAGGTCCGCTCAAGGGACGCATTTTCGACAAGAAGACTGGCGAACCGCTCTTCGGCGTGACCATCCAAGTCGAGGGCACGACAAACGGCACCGTCACGGACTTCGACGGCAACTACGAAATCAAAACCACGCCCGACGCCGCATACCGAGTGGTGGTGAAATATATGGGATTCCAAACCCAGACAATTGAGTGCGGCGCAAAGCAATCCACACTCGACGTGAACCTCGAAAGTGAGGAGATAGCAGTGGAAACCGTCACCGTGGTCGGCCAAGCACGTCAGAGTTCGGACAACGCTCTGCTCAAGTCGATGAAAGCCAGCCTCTCCGTCGAGAGCGGCATCTCAGCACAACAGATTTCCAAGTCACAAGACAGCAACGCATCGGAGGTAGTCCGCCGTATACCGGGCATCTCGATTATCGACGACAAGTTCGTAATGGTGCGCGGTCTCTCGCAGCGATATAACAACGTATGGATAAACGGAGGCGCCGTGCCCAGTTCAGAGGCCGACTCCCGCGCATTCTCGTTCGACATTATCCCCGCTTCGCAGCTCGACAATATGGTGATTGTCAAGTCGCCATCGCCAGAGTATCCTGCAGACTTCACTGGTGGATTTATCATTATCCGCACAAAAGACGTGCCTCTCTATAACTCCATCAATTTCGGCATAAGCGGCAACTTCAACACCCAGACACACGGCCATACGTTCCTCGAAGGGAAGAAGAGCCCAACAGATTGGCTCGGTTTTGACAACGGGGTGCGCATGATAAACGGAGGCATCAAGGGCACGCTGAATAGCATAGCAGAGGACGGTATTGACCTCCAGGGCAACGGATTCAACAACGATTGGACAGCAAAGAAGAGTACGCCGATAGCCGACTTCTCGGCGAACTTCGCAATAAACCGCGTATGGGAGCTCGGAGTGCGCAAGCTGACCTTGCTCGGTGCGGCAAACTACTCCAATCAGCATCGCAGATATGCCAATATGCGCAACTGCCTCTTCGGAGTCTACGACACAAGCAACGACCGCAGCAACTACTTGCATGACAATACCGACCAGCAGTATAACCACAACATCCGCCTCGGCGCAATGCTCAATATGGCATTCATTGGCGAAGCCGGCCGCAACCGCATAGAGCTCAAGAATATATTCAACCAACTGGGCAAGAGCCGTTTCACCAGCCGCGAAGGCATCAATGCGCAAGGCGACAACACCCGCAGCGCAGAGACCCTCTACCAAAGCCGAATGACATACAACGGGCAGTTGACGGGCAAGCACAAGATTGACGACAACAGCAAACTCGACTGGGGACTCGGTTGGGCATTCTCAAATCGCAATATGCCAGACCGCAAGCGTTGGCAACTCAACGACAAGATGGAGACGGGCGTAATAGCCCTCGCATCGAGCAACGACATCAGCAGAGAGTTCACCAAACTCAACGAGAACGTGGAGAGCGCAAACGTCAACTACGAGCGCACAATGGACATCAACGGATGGCAGCCGATGCTCAAAGTCGGAGCCTTTGGCGAGATGCGAGGCCGCGACTACTTCACGCGCAACTTCCTATACAACTGGAATTACTCCAACAACAACCTTCCTGAGGGTTTCCGTTACTTCGATGTAGCGACAGAGCTCATGACTGACGAGAACTATGGAGCCGACAAACTCTACCTTCTCGAAGAGGTCAAATGGCGCAACAACTACGAAGGCAAGAATAAACTTGGCGCAGCATATGTGGCCGTCAACCTTCCTTTCGGTCCCGTAGGCATCTATGCAGGTCTCCGTTTCGAGGCCAACAAGATGACCCTTACCAGCCACACAAGGGACTATGAGTCCAGCCCGAAGGATAAGGACTACACGAACCGAGATCTCTTCCCGTCGGTAAACATTTCCTACAACATCAACGAGAAGAACATCATCCGCGCGGCATATGGCAAGTCTGTCAACAGAGCAGAGTTCCGCGAAGTATCGCCCTCGGTATTCTACGACTTCGACTTGGCCGCTGACGTAATGGGCAACACCGAGCTCACGTCTTGCTACGTACAGAATGTGGACTTGCGATATGAATATTACCCATCGGCGAGCGAGCTTATCAGCATAGCATTATTCTATAAGCACTTTGCAGACCCAATTGAATGGACATACACCGTCCAGGGCGGCACGGACCTCACCTATAGTTACAAGAATGCGCAAGCGGCACGCAACTACGGCATAGAGCTCGAAGTACGCAAGAACCTCGACTTCATAGGACTTGAGAACCTCAGTCTCTCGGCCAACGCCAGCCTCATCGACAGCAAGGTAGAGTTTGCCGCAGGCAGTCGCGAGAAAGACCGCCCGATGCAGGGTCAGTCACCTTACCTCGTAAACGTAGGCCTCTTCTACACCTCCAAATCTAGCAAACTGAACGTCGGCGCACTCTACAACCGCATTGGCAAACGAATAATTGGCGTAGGCCGCAGCGTGGGCACAACTTGTGGCGACGACTCAGCCAACATCCCACACAGCTACGAGATGCCGCGCAACGTGATAGACCTCTCGGCACGTTACAAGTTCACAGACAAAGTGGAACTTAACCTTGCCATTCGCGACCTACTCGGCTCAAAGGTCAACTTCGAGCAGCAGACCGACGCACTCCATCCCGACGGAACAACGAGTGAGGTTAACGAAACGACAAAGAGCTACAAACCAGGCACAAACATCACGCTTGGCCTGAACTTCAAATTCTAAGAATTCACAGATAACACACGATAAAAAAGACAATAACTAAAAACATGAAAAAGAACTCATTACTCGTCTGGTCCCTCATGGCCAGCATGGCAGTTGCCCCCGCCCTCGTGGCGTGCGACGACGAAGACAGCACAGAGACCTCTCCCGAGTACAATTGGAGCGAAGACGGCGGCCTCAAGGCTTGCGATAACCTCCTCTTCGACGACAACGTAATCGGCAACGGAGATCAGGGCTTTGTCTTCACCGGCACACAGACTCTCGCCAAGGGCACTTACACCCTCAAGGGTTGGGTATACATCGCAGACGGAGCTACCCTCACCATCGAGCCTGGCACCATCATCAAGGGCGACAAGCAGACCAAGGCAGCTCTCATCGTAGAGCGTGGTGGCAAGCTTATCGCCGAGGGTACGGCAAGCGAGCCTATCGTCTTCACTTCCGAGGCTGAGGCTGGAAGCCGTAAGCCTGGCGACTGGGGTGGTATCATCCTCTGTGGCAAGGCGAAGAACAACCAGACTGAGATGCAGATTGAGGGTGGTCCTCGCACCAAGCATGGTGGCGACGACGACACCGACAACAGCGGCACGCTTCGTTATGTCCGCATCGAGTTCGCAGGTTATCCTTTCGCAGCCGATAAGGAGATTAACGGTCTCACCCTTGGCTCTGTAGGTAGCGGCACGACTATCGACCACATCCAGGTATCTTACTGCAACGACGACAGCTACGAGTGGTTTGGCGGCACGGTCAACTGCGACCACCTCATCGCATACCGTGGTTGGGACGATGAGTTCGACACCGACAACGGCTTCAGCGGCAAGGTACAGTACTGCCTCTCAGTACGCGATCCCCGTCTCGCCGACACCAGCCGTTCTAACGGTTTCGAAAGCGACAACTGCGCTGATGGCGCAACTGTAGAGCCCTACACCACTGCAACCTTCAGCAATGTAACTTTCGTAGGCCCCATTGGCCAGGACGAGGCATTCAAGAATGACGATTCATATATCAATGGAGGCTCTGTATACCCCAACAACGGTTCTGCACTCGGCAAGTTCCAGGCAGCAATGCATATCCGTCGTTCTAGCCGTCTCTCTTGCTTCAACTCTGTAGCTATCGGCTGGCCTATCGGTCTCATCCTCGACAGCGAGAAGGGTAACACCCAGACTATGGCCACCGAGGGTAAACTCAGCCTCAATAACATCTGGTTTGCCGACATGGAGATGCTTGGTGCCGACTGCAACAAGGCAACTGCCGACGCTCTCTACGACTACACCACCAAGACCTACGATGAGAGCAAGAACTCATTCTCTCATGACTTCTTCCTTGCCCAAAGCGGCAACAAGGAGTGCAAGAGCTCAGACCTCAACCTCACAATGCCTAACAGCAAGATTGGCGTTAACTATATGCCCGCTTCCGGCAGCCCACTGCTCAGCGCAGCAGACTTCAGCGACAGCAAGCTCAGCGGCATGGAGAAGGTTGACTACATTGGCGCACTCTCCGCAGGTGACACATGGTTGGACGGTTGGACCGAGTTCGACCCTCAGAATGCGCAGTACTAAGCCGTTAACGATATAGAGTTAACAACTCTCTATTGCCTGAGCCTCATCTTCGAGGTTCAGGCAATTTTTTTGTTATATTTGACCTAATGACTCTGTAGAAGATCCCCGAGGAAAAGCACGGTTAGGTCAGTTAACAGATTAAATCAGTTCACAGAGCACAAGTAGCAGTTCACAGTTGGGGGAGTTTCGGCGAAGAACGGAAATCTAAGAAGGAGCTTTAATTTATTCTTAGGGAATTCTGATGGGAGATCCCCGGGCTGAAGCCCTGGGCTGCACATACCACTTTCCAGTTCACAGTTCTCAGTTAGCAGTTCACAGTTACGGGGACCCTAACTGTGGAATTATAGAAGTTTATATTCGTTTTCTTTTGGGAGATCCCGGCCTGAAGCACGGGGCTAAACATACCACCTTCTAGTTCACAGTTCTCAGTTAGCAGTTCACAGTTATGAAACCCCGAAGTTAGAATTTTGGAAGTTGATTTTTTAGGGAATTCTTTTGGGGGGCATCACCAGACTGAAGCCTGGGGCTAAACGTACCATTTTCTGTTAGCAGTGCACAGTTAACAGTTCACAGTTGCGGGAATCCTGACGGTATGGGCTCAGTATTTTTAGAGGTGTGAATTTAATTTTGCGGCTCACAGTTGCGGAATTTTCTCGAGGACGTGGGCGCGGCAATTATCAATTGCAATTTGTCAATTGATAGCGTGCGGGCACAAAAAAAGAGTCCGCCCTTGACGAATGGTCGTCAAGGGCGGACCTTGTACAGGTGGCGGCAACCTACTCTCCCACACTCGTGTGCAGTACCATCGGCGCGGGCGGGC
>CAVGTO010000092.1:0-8643 GCA_963631865.1 Eggerthellaceae bacterium
GGCGATGTGTTTGAGAGCCGTGTCGCAGAGGAACATGTTTTCGCTAAGGTTGAAGCCGTTTGTCAGGGTTGCGGACTTGAGGCTTATGCAACTGCTGAAGGCATTGGCGCCTACGCTGGTGACCGTATGTGGAAGGTATACAGATGCCAGTCCGCTTTTCATAAAGGCCTGTTCGCCTACGCTCGTGACGCCGGTGAAGTCGAATTCGGTGAGGCTGCTGCAGTTGTAGAATGCCAGACTGCCAATTTCGGACAATGCGCTGAAGGTGACTGTTTTAAGGTTAGCGCACTCTGAGAAAAGTTCACTTGGTATGGTTTTTATGGATGAGCTGCTGCACGTGACGTCTGTGAGATTTCGGCAGTTGTAGAAAGCCTTTTCTCCGATGCTGGTTACTGATGAAGGAAGGTTGACGGATGAGAGATTGCTTGTGTGGAATGCTTGTGTTCCGATGCTCGTCACGCCAGTGAAGTCGAATGCCGTAAGACTTTGGCAATGAACGAAAGCGGCGTTGCCGATTGTCGATATTGTGTCGGCTGAGAAGTAGGACAGTCCGAGGCAATAGGCGAAAGCGTTTGCGCCGATTTCCGTAATGGCCCCGGTGTTCTTGAAGCTTTTAAGATTTGTGCATCTCCAAAAAGCTTGACTTCCAATTTTGAGCTTACTGCTTGTGTTTGTGAAAGCGGCGAGGTTTGTGCATTGGTAGAATGCGCTCTTTCCGATTTCCTTTACGTTTGCGCTTGGGAATGTCGTGAGGGTTGAACATTGGTAGAAGGCGTTTTGCTCAATTTCGGCGATTGAGCCGTCGCCGCTTACTGAGACGGTTTCGAGTGAGGATGTTTCTCCGTCGTCTGCGCAGAAGGTGTTTTGGCCTATTGTCAAGTTTGGAGTCTCAATAATGAGACGCTTGATGTTGTACATGTTGTAGTTGCTGGAGTCGTAGCCATACGTTGCCTGGCCATAGAGACCGTTTAAGATTCCGTTAACCATGTAGGTGGTGTTGGAAACGGAAATGTGTTCGGGTATGGTGACTGTGGAGTCGTTGCTACTCAAGGCAGTTTGTTTTACGCCTGTTATGAACACCAAGTTATCTGACGAAATGTAATAAGAGTAGCTCTTGGAATTGTCAATTCCCTTTGTCTGTGCCGTGGCACTGAATGAGCCTGTGCATAGGCAGAGGCATGTTGCCGTCAGTGCGCGACAAAACGCGGTGAGAATTTCCCTCATACTTGTGGTGGTTAAGGTTATTGTAATGTTTTTTTTTCTGTTGCTTTTGGTCAAGTGCAAAGTTACTGAACATAAATGCCTTGTGTGTTGTCTTTGTTGTTAAATTTTCCTTGAATTAGGAATTGCGTTCATTTTCTCTTCTTGTTAGTTTTTTTGTGTTTCGGCTAGTTGCTGTTGAGAAATTATACGTAAACTATTATTGTGGCAGTCCCAGAATCGAGCTTTCCGAACTGTCTAAAATCGTATATTTTTCGCTCTTTTTACTTTTTACCATAGGAGACCGCTTGACAATCGTTTGCACGAACGGTGGAAAATCTTGTATCTCGTAACATATTGTATTACTCTGTAAATTATTATTTTAACTATTCGTAGGTATAAAATCGTCCACTGCCAAAGTAACATTTGATACCCTAAAAAATGTCAAAATATCTATTGCGTACTCTTAAACATCTCTTAACTTTGCGCCTGTCAGGTTTACGAACAGTTTAGAACTGTTGAGAAGACCGTGATAATTGATCTCAAATCAATAACATGTCTTATGTTAACAAACAGAAGTATCAAGATTAACGGCAGGCGCACAATATTGGTGTGGCTGCTCGCTTTGCTCTTCTCCGTGGGGCAGGGCATGGTCGGCTCGACGGCTTACGCGCAGTCGCAGACGGCCAAAGGCACCGTTGTCTCAAAGTCTGATGGTCAGCCGCTACCTGGCGTGGCCGTAATGGTAAAAGGTACCACTGTTGGTACTATCACCGACTTCGATGGCAACTTTAATCTCCAGGCCGACAAGGGTCAGACTCTCGTCTTCTCCTTCCTCGGCTTCCAGACCCAGGAGGTCGCCTTTACTGGCGCTGACCTCAATGTGGTCCTCGAAGAGGAGGCTTCCGACCTTGATGAGGTCGTCGTCGTTGGTTATGGCGTTCAGAAGAAGAAGCTCGTCACTGGCGCTACCGTCCAGGTTAAGGGCGACGACGTCCAGAAGCTCAACACCAACAACGCCCTCCAGGCCCTCCAAGGTCAGACCCCTGGCGTCAACATCCAGTCTACCTCTGGTCAGCCTGGTTCCGCGCTTAACGTCTCCATTCGTGGTCTCGGTACTGTCGGCAACAGCCAGCCTCTCTACCTTATTGACGGTATCGGCGGCGACATCACCACCCTCAACCCTGCCGACATAGAGAGCATTGACGTCCTCAAGGATGCAGCTTCCGCAGCTATCTACGGCGCACAGGCAGCCAACGGCGTTGTCCTCGTCACCACCAAGAGTGGTAAGGAAGGCAAGGGCGTCGTAGCGTACGATGGCTACTACGGCATCCAGAATGTCTATCGCAAGAATCCCGCCCTCAACGCTGCCGAGTACATGACCATTATGAACGAGGCTTCGCTCAACAGTGGCGCGTCTGGCATCGATTGGACCGACTCTAAGTACTCCGATCTCATCAATGCTGATGGCACTTCAAAGTACGACACCAACTGGCTCGATGAGATTATCGCCAGCGACGCAGTTACCCAGAGCCACAATCTCTCTATCACCGGCGGCTCCAAGACTACCAACTACGCTCTCTCACTCGGCTATATGGGCCAGGAGGGTGTTATCGGTGGCTCACAGGTATCCAACTACGATCGTTTCAACTTCCGTATCAACACTGAGGCTAAACTCTATGACGGCTTCCTCACCGTGGGCGAGCATGTCGGCCTTGTTTGGAAGGAGCAGCGCGGCATGGGCACTGGCAACATCTACAACAACAACATACGTGGTGCGTACGTCACCTCTCCTCTCACCCCTGTCTATGACGAGGATGGCAACTACTTCTCAGCAGCAAGCGAGAGCTGGAACGTTAACGATGGCAACCCTGTCGGTACTATGATGCTCAACCGCTTCAACCGCACCAAGAACTTCTCTGTTGATGCCAACGTCTACGCTCAGATTGAGCCCATCAAGAACCTCAAGATCAAGACCGTCTATGGTATCAGCTACGGCGGCAGCGAGTATCGCTCCTACACCCCTATCTACACCAGCAAGGACGGCTACCATGGCTTCTCTTCTACCAGCCAGTCTATGACCAGCTCAAAGGTTAGCGAGAGCCGCGGCAACGGCATCAGCCAGGTTTGGCAGAACACCGCTAGCTACGACTTCACCATTGCAGACGAGCACAACATCAGCGTCCTCATCGGTACTGAGATGAGTAAGTACGACGGCGGCTCAAACGGCGGTTCTAACACCGACCTCGTAACCGGCTTCGACGATTGGTCTCACGCTTACCTCTCCAACACCGATGGCACTGAGAACAAGACTGTCTCCGGCAGCCCCTACGACAGCACCCGCGGTGCCTCTTACTTCGCACGTCTCGGTTGGAACTGGAATGAGAAGTACATGGTCAACGCAACCTTCCGTGCCGACGGCAGCAGCAAGTTCGCTGAGGGCAGCCGCTTCGGTTTCTTCCCCTCTGTATCTGCAGGTTGGACCCTTTCCGAGGAGAGTTTTATGGATGCTACCCGTTCTGTCCTCGATTTCGCTAAGATCCGTCTCAGCTGGGGTCAGGTTGGTAACGCAAACATCAACTGCTACCAGTACCTTGCTCCTGTCTCTACTAGCAACACCACCTACAACTTCGGTGCTGGCGGCGGTCAGTCCGCTTGGACCACTGGCTCTTACACCTCTCGTCTCGCAAATGACGACGTCAAGTGGGAGACCTCTGAGCAGCTCAACATCGGTCTCGACCTCCGTATGCTCGAGAGCCGCTTGAGCGCAACTGTCGATTGGTATAAGAAGACCACTAAGGATTGGCTTGTCCAGGCTCCTATCCTCTCTACTGCTGGTACTGGCGCTCCTTACATCAATGGTGGCGATGTTACCAACACTGGCGTTGAGGTCTCTCTCGGCTGGAACGATGAGTTCTCCAATGGCATTAAGTACTCCGTTGGCGCCAACATGGCATATAACAAGAATGAAGTCGGTGAGATTCCTACCGAGGATGGCATCATCCACGGCGATTCTAACCAGATTTTCGATAGCGCACCCGAGTTCTACCGCGCTCAGAACGGCCATGAGATTGGTTACTTCTGGGGCCTCAAGACCGCTGGAATCTTCCAGAACCAGCAGGAGATTAACGATTGGATCGCTGCCGGCAACGGTGTAGCTCAGTCTTCCGTAGCTCCTGGCGATGTCAAGTTTGTCGATGTCAACCACGATGGCGTCATCGACGAGAGCGACCGCGTTGACCTCGGTTGCGGTATCCCCAAGTACACTTACGGTGTCAACCTCAGCATCGGCTGGAAGGGTTGGGATCTCAGCGCTGTAGCTTCGGGTGCGGCTGACTTCCAGATTGTCCAGTCTTACCGCAGCCCGTCTGGCGCACAGGGTAACTACTCTAAGCGTATCCTCGATCGTTGGACTGGCGAAGGTACCAGCAACAAGATTCCTCGCGTCCTCTACGGTGACAATGGCAACTGGTCCAACTTCTCCGACCTCTACATTCAGGACGGCGACTACTTCCGTATCCAGAACATCACCCTCGGCTACGACTTCAAGACCCTCATCAATTGGAAGTACCTCAGCCAGTGCCGCCTCTACGTCCAGGTTCAGAACCTCGCTACTTTCACCAAGTACGACGGTATGGATCCTGAGATTGGCTCCTACAACGGCAACGATGGTAACTCATCTCAGGCTTGGGTATCGGGCGTCGATATGGGCTACTACCCGCACCCCCGCACAATGCTCGTAGGTCTTAACCTCAAGTTCTAATTGACAATCATTTCCCTTCCGATTGGCGATTAAATGAAAACAACTATGAAACAGAAAGCTTTATATATAGCAGTAGCTTCGCTGGCGCTCGGTTTGGCTTCCTGCTCAGACGACTTTTTCGAGACGTCGAGCAAGACCAATCTCGACTCCGAGACAGCATACAGCAATGCCGAGACCGCCGAAATGGCTCTCATCGGTTGCTACAATGGCTGGCAGCGCACCCTGGGTGACGAGGGCATCGGTATGTTCCTTACCTCTGAGATTGCTTCCGACGAGTGCTTCGCTGGTGGCGGTGTGGGCGACGCTCGCAACTATTCCATCATCGACCGTTTCGACATGGGCGCTGCCGCTGGTTACTATGATCTCTGGCAGACAGACTGGAAGAACTACTACGCAGCCATCTTCCGTTGCAACAGCCTTATCCAGGCTGAGGACCAGATTAACTGGGGCAGCGATGACGAGGCTCACGGTCGCATCATCGGTGAGGCTCGCGGTCTCCGCGGTCTTCTCTACTTCGACATTGTTCGTCTCTTTGGCGATGTGCCCCTGCTCACTGCTCCCTCGAGCGACAACCTGCCCCGTACGGATGCCAAAGAGGTATTCAAGGTCATCTTCGAGGATCTCAAGTACGCTTCGGAGAATATCCCCGGCTCGGCATACAACGGTTCCAACCTCGATACCAACGACGGCCGTATGTCTAAGTACGCTGCCGAGGCCCTTCTCGCCCGCGCTTACCTCTTCTACACCGGCTACTACGGTGAGGAGAGCGAGGCTTGCACCAAGCAGGAGGCCATCGATGCCATCAACGATGTTGTTGAGAATGGCGGTTACGCTCTCGAGGAGAACTTCAAGGACCTCTGGATGCCCGCCTGCACCAAGGAGGCCGGTGTCGGTACTGGCAGCTACGCATGGGAGACCACCTATGCTGGCAAATACTACAACGCCGACGGTTGGCACGCTGGTCAGAGTGGCATCTCCAAGGAGTTCGTCCTCAATCTCAAGTGCAACACCACTCAGGACTACAATGGCAACTCTGGTGGCAACACCTTCGTTGTCTTCCTTGGTACTCGTAACATCAATTGCGTACCTTATGCCAACGGCTGGGGCATCTGCGTGCCCAACCCCCGTTTCGTCGAGGATTACGACAACCCACGTATGCAGTACAGCGTTGTAAACTACTCAGAGATGGGCTTTGAGAACCAGAGCAATTTCGAGAAGTGCTCCAGCGATACCTATGAGTACACTGGCTACGGCATCAAGAAATACGCTCCTCTCTGCTTCTCCGACGGTGTTCGCGAGTCCGTTGCTTTCGAACTCGGCGAGAAGCACACCAACATCACTTACTACAACGACTGGACCATCGTCCGCTACGCTGACGTCCTCCTTATGCAGAGCGAGCTCACAGGCGACGCTACCGGCCTCAACAAGGTTCAGGAGCGTGCAGGGAAACTTGCTACCGCATACTCAGAGGAGGCTCTCCGCACCGAGCGTGCTCAGGAGCTCGCCTTCGAGGGCATCCGCTACTGGGATCTTCTCCGCTACGGCAAGGGCGGCTCTTATGCTGCTCAGAAGATCAACGAGATGCAGGCTGGCGTGACCGTCAAGAACGCTGGTGTCTCTTACACCGAGACGTTCGACGCCTCCAACTTCACCTCTAAGGCTGGTCTTATGCAGATTCCTAACACTGAGATTACCCTCTCTGGCAACACTCTTACCCAGAATGCCGGCTGGTAAACCTCAATGGTAGATGTCTAATTCTTTAAAGGAATAGAACAATGAAACTGAAATATTTAAGCATAGCTCTCTCGGCGGCGCTCCTCGGTCTGGCTTCTTGCCAACCCGACGAGTATAGCCTCGGCGCTGCGCAGTACACTGCGGACGACCTCCAGCAGGGCCTCAACTACTCCGTGAAGCCCGATGCCGAGAACCCAAATATCATCCATCTCTCGACCAGCGTCTCTGGCGTCACCCCCATCTGGATCCTTACCGATGGCTCCACCAGCCAGCAGAGCTCCGTCGATCTCAACCTTCCCTTCTCTGGCGAGTATTCCATCACCTTTGGCGTCTCGACCTCAGCGGGCGTTGTCTATGGCGAGCCTTATAAGTTTACCGTTACTGGCAACGACTTCACTATGCTGAGCGACGACCTCTGGGGCTACCTCGCAGGTGGCGTGGGTAAGACCAAGACCTGGGTTCCTTGCGACGGCGATTACGGCGTAGGCGATTGCACCGGTCCTGTCATGTATTGCAACCCTGACGATGTCCTGAACGATGGTTCGGCTTCCACCAACATCGGTCTCGACAATTTCAAGCCCAACTGGGATCCGGGTTTCCAAGATTGGCTCATCGCTGCCAACAATGCCTATATGGACTCCTACATGACATTCGGTCTCGATGCGACCAACGGCTGTACCCTCTCTATGTACCGCGGCGAGGAAGGTGAGAAGGGTGCTTCTACTGGCTCTACCATCAATGGCACCTTCAGCCTCAACCTCAACGATGCTAAGCATCCCGTGATTTCTTTCAACGGTGGCACTTACTCACTCCACAATTCCGGTTTCGACGCTGTCTGCGACAACTACACCAAGGAAATCAAGATTGTCCGCCTCACCCCTTACATCCTCCAGCTAGCTACTATGCGTACCAACAGCGAGGGTGCTTGGTGGCTCATCTGGAACTTCATCGCCAAGGATGTTGCCGATGGCACTGTAGAGATTCCTACAGAGGAGAAGAGCATCTCGGCTGCTGAGGTTACTGCAATTGACGACCTCGACCTCGAGACGAGCCTCTTCCAGCAGGATATCGACGGTGTTACCGCAACACTCTCTTCCATGACTTATAAGTTCGCCGACACCCCATATGGTTTCCAGTGGTGGAATGGTGGCAGCTCCGCTTGGGAGGTATCTTCAGAGGAGGATTATGGCAAGAAGGCATGGTATCCGCAGGCAACTCCCGTTGAGGATTTCGCTCTTACGCTGACCAAGAAGTCCGATGGCACTTACTCCTTCGAGGAGGAAATCTCTGAGGCTAAGGGGACATTTACCATCAGTGGCAATACCATCAAGTTCTCTACGCCTATCACTCTCTTCACTACTGGTTGTGAGGAACTCAACACCGACGAGCTCATCGTTACCAAGGCAAGCAAGGACGATAACGAGTATTACTTCTCTGTTGTAAACGAGAACAATGCAGCAGGTTCTGCTACCAAGTATAAGTTCGCTAAGCTCACCCAGAAGACCGTTGGTGGCTCAACCGCCACTGGTCCCGTAGAGGTGAAGGTTGACCAGTCCAAGATCTCTTGGGGCTTCGGCGACACTGGCGGCAAGGCTATCCGCGCTACCATATACAGCACTTGGGGTGGCCCGACCGACGCGGTTGACGTTAGCAAGATTAAGCTCAAGAAGGGCAAGACTATGAATGTGACCTTCTCTATCACCAGTGGTGTTACCTGGAACGCCGACGCTAAGCCTATGGCAATGCTCCGCCACAATGTCGATGGTCTCGGCATTGGCAGCAGCTGGACCGACTTCACCGAGGGCGACGCAGTTGAGATCAACAAGAATGGTGAGACCACCATCTCGCTGACCAACAATACCAGTTCGACGGCCGACTTCTCCTCTGGCTCTCTCCAGCTCGTCATCCAGATCGACTCCAACTACACAGATCAGCACAATCTCTGC
>CAVGTO010000093.1:0-5252 GCA_963631865.1 Eggerthellaceae bacterium
CGAGGGTCGTGTTCTGAAACACGTCATGTAGTTCGCCGTCTGGGCTGATGAGAATTGTCTCCGCATCGGTGCAAGAGCGCAAAAACTGCTTGGTCTCTTTGCTTACGAGTGTGCCGCCTGCATAAATTATGAGGTCGGGTCGGAAGTCGTCAATGTCTACGTTCCTTGCGTTTCGGAGTACATGCACCGTCGGGTCGAGAAGAACACATACGCCGGAGAGAGCTTCTCCCAATATCGGGAATTGTTTGCTGTGTCTATCCTCAAAAGCCTGTGCGGATGCGTAATCCAATGTCTGTCCAAAGATTACCATTGGTCTCCTTGCTTTGTTAAGTCGGCTGGCCACACTCTTCGCCACGTCCCGACCATCGCTCTCAATCCTCTTACAGACTCTCACTTCGGGCAACTCGGGCGTGCGGAATTCATAAAGCGGTTCGGATAGCGGAACGTTTATGAGCACAGGCCCGCAGATAGGTCCTGCGGCATCCATAAGTGCCTCATTGATAAGACGGTTGGTATACCAAATCTCCTCGTCTGTATTACCTGCGGGAAGCGATACCGAGCGGCGCACCATCTTGCCGAAAGCATCGGGCTGTGGCATTGTCTGTCCGTCGAGTTGGCCAATCCATGCTGCGGGACGGTCGGCCGCTATCACGATAATTGGTATTTGCTGATAATAAGCCTCGGCCACGGCGGGTGCCACGTCGAGAATAGCCGATCCACTAGTAACGCACACCACCACAGGCGACAATCCCGTGGCCTGGCTGACGCCTATTGCAAAGAAGCCCGCCGAACGCTCGTCCGTCACGGGGTAACATTTTATCTTGCCCGTCTCCTTGATGTTGTGGCAGATTGGCGCGTTTCGGCTACCAGGACTCACCACGGCGTGGCGCACTCCGTGTTCGAGCAGAAGTGCCGTCAGTATGTTTACCGTCTCGATGCTGCTATACATTGCTCTTGTCGGTTAGTGTCTCTATGATGTTTCGCATGGCATCCATCTTGGCTTCCGTCTCGTCCCATTCGTCGGCCTCGCGGCTCTCCGGCATTAGTCCGCCACCTGCGAAAAGTGTGCATCCGTCGGTGGCAATCTTTGCGCATCGGAGGGTTACGTAGAGGTTGGCGTCGCCGTTTGCGTATATGGGTCCCGAGTATCCGCTATAATATTCGCGTCGGTAATGCTCGTGGTCCATAAGGGCCTGCATGGCATTGCCTTTGGGCATTCCGCATACTGCTGGCGTGGGGTGCAGTGACACGATGGCGTCGGAGAGTATGATTCCGTTCTGCAGTGAGAATGAGAATGTCGTGCGGAGGTGAACGAGCCCTGCCGCTGCCGTTGTCTCGGCTTCGGAGGTCTCAATGTCGGTCGCGATTGGTGCGAGTGCTTTTGCGATGTATTGCGCCACTATTCGTTGCTCTTGCCTGTTCTTGTCGCTCCACTTTGGGGAGTCAGTCCCGTCGGTGCGCATCGTTCCTGCCAATGCCATGGTGTGCAGTCGTCCGCAGTGGCTCTCGAGCAGAAGTTCGGGGGTCGCTATCAGCCAAGTGCCATTGTTGGGTGTTGCGATGATGGCTACGAAGGCCGTGGGGTAGGCTTCGCATGCCATGGCGAACATCTCCTGCGCGTCGGCTTGCAAGTCCGTGCATATTGTCGCACTGCGCGATAGCACTACTTTCCTCAGCTGACCTTGGCGCACCATTCCGTGGAGCGCACTGAAAGCCTTTGCGTATGCTTTGCGGTCGCTTTCTGCCGTTACGCCGCTGCGCTTTACTCCTGTGGCGGTCTGCTTGGCGCATGGGGTGGGGTATGACTGTGGCTCACCCTCGAAAAATAGTATGGGTGCGCCGTCGTACACGACAAACGGCGACATGACGAAGCCTGTGCGCCCCGCCGTGTCGGCTATGTCGGTCAATGTCTCCGGCTCGCGGCAAATGGTGTGGCAAATGGTCTCGCCTGGCAGTCGGTAGGTCGCGAAGCCGGCTGCTCTTTGTGTCTCGTCTGAGCTCTGCATAATTTCTTATTCGCGAATATAGCCTATTTCGGGCTTTCTTTTAGGTGATGTGCGCATTCTATCGCCATACAGCCCCGGCGCGTTTCTCCTTTTCCGAAAAGATTGTAACTTCGCGAGGTATTATTGCGTGGTATTCTCCTCGAAAGATAATGTCGTTTGTAAATAACATATCAAGTCGGGTCCTGTCAAAAGCCGAGAACATCAGTCAATGGGTAATCTCTAAGATTGGCCAGCGCTACTTTGTCATCCTCCTCAGCATCGTGGTGGGTATTGTAAGTGGCCTAGCCGCAGTGACCCTTAAGCACGCCATAGCATGGGTAAAGGCCCTCGTGGATAGCTTTTCCGATCTCAATTTCAACCTCCTTTTCCTCATAAGCCCCGCCATCGGCATCCTTATCTCGTGGCTCTTGGTTCGCTACGTCATCAAGGGCAAACTCGGCCACGGCATTACGCAAATCCTCTACGCCATCTCGCAGACGGGCAGTTCGCTCCCTAAGCATCATATCTACTCGTCCATCGTCACCAGCTCCTTCACCATCGGTTTCGGTGGTTCGGTGGGCGCCGAGGCCCCTATCGCTCTCACGGGTGCTGGCATCGGCAGTAACATAGCGAGACTTTTCAAACTCGACTATAAGTCAGTCACCCTCCTTATGGCGTGCGGAGCGGCGGGCGGCATTGCGGGCGTCTTCAAAGCCCCGATAGCCGGCGTGGTCTTTACGCTCGAGATCCTTATGCTCAATCTCACCATGGCTTCCATGGTGCCCCTTATGCTTACCGCCATCGTCTCTACGGCCGTGACCTATTGGTTTATGGGCAACGACGTGGAGTTCAGTATGAGCCGCATAAGTGCCTTCAGTCTGTCCAATCTGCCTTTCTATGCCCTCCTCGGCATCTTTACTGGTCTTATCTCGCTCCTCTTCGCCCGGACTATGTGGTTCACCGAGGGCAAAATGGGTAAGATAACAAACCCGTGGGTCAAGTGGATTGTGGGCAGTACCATCCTCGGCATCCTCATATTCCTCCTCCCGCCGCTCTACGGTGAGGGCTATTCCACTATCAGCCTGCTGCTTCAAGGCCGCGTGGGCGACATAATGAGTGGCTCTCCCCTTGAGTCCATTTTCGGTCGCACTACGGGTGGCGTGCTCCTTTTCGCTCTCTTCATTCTGCTCTTTAAGACTGTGGCTACGTCGGCAACCACTGGCGCTGGTGGCGTGGGCGGCACTTTTGCGCCCTCTCTGTTTATGGGCGGCGTGGCTGGCTTCTTCTTCGCGCAAGGCTTTAATGTCATTTTCGGTACTATGTTGCCTGTCACCAACTTTACCCTTGTCGGTATGGCGGGCGTGATGGCGGGTGTGATGCATGCGCCGATGACTGCCATCTTCCTCATTGCCGAGATTACCAATGGCTACGCTCTCCTCCTCCCCCTCATGATTGCCGCCACCATTGCCCATGTCACCATGGCCTTTTTCGAGCCTCAGAGCATCTATACCAAGCCCCTGGCGGACAAGGGCGAACTCCTTACCCACGAGCGAGATAAGACGGTCCTCACTCTTATGCACCTCGATAAGGTTATCGAGACAGACTTCACCGCCGTCCGTGGTGATGCCAAACTCGGCGAACTAATCCAACTTATTGCCAAGTCCACCCGCAACATCTTCCCCGTTGTCAATGCTCGTGATGAACTTATAGGCGTGGTTTTCCTCAACGATATCCGCTCCATAATGTTCGACCACGATAAGTACGATACCACCCTCGTCCGCGAACTCATGGTTATCCCCCCCGCCTTCATATCAATAGATGAGGGCATGGAGTCTGTCATGGATAAGTTTGAGCAAAGCGGGGCATGGAATTTGCCTGTGGTGGATCATAGGAAATACGTGGGTTTCGTCTCGAAATCCAAGATTCTGTCGGTCTACCGTCGAGTCCTTACGCACGTCTCTTACGAGTAATCGCGTCCGGATGGAGAAACGTGTCCACCCTCAATCTCTTTTAAATTTTTCACTACGTCCAATGATGAACAATAAGTTTCGCATAGCCATTGCGGCCTTCGCTGCTCTCCTAGCTGTGCCCCTGGCCTCATTGGCTCAAACCGCTCAGCAGACTGCCGTCTCGAGCGGCATATCTCTTTTCGACAAAGGTGACTACGCCGCGGCATGTGATGTCTTGGCTCCCGTGGCAAAAGACAATGAGCGCGACGCTAAGATCAATTTCTACTATGGCGCCGCCGAGGCCATGACGGGCCGAAATCTCGACGACGCTCTCAATCGTCTCCACCTCGCCCAGCTACGCTCTTTCCGCAAGAATGACGCCAACCTATACATTGGCCGAGCATACCAACTTAAGTGCGAATACGATCGCGCTCGCTCAGCCTTCGCAAAGTTCACCCCTACATGCAAAGTCGATAGCCTTGTCCGCATGGCTGAGCAATTCGATACGGAGTGCCAAAACTCAACCCTCCTTGCCAGCAAGATTTTCAACGTCCGTGTCGGTAGCAAGACTACGATGCCCCGCGTCGGCGTTACGCAAGCATATGGCGTCAGCAAGGAGTGCGGTATGGTCTGCGCCAATTCCCATTTTTTCCAGTCTGATATCGACCCCGACGGTCTGATGTATATGACCGAGCGTGCCGATGCCGTCTACTTCTCCATTGCCGATGATGATGGCTATTCCCGTCTCATGAAGATGGAAAAACTTATTGGTGGCTGGGGCGAGATGACCAAACTCCGTGGTCTCGAAGGCGAATGGGATGACATTGCGCCTGTGCTTATGACCGATGGCGTAACCGTATATTTCGCATCCAACCGTCCTGGTGGTATGGGAGGTTATGATATCTATCGTACTACCTACGATCCCGAGACTCGCACATATTCTGAACCCGTAAATATGGGCGTGCCTTTCAATTCGGCTTTCGACGATTTCCTTTTCGTGGCCGATGAATTCAACCAGAGTGCTTGGTTCGCATCTAACCGTGAGACTGCAGGCACGGATAGCGTAGTGGTATACCAAATAGCATGGGACGGTCAGCCAGTTCGCTCGTCCGCCAAGTCAACCGAGGAGATACAGTCCGCATTGGCTCTGAACCTCGACCCCGAACTCGTTACGCGCGCCAAACTTACTCAGCCTGCGTCAGCCAATCCCTCAACTTCGCGAGTTCAATCCCTCCGCGATCCGTCTTATGCCCTCAAGGATGCTTTCCGTCTCGTAATATGCGACTCTCTCACCTATACCCAGTGGGAGCATTTCCGT